>CAYUCH010000004.1:0-57734 GCA_964443295.1 uncultured Desulfobulbia bacterium | reverse complement strand
AACCCTTTTAGGGTCACCTTTTAATCCACCCCTTCTAGGGGTGGTTGTTAAATGACTGCTCTTTAAGTTTTCTTCCCTGGAAAAGTAAAAGCTGCCAATCCATAAAGCCCTAGAGCACACAGAATCACGACAGTAAATCCAAAATGAATGGCCAATAAAGTGGCCAGGATAGCACTGAGCACAGAAGCACAGCCGTTGACACCCCATGCCCACGGAATGAGTGCCTGATCAAGGTCACCAAGTTTGGCCAGGGCAAGGGGAAAGGGTATACCCATGGCAAAGGCCGGTGGTGCTAGAAGCAGAATAGCAATGAGTGAGCGCGACCAACCGGGAAGGGCCAAAAGACTATGAATGAGAGGAGTGAGGAAAAAGGCGAAAGAAAGACCTAAGGCCACAATGGTCATAATGGCCCATTGAGTTACCTGCTGAGGATGGTGTTTTTGGGTAAGTGTTCTAGAAACATTGCTTCCCAGGCCGGCAAACACCAATATGGTACTGAGAACCAGGGCTGCCGAATAGAGAGGATGGCCCAGGAAGAGAACCAGTTTTTGCATAAGAGCGATTTCCAGAAAAAGAAAGGCAAGCCCGAGACAGAAGAAATAGACAAAGATCCTCCATTGCTTGGCTCTTTTCTCCCTCTTTCTCGTTAAGCGCCGCAAGGGAAGAACAATGAGTACAAGGCTGGCCACACACCCTTGAATTAAGGCAGCGAGTAAAATGGGATAGCCCCACTCCACTAGCATCATTCCTCCTTTGCCCCGTAAGGCTATGATTTCGCTCATGGAATTCCACTTAAGAAAATGAAAGAAGAAAGGCTGGTCGTCGGTGGCCGGCTTCAGTTGAAATTTGTATTTATCAAGAAAGTTTTCCGAATGTTCACCCAATAATGCCTCGGCTCCTTGGTAGAAAAAAGGTTCAGCTAAAATATTGTATTGGTTGGCCTCATTTGCCTGTATTCCTGGGAAATATGCCATGTCAAATGAACGGTCAAAACAAAAGGTGCGAAGTGAGGCAATTTCTTCTTCCTGGATGGGTGAGTTCTTAATCAGCAAAGTAGAGGTCTGCAGGCCTCGAATGAGGATCATGTGGTCTTCTGGTTGTTTGACACCCTGGTTCTTCATAGCCTCTATGGCGGTGGCAAAAAGTTTTAAGGTGTCTCTTGGCGGGAGTTTGAGCCAACGGCTAATGGAGAGGAATCCGTTTGGTGAAAGATCTTTTAGGTATTCTTGTAAAGCTTCTACGGTGTATGAGTGGTTCTCATTTAAGGCATGGAGACCTGCAGCAGAGGCGGAAAAGGAGTCCAGCATGTTCATCTGGATGAGGTCATAGGTTTTTTTATTTTGCCGGATAAAAGCACGGCTCTCAGCCACATGGAGATTGACTTCCGGTTTAGAGAACAGTCCACCGGCAAAAGAGGCAAATTCATTGCTCATCATGTCAATGACCTGGGGATTGAGTTCCACAGCCTCAATGGCTTTCACCCCATGATACATGGCCTGCAGGATATCACTTCCGCCGCCGGCACCCAGGATTAAAGCCCTTTCTGGTTTTATGAGATGATAGGGCAGGGCAGAGGGCATTTGGTCAAGAAAGTTGAGGGGTTTTAAGTCACCATTGAATTGATTAATTGTCGTCAGTCCGCCGCCATCGAAGAAGAGTGCTATTTGAGGTGGCGGTTCCACAGGCGAAACCAGGCTCATGCCAGGGGCATGACGCCACGGGACTTCAGGGCTGTCCACTGCAGTGAGAAGGGCCAATGGGCTAGAGCGTTCTGCCAAGATGTGAGTGCCGCTGATTTGGAGGGCCTGGCTCTGTTCTTTATAGGGGGAAGGCTCGAGTTCTGACCAGGATGGGGGCAGGAATTGTATGATAAGAGCAAGCAGGCACAGTACAAGTATTGGCCAATGTTGTTGTGTGCCCATTTCCAGACACGCTATGGCCCCTGCCAGGAGAATTATACCGGAAAGAATTAGGAGTACTTTGGCTGGGAAAAAAGCAAAGAGCAATAGTATGAGAAATGGACTGCCTAATCCGGCCCCCAATAAATCCATGCTATAGAGTTGTGGGACCTGCTTGTGGAAATGGGCCAGGACCAGGGCCATACTGGTTGCGGCAAAAAAGAAGGGCAGGGCCAGAACAAGATATATGGAAAGGAGCCTGAAGGGTTGCCATGGGTTCCAGAATAACTCTTCAGGGTGGAATTGGATTTTTTGGGCAATGAGAAAACAGAGGGCAGTTGTAAAGCCGAACAGAATGACACAAGCAAGGTAGGAAGCTTTAAAGTTTTTCAAAAGGCGGTTTCTGAAAAAGGCTACAAAAGTGCCACTGGCTCCATATCCAAGTAGAGCTAGGCTGATGACCATAAATGCGAAATGATGCCACTGGATAATTGAGAAGAGTCGGATAAGCAGAAGTTCGTAGGCGAGAGCTGCGCCTGAGACTATGGCTATGGCCAGCCTCGGTGGCCTTATGTTTTGAATGTGATTGTCAGTAGTTGCCGCCTGTTCATACATTTATCTTTTAACCTGAAAATAGAATATAGACCTATAGGCCTGGCTGGTATTTCCTCCAGGGATTACGGAAGCCGCTGGGGCTATTCGTTTTGTTGCCGACACATTGCAACTATTTGTGAAAACCTTGCCCGTCTCTCGAACCTGGCTTCCCACCGTACTCCCTTCCGGAAAAATCCAGCCGGTTTGTAAAGTCAGGTATTGGCTCGTTATGATTAATTGCTCCTTTTCATCCAGTGCATGCTTTTGGCTGGGATTAATGATCACCGGTGAGGGGCACAAAACGTACTGGCAGGAGCTGTCGAGTGGTGATTTTACCTCCTCGATCTTTTGAAACAAGGATGAGTTGTTGGACCATGAAACGGCTACCCACCGGAATAATCATGCGACCACCTGGTCTGAGTTGTTTTACCAAAGGTGGTGGAATGTGGCTGGCCGCTGCGGTCACCACAATTGCATCAAAAGGAGCTTTATCCGCCATACCATAATAACCATCTCCAATCTGGGTTGTTATATTTGTGTAACCCAATCTTTTTAAACGTTTGGCAGCCTTCTGGCCAAGTGGTTCAATAATTTCAATGGTATAGACCTGGTGTACCAATTCGCCCAAGATAGCAGCCTGATAGCCGGAGCCCGTGCCTATTTCCAGGACCTTGTCATTGTTTGTTAATTTGAGCAGGTCCGTCATGATTGCTACGATGTATGGCTGGGAGATGGTCTGGCCGTGTCCAATGGGCAAAGGGCGGTTTTCGTATGCCCAAAGTCGTTGTGGTAAAGGGACAAATTCATGTCGGGGGACCTTGGCCAGGGCAGCAAATACTTTTGGGTCAAGGGAGCTGCTGCCAAGATAACTGCTGGTATCCCTGACATCGGCACTGATCGCATCCAGCATGGCCTTGCGGGCCTTGGAATATGTATCCGATGCCCAGACAGTATTATCATGGGAATAATGAGTAAGAATGCAGATTAGAATGAGTAGAAAATGGCGAGCAGGCTTCATGTAACAATTGTACAAATATTCAGCCGAAATCTTCAACTTTTTGGTTTAAAACGACAAGGTATCAAAACAATTTCTTCAGCCTTCAGCCTTTGTTCGCAACCACTTTATAGTACGGTTCAGGCCTTCCGTTTGATTGACCAAAGGTTCATATCCAAGATCTCGTTCAGCTCTGTCCAATGCAAACCAATGGGGTTTGGCCAGTTGCTCTGCCAGGAAACGGGTCATGGGTGGGTCATCTTTTAAATTGAATGTCTTGTAGATGCGTTCCAAAATGGAGCCGGCCCAATAGGCTTTGGTATAGCTCACCCGTTTATGGACTGTGGGGATGCCCAGGCGCTGGAAAAGGGTATTGACCCAGGGCCAGAGGTGAACCGGTTCACCTTGTGAAATGAAATAGGCTCGTCCAGCTGCACTGGCTGAATCTTCCAGGTTTTTGGCTGCCAGCAGGTGGGCATGAACGGCATTGTCGATATAGGTGATATCCACCAGATTTTTCCCTTTGCCTACTTGTTTGAGTTTCCCTTTTCTTCCCTGCTCGATGAGTCGGGGCAAGAGATGGTTGTCCCCCGGGCCCCATACAAGATGAGGTCGGAGGGCAACAGTTTTTATATCATTTTCATTCGCAGCGAGAACCTTCTGCTCTGCTAAAGCCTTTGTTTGGGCGTAATGACAAAGGAATTTTTTTGCATATGGGGTGGTTTCCGTAACTCCACTTAAACCGACACGGTCAAAAACCACGCTGGGGCTGGACGTGTAAATGAGGTGTTGAACGCCCTGATCTTGGCAGGCCTGGATGACATTTTCAGTGCCGGTAACATTGGTAGAAAAGAATTCCTCCTTTGGCCCCCAAATACCTGCTTTGGCAGCCACATGAAAAACTGTGTCACAGTCAGCCAAAGTTTTTTGCAGAAAGTTAAGATCTCGGATATCACCTTGATTGGTTACCAGGCCAAGTTTATCAATTTCTTCATAATGGGATCGGCCAATCACCACGGGTTCTATACCTTGCTCAAGTAATTTGCGGACAATGGCCAGGCCGATGAAACCGCCTCCACCTGTTACAGCGGCTTTTTTCATGTATATATCCTCTCTCGAGCGCTGGTGTATATTGTTAAATCTTGATTTTTTCTTCAGCCCACATCGCTAATTTTTCACGAAATATCTTGGCGTTATGTCGTATGTCTGTTGGAAATTCTTGGTGCACAAGAAAATACTTGATGGATTTTGTATGGGGGAAACTGACTGCAATTTCTTTGAGCTCCGCCATGAGTGTATCATGTTGTATATTTTTATCAGCCAATTCAACAATGAGTACAGGAAGTTGATTTGGTGAGGGGCCAATACCAACCAATGCACTGCGAAAAACAGCCTCATGTTGGTTGAAAACCGCTTCACAGGGGAGTGGATAGAGAGTGCCTTCTGTGCTTTGTACTCGGTGGGCTCTGCGTCCACATACCCAGAGTCGTCCTTTATTGTCAAGATAACCAACATCGCCCATTCTGTGCCACAACTCGTTGTTTTTGTGTATTTTTGCCAGTCTGTTTTCCTGGTCATTATTATCGTATGATGGAGTGACTACAGGTCCGGTTATGGCAATTTCACCAACTTCATTGGCTGGGAGGGCCTTGTCTGGCTGCCATGTTTCCATGGGGTTGTCTGAGATGGGAAGAATTTTAATGGTATTTCCCGGTAAAGGTTTACCGACGCATGTCCCTTTACCAGCCATTGTTTCCGACCATGTTTCGGAAAGGATTTCTCTACTTTCAATATTGGCAGCAGGGAGGCATTCCGTGGCACCATAAGGCGTATGGACCACGGCATGGGAAGGCAATATGGACCTGACTCGTTCTACCAGATGTCCAGGTACGGGTGCACCGGCCATGAGTACCTTTTCCAAAGTATTGAGGGTGATTTGTTTTGTCTGGCAATATTTGGAAACTTTATCCCAAATGGTGGGGGAGCCGAATGAGTATGTGACTCCGAACTCTTTGATTGTACGAATAAATTTTTCTGGGTTGACTTTGGCTGGCTGGGCTGGATTCATATCAGGTATCACTGCACAGGCTCCCAATCCGGTTGAAAATAGAGCAAAAAGGGGAAAGGCCGGTTGGTCAATATCCCCTGGACCGATCTGGTAATAATTTCTAATGAGATTGAGTTGGGCGTGGAATATGGCATGGGTATAGCAAACACCCTTTGGTGGACCGGTGGATCCGGTGGTAAAGATAATAGCAGCCTGGTCATCGGAATTGGTTTCTGGAAATGACACATGAGATGGGGCGTTAAGTTCTTTTTTTGCTGCCCTCGTAAAACCTGAAAAAGGATGTATTGTAATTGTATTGGTAACTGTCCTAAAATGACGATGAAACAACACTTTAAAAAGAACGGCCTTGGGGGTGCCAATGAAAACTTCTGGTTTCACTGAAGAGATGCAGCGCAGGAGATTGCGAAAGCCCATGCCGGGATCAATGAGGATAACAACAGCACCCAACCTGAACAGGGCAAAGGCCAGACAGACGAATTCCATGGAGGGTTTCACCATGAGGATTACCCGACTGCCTTTTGTAATTCTTTCCTTTGAAAGAGCATGGCAGAATGCTTGAACGTTTGTTTCTAACTCGCTGAAAGTCCATTTGTTTTTGCCTTTCTCTTTTGGGTGGACCAAACCGATATTATCTGGGTATTGTTGGGCTACAGCAGTGAGGGTGTGGCCTATATTCTGGTTATCCATGTTGCACGTTTACGAACTTATTTAAGAAAGTCTCAATCACAGACTCAATTTGGCCATGGGCGTCTTCATACACATAATGACCGGCATCTTCAAACAAGTGGCTTTCCGCCTGGGGAAAGATTTCTTGAAAGCGGTTCATGAAATGTGGAGTGAAACAGAAATCTTTGCCACCCCATACCAGTTGTACTGGCGTCTCTTTGAATAACGATAGTCTCTCTTCAATATCTTTAATGGTCTGCCATGATGGATGGGCAGGATCCATGGGGATATCTTCAACAAAACGCATGATGGCAATACGATTGGACCAGGAGTCGTAAGGAGCGAGATACATGTTCGCCAATTTGTTGTCTAAGGGTTTGCTGACTGTCATGTGAATAGCAGCCCTTGCAAAGAGGTTGGCTCCCTGAATCATCAGTGGTCCCAAAAACGGTGTCCGGCAGATACTGATACGAAAAGGTATTTGTTTGGAAGCAAAAGCCGCTGTGTTGGACAATGTTAAAGAGGTGACGCGTTCAGGATGACGCACCGCATATCCCATACCAATGGCACCGCCCCAATCGTGCATGATAAGTGATACTTTTTCCAGTTGAAGGTGTTGGATCAGACATGCCAGGTTGCTGATGTGATCTTCCAGACGATAGCCAAAGTTTTGTGGTTTATCCGACAGGCCGCAACCTATGTGGTCCAGGGCAATGGTGCGATAATTTGTTTTAAGCGTGGAGATTACATTGCGAAAAAGCAGGGACCAGGTTGGATTGCCATGAATCATGACTACTGCGTGACCCTGCCCTTCGTCAACATAAGACATTGTATGCCCGTTGATTTTTGCAGTTTTGGGCTGGAATGAATAGATGTCTTTGTCAATGTTCATTAGGTTTAAGATGATTCCCTTCAGCTGTAGTCTATTCTACCACTCTACACCTAACATCATACAAACAATGCCACTGCCAATTCCCAGGAGTGCTCCCCGGTCGCCTGCTTTAAAAAGACCTTTTTCAATGGCAGTAAACATGGTTAGAGGAGCGGAAACGGAGCCAATATTTCCAGTGTAACTTACTGTCTCAAGGTTTTTTTCTTGGTCTAACCCCAGGGTCTCAACCAGAAGTTTAGCATGGGCTTGGCCCACCTGGTGACAGAAATATTGGTCAATGGTTGCAGGATCCCACTGAAGGGTTTGGAGGAAATCCTGCCAGGTGGCATTGGCCGTTGCTACACCTTGTTCCAAAAGGGCACCTGAATCAGTGGTCATCAGGATGCCGTCGTTGGTTGAACCGCCTTGGCAAAGGTCGTTACGACTTGAGTCGATACGATATGCTCCCCCCAGTAATGTATGTCCAGAATTGTCATCTTCTGCCCGGCCCATGACAAGGCCTACAGCGCCAGAACCAATGGTCAGAGAGGCAAAAGAATTCTTAATGGTTTTTCTTGTCAAACTTTCATCTGCCAAGAGAGAATGAATGGTTGTTTCAAGAAGATCTTCAGCAGTTTCTCCAGAAACCAGCAGGCCTCGTTTAATTTGACCCTGCTCTATTAAATTGGCCATCATCAGCATGCCATCAAGAAAACCAAGGCAGGCGTTGGAAAGATCAAAGGTCAGACATGATTGCCTCAAACCCAGCAAATGATGGACAAAGGATGCAGAAGCAGGCTCCAACATATCCCGTGATACTGAGCAGAAGATCAGGCAATCGATTTCCACACTATCAATGCCGGTGTTTTCCAGGGCAGCTCTTCCAGCCCGGGCAGCAGCCTCACTGGGTCTGGTACCAGGCTCCCAGAGACGCCGTTCTTTAATGCCGCTCATCAATTCCAGGCGGCCAGGCGGGAGTTTCAGGCGTTCATACACCGGTGACAAGCGCTGTTCAATCTCTTCAGAAGTGATTATTCGGGGTGGCAGGATATGGCTGAATCCTTGCAGACAGACATTTTTAAAGCGCATCAGTCAAGCACCTTGCTGGTGATCTGGCTGTCAAAATAATTGATGCCCATTCCTGCATCAGCCACCAGGCATTGGGCGGTAATGGCTGAGGAACGGTTTGAAAGTAGAAATGACGCAATATCAGCGACTTCTGTTGTTCGTAATGCCTCTTTCCGCAGAGTAGCCTGCTCAGCATAGAGGTACGAATCAACATAGCCAGGGATACCGGCCGAAGCCGATGTTTTTAACAGACCAGGACAGACAGCATTGAATCTAACCTGGGAAGTTTTCGAAAAACTCTTGGCCAGGAAACAGAGTGAAGATTCAAGAGCTGCTTTCACAGGCGCCATGTATCCATAATTTTCTGCCGCCATTCGGGTGGTGGAAATGGATATGGTAACTACCGAGGCATCTTTGCTTAGGATTTCTTTAAAATGGTTGCAGATGGAAATCAGCGAAAAGCAGGATATATCCATAGCCTGGAGGAAATCGGATTTTACTGTCTGGTGAAATGGTTTCCATCCTTCAGAATAATTAGCAAAAGCAATTGAATGTAGTATTCCATCAACAGGGCCATTTATTTTGTTGGCAATTTCGTCACGAACCTGGATTATCTCTTCCTCGCGTTCTACATCACAGAGAAAAACCGGCACTTCTGGGAAAAGCTTCCGGGCGGTTTCACGCCGTTTTTCACTCCTCACGACATGAACAATACGAGCACCCTGTTCAACGAGAACTCGGCCAATGGCACAGGCCACAGATTTTTTATTGGCCAGGCCAAAGATGAGGATGGTTTTATTTTTGAGTTGTAAGAAGTCCATATTTAGAAATCAGCTCTCATATAGTCAGCATTTGGAAAACAAGTCAGAAGAGTGTGAAAGTTACAGGGAAGAATGTCAACCCCTTTCTGCCTGTTGGAGAACGCAGGAAAATTCCACAGTGGCAACGGTTTTATCGTCTACTGTTATTTTTCCCTTCATGAACCAGGCTGGGCCTACTTTCTCTTTAAGACCTATATTCAATGAGATAGTATCACCTGGTTTGACTTGCCTTTTGAATTTTGCCCCTTGGATACGGGTGACCATTGGCAGGCCTTGGAAATCGCTTTCAGCGTCATTAACAGAGGCAATAAGCAGAGCACCAGCTTGGAAGGCTGCTTCACAGAGCAGAACCCCAGGCATGATTGGATGGCCTGGGAAATGCCCCTTGAAAATATCAAGATCTGCTGCGATGTCCTTCTCCGCGATTATACGATCTTTTTCCCTTGTTAAGATCCGGTCCACCCAGAGGAATGGAGGACGATGGGGAAGAAGGTTAATAATATCATCTGCTGCCATGGTTGTGTGCCCTTGGTTTGTATCTTTGAGTTTTTTATTTTCATGGAGAATTGATCATTTTTCATGCCTGAATGTCAACCATGACAGAGTAATAACCTGGAAAAAGAGTGTTTTTTCTTTAGAATGCATCATTTACTCTTAATCTTCTTGCTGTTACTGTTCGCTATTAAAGTATGCAATCCGGTGGTTTACAGGAAAGTATGTAGTTCATAGGGCAATTTGGGCGAGATAAATAGAATAGGTAATGGAAATAGAAAGATTTTGAATTATGGAAAACGATATTATTTTTATGCAAATGGCCTTGGAAGAAGCGCAGCATGCAGCTGAACGCGATGAGGTGCCGGTGGGAGCGGTGTTGATAGATTCCCAAGGACAATTGCTCGCCCGCGATGGAAACAGGATCATTGAGCACCATGATCCAGCAGGTCATGCTGAGATGGTTGTTTTGCGGCAGGCAGGTCATAAAATTAGCAACTATCGTCTGACCAAGGCAACATTATACGTAACTTTGGAGCCCTGCATTATGTGCGCCGGTGCTATGATCCATGCCAGGATAGGCCGGTTGGTGTATGGTGCTGCCGATCCCAAAACAGGCGCTGTGGTGTCTCGTTATCAGGTAGGAAATGATGGTTTACTTAACCACCGGATTGAAGTGGAAGGAGGCCTTTTAGCCGAGGAGAGTTCTATATTACTTAAGAATTTTTTTGCTGAAAGACGGAAGATTGGAGTGTAATGATATTTTTTTTAATACGTCCAACTTGGTTCTTGCCAGTAATTGTCCGTTGTGCTAAATAGGTGAGTCCGTCATCACGGGAGTAGTGGAGAGGTGTCCGAGTGGCCGAAGGAGCACGCTTGGAAAGCGTGTGTACGAGAGTACCGTGGGTTCGAATCCCACCCTCTCCGCCAAAATAATATTAACACTTTGAGAACGAGTATTGTTTCAAGGTGTCTACAGTTTGATAGCCGGGTCCTGCGCAACAAAGGCTCACGAACTCCGCCAGGTCCGGGAGGAAGCAACGGTAGTGAGTACCTTTGTGTGATGCAGGTCGCCCGGCTATCATTTTTTTTACCTAGTTAGTTCACTGATTGATTTGTAAAAAATCGAAAAGGTTACACATGCCGCCAAATAATTATACTGGTATGGCATGACACACGTCCGTCTCGCACCTTTTCGAACTCCTCACTCTTAGCGAGATCGACAAATTAAAAAATCATGTCTTATCTTGTTCTGGCCAGAAAATGGCGCCCTCAGACTTTTTCAGATGTTGTCGGTCAACGTCCTGTTGTGCGCACATTACAAAATGCCCTTAAACGAAACAGAGTAGCCCATGCCATGCTGTTTTCCGGGGTTCGCGGAGTTGGCAAGACTACTTTGGCACGTATCATGGCCAAGGCTCTGAGTTGTTCCAGCACAGAGTCGGTTCCATGTAATACGTGTGATTC
The DNA here is from genome assembly GCA_964443295.1 of uncultured Desulfobulbia bacterium. Classification (GTDB taxonomy): domain Bacteria; phylum Desulfobacterota; class Desulfobulbia; order Desulfobulbales; family CG2-30-60-27; genus CAYUCH01. The sequence goes on along the minus strand of CAYUCH010000004.1, from coordinate 46,795 downwards.
CTGTGAAGAAATTACCAAAGGCAGCGCCCTGGATCTTTTTGAAATCGATGGTGCCTCTAACCGTGGTATCCAGGAAATCCGTGATTTAAAAGAAAATATTCGATTTTTTCCAGTGAAAAATCGCTATAAGATAGTCATTATAGATGAAGTGCATATGCTCACCCAGGAGGCTTTCAATGCCTTGTTGAAAACCCTGGAAGAGCCACCCGCCCATGTCTATTTCATGTTCGCCACCACCGAGCTTCATAAGGTGCCGGTGACCATCCTTTCCCGCTGTCAGCGATATGAACTCACCCGGGTTAGTTTTACGGAGCTGGTATCTTTTTTTAAGAAAATTGCCGAATCTGAAAAAGTTGTTATTTCCGATCAGGCAATTAACCTCATCGCCCGTGAGGCAGAAGGCAGTGTTCGTGATGGCTTGAGCTTATTGGATCAAGTTTTCTCTTTTGGCGGTCATGAAATTTCCGATGAAGACGTGACGGAAGTATTGGGCCTTGTTGATCGACAGGTATTCGAATCCCTTACCCGCGCATTATTGTGCGGTGATTTGGCACAAAGCCTTGAGCTGCTTGATAATATTTACGGAGCCGGTATTGAACTGAAAAGGTTCACCAATGATTTGCTGCTCTATTTTCGGGCCATTCTGGTGTGTAAGACCTGTTTACGGCCCAATGAGATTCTTGATTTGTCAGACCAGGAAATGAGAGGGCTGACAGAAATTGCCGCCAACTACACTGCCGAAACTCTGTATCAATATTTTCAGTTATTGCTTAAAGGGGTGGAAGAGATGCAATATTCTCCCCATCCGAAAATGGTTTTGGAAATGACCTGTATTAAGGCAGTGCAGGCCGGCCAAGTGGTACCAGTTTCCTCGCTAATCGAGAAGATAGACTCGTTTCTTGCTGGCGTTGGCGTTCCAGCTACACCAATGGCACCTCCGGTTGCAGAAAAGAAACAGGTTGTCGAATCGATTCCGGAAGCGCCCCCTGTGGAGCCTGAACCTCATATTTCCCAGCCTTCCCCAGATAAAAAAAAACATCTCACTGAGCAACCATCTCCACCTATAGAAGCCCAATCCATACATCAACCTGGAACCACTCAGAAGGCTGTACAAAAGGATGTAAGGAAAGACTGGGATGATTTTGTCGATTATGTCAAAGATCGGAAACAGTGGATGGCCCATGTGTTGATGCTTTCTTCCAGTCGCCGTCTGGAAGAGGGTGAGTTCCGAATAAAATTTGATACTGCCACAGATTGCATGATGTTGAAGGAACAGGATAATCTGAAACTTCTCAGTCAGTTTGTGCAGGATTATTTTCAATGTGAATGTACGGTTCGAACCGATGTTCGAGGGGCCAGTAATGATGGCCAGCAAGAGTCTGACACGGAAAGTCCGCAGGAAGAACGCCGAGCTTTGGCGAATGATCCTCTGGTAACCTTGGCCTCGGAAGTCTTAGAAGGGCAAGTGGTTGGCATCCGTACAGGTCCTCGAAGCAGATAGTTTTGTAGATCAATTTTTAAGACTGTTTTTAGGTGAACAACATGGATATGCAACAAATAATGCAACAGGCCCAGCAATTCCAAGAAAATATGGGCAAGCTGCAAGATGAATTGGCTAAGAAACACGTTTCTTCAACTGTCGGCGGTGGCATGGTGAGTGCCACAGTGAATGGCAAGCAAGAGTTGCTTTCACTGCATATTGAAAAAGAAGCTATAGATCCCAATGATCCAGCAATGTTGCAAGACTTGGTGGTGGCAGCGGTAAATGAAGCTCTCCGACGCGCTCGAGATGAGGCCCAGGCAGAGATGTCAAAACTTACAGGTGGGATTTCCGTACCTGGGTTGTTTTAACGGTATTAAATATGTACAGGTTAGATTTATACCAGCATACTGAAGGAACTGAGAGCATATAAAATACAAGGGGAGAAATGAGGAAAATCACAATTTTGGCCCTTGATGGCGCTGCATCAACCACCGTAACTGCTCCTATGGATGTTTTTCAGTTATCCGGTGTCCTTTGGAATGTCTCCTGTGGCGAGAAAGTTACTCCCTATTTCGAAGTTGAAGTTGTTACTCCACGCGGTATTCCTGCGAAATGTCTCAACCAACTGGCCATTGAACCCCACAGGGCAATGGAAGACGTAGAAAAGACGGATCTTGTAATTATTTCAGCAATTTTAAATATCGATGAAACGCTTTCGTCTCAGGGAGAAATAGTCCCTTGGCTGAAAAAGATGTATGCAAATGGTTCTCAACTTGCCAGTGTCTGTTCTGGTACTTTTGTTTTGGCAGAAACAGGTTTGTTGGATGGCAAGGATGCCACCACACACTGGGGGATTGCCGATGAGTTTAGGAGACGCTATCCCAAGGTGTTATTGAAGCCGGAAAGACTGTTTACCGATGCAGGTGGAATATACTGCTCCGGGGCTTTTAATTCCTGTATTGATCTTTCGATTTATTTGGTTGAAAAATTTGCCGGACATCGGGTGGCGGTAAAATGTGCAAAGTCTTTGGTTCATGATATAGGGCGTGTCTATCAAAGCCCATACACAGCATTTAATTTTCAACGAAATCACAATGATAATGAGATTAAGGAAGCACAACGGGTCATTGAAAAAAGATATTCTAAAAATGTCTGCATCACCACTCTGGCCCAAAATATCGGTTTAGGGCGGAGAGCGTTTGAACGCCGTTTTAAGGCAGCCACGGGAGATACCCCTCTGACATATTTGCAAAGGGTCAGAGTTGATAGGGCGAAGAAAATTCTAGAAACTGACAACAGCTCATTTGATCAAATAAGCTATGAGGTTGGGTATGAAGACAGCAGCTATTTTCGGAAAGTGTTTGTCAAGGTTGCTGGTATACGACCTTCGGAATATCGCTCTCGATTTCAAAGGGCAGTTCATTTGCAGGAATAATGTGTAATTCCTTTATAGTGTGATGTTATTAGCAAATGAGTGAAAAAAATAAATTTTCTCCGATTGAATGGAGTGAAGAGGTCTTTGATGAACCTGATCCCGCCTGCTCTTGAGCGGTTAATTGATGATTTTGCACGATTACCTGGCATCGGGAAAAAAACCGCCACCCGTTTGTCGCTTCATTTGCTGAGAAGACCGGCAACGGAGGCGCAGACCCTTGGTCGGGATCTTCTGGGCCTGCATGAGTCAATAAAACAATGCTCTTTTTGCTTTGCATTTTCCGATACAGATCCGTGTTCGATCTGTGATGATCCCAAGCGTGATAATTCAATACTGTGCGTAGTGGAAGAGCCAGCTGATTTAATGGCCATTGAAAAAACGGCTTCCTACCGGGGGAGATATCATATTTTACATGGCGCTTTATCACCAATGGACGGCGTTGGACCTGATGATATTCGGGTCAATGCTCTCTTGTCCAGAATTCGAAATGAGTCCATCAGAGAAGTGCTTGTTGCAACCAGTTCGACAGTACCTGGTGAGGCTACCGCGGCCTACCTGATACAGCGTTTGCAAAAAGAAAATGTTCGACTCACCAGGCTGGCTTTTGGCATTCCCATGGGTATGGATATAAAATATGCCGATGAATTGACCCTGGCTCGAGCGGTGGAATCCCGTAAAGAAATGCAGTTAAAAGAAACATCGGAGTAGCGTGAATCTCCTTGACATATATGGTGAATATTGGTAACTGAATCCGGTTGAACTTTTTGGGATCGTGTGCTGTTGGTTTTTGATTCGCGGTTTTAAAAGTTTGTGCAGGAAGAATAGGCGCGTAGCTCAGGGGGAGAGCGCTACCTTGACACGGTAGAGGTCGGCGGTTCAAAACCGCCCGCGCCTACCATTCTTTCTTGGTTATTTTGTGAGTAAGCTTCGCAGGTTTGCCTGTGGAGCTTCTGTTGTTCAGGCGCACTATTTTTTGCGTGTTATGAACTTTTATAGTGAGAAAGTATAGGTTAATGGCAGATATCCAGGTTTCCATAAACGGCGGAGAGTCCAAACCTTTTCCAGTTGGTACAAAAGTGGAAGAGGCAGTTCGTGGTCTTGTTTCCAGCAAGGAGCGAAAACGCACCATGGCGGTTAAACATGGTGATGACCTGCTTGACCTTCGTGATCAATTAAACCAGGACGCTGAATTGGTCTCCATTAAAACGGGTTCCAGCGAAGGTCTTGATATTCTGCGGCATAGTGCAGCCCATCTCATGGCCCAGGCTGTTTTAGATTTGTTTGGTTCCGACGTCAAAGTGGCCATCGGTCCGGCTGTCTCTGATGGTTTTTACTATGATTTTGAGCGGCAAGAGCCTTTTACCCCGGATGATTTCGAGAAAATCGAAGCCAAAGTAAAAGAGATTGTCTCGCAGAACGAGCCTTTTACAAAAGAGACGGTTTCTGTATCTGAGGCTGTTGAGCTCTTTAAGTCTCAAGGACAGAATTATAAAGTAGAGCTGCTTGAAGAAATAGAAGGTGATGAGGTCTCACTTTACCGGCAGGGTGATTTTGTTGATTTATGCCGTGGTCCCCATGTGGCCCATTCCGGCATGGTACGAGCATTTAAAATAATAAAGCTGGCAGGTGCATACTGGCGCGGTGATGAGAATAACATCATGCTGCAGCGTCTGTACGGTACAGCTTTTTTCGATGGCAAGGCCCTGAAGGCATATTTGAATCAGTTGGAAGAAGCCAAGAAACGGGATCATCGTAAGCTTGGTAAAGACCTGGAACTTTTTTCCATTAATGATCAGGTTGGTCCAGGTCTCATCCTATGGCAGCCCAAGGGGGCACTGCTTCGTAAGATAATAGAAGATTATTGGAAAGAAGAACATTACCGCAAAGGGTATGAGCTGGTCTCCACACCTCACATTGCCAAAAAGGAACTTTGGCAGACCAGTGGCCATCTTGATTTCTATAGTGAGAACATGTTTTCACACATGGATATTGATGAGGTCAGCTATCAGCTCAAACCTATGAACTGCCCATTTCATATTGGTATATATAAAACAAAGAAACGCAGCTATCGCGAATTTCCTATTCGCTGGGCTGAATTGGGAACAGTGTATCGTTATGAGCGAACTGGTGTTTTACACGGGCTCATGCGAGTTCGGGGTTTTACTCAGGATGATGCGCATATTTTTTGTCTTCCAGATCAATTGGAAGAGGAAATTTTTAATATCCTGGACTTGAATCTTCATATTTTGAAGACTTTTGGTTTTGATGATTACGACATTTATCTTTCCACTCGGCCAGATAAATATGTCGGCAGTGAAGAACATTGGCAACAATCCACTGATGCCCTGAAAATGGCCTTGGAGAAAAAAGGTCTGGATTACGAGATAGATCCCGGTGAAGGAGTTTTTTACGGTCCGAAAATCGACATTAAGATTAAAGATGTGATCGGTCGTTCTTGGCAATGTTCTACCATCCAGGTAGATTTTAATCTGCCGGAACGTTTCGATGTCGGATATATTGGAGAGGATGGTAAGGAACATCAACCCATCATGATTCATCGGGCTTTGATGGGATCCTTGGAGCGATTTTTTGGTGTTTTGATTGAGCATTATGCCGGTGCTTTTCCAATTTGGATGGCACCTGTGCAGGCACGAATTCTTAATATAACGGATAATCAGCTTGCCTTTGCCAAGGAGGTGTTTGATTCACTCAGGGCTACTGGCGTTCGTGTTGAACAGGATTTCCGCAACGAGAAACTTAATTTTAAAATCCGTGAAGCCCAGCTCCAGAAAATTCCCTATATGGTTATTATCGGGGATAAGGAGATGGAAGATAAAACAGTGACCGTACGCCTGCGAAATGGCAAAAATTTACCTGCGATGTCGGTTACTGAATTTGCTGAAATGGTCCGAAAAGAGAATGAAGAAGGAAGGGGCTGGTAACATATCTGGTTGACTTCTTTATAAGACCTATTTAATCTAAGTGATTGTCTGCAAGAAAGCATCTGAAAAGGTTGCACGTTATTAATGGTATTTTGGAGGAGGTAGCCAATTAAGGGTAGAAGAAAGAACAATCAGCGTGGGGGGCGTGAAGCTCGAGCACGAGTGAACACCATGATTCGGGCCGATGAGATTCGGGTTATTGGTGACACAGGTGAACAACTCGGAGTCATGTCTGTGGATGAAGGCCTGTCAAGGGCCGAAGACGTTGGTCTTGATCTTGTTGAGGTTTCGCCAACTGCTGTACCGCCTGTTTGCCGCATTATGGATTATGGCAAATATCGGTACGAAATGAGTAAAAAGCAGCAGGAAGCTAAAAAGAAACAAGCCGTGGTCGAGGTTAAAGAAATTAAGCTACGGCCCAAAACCGAAACCCATGATCTGAATTTTAAGATTAGAAATATAAAGAAATTTTTGGCCCAGAAAAATAAGGTGAAAGTGACTCTCCGTTTTCGTGGCAGGGAAATCATTTATGCCGACACACTTGGCCGTGAAGTTTTAGAAAAAATTATTGCAGGATTGGAAGATGAAGCCGTTGTTCTGCAACCACCGAAGATGGAAGGCCGCCAGATGGCAATGTTTTTGGGGCCGAAATAATATGTGAATGAAGTACCGAAAGTCGGGAACCAGCAATGTATTTCCATCGTGAACCGACTTTTGACAAAAGGAGATGTAACATGCCTAAGATGAAAACCAACCGAGGAGCGGCAAAACGCTTCAAAACCACCGGCACTGGCAAGGTGGTTCGCTGCAAGGCTTTCAAAAGTCATATATTGACCAAGAAATCCACCAAAAGAAAGCGAGGTCTGCGTCAATCAGAGATCGTTGATGATGCAAACTTGAAAGCTGTTAAGCGTATGCTGCCCTACATGTAGTGCCCGTCCAGAAAAGGCCCTTTTGTCCGATCTCTGCGTCATAGCAAAATGAAAAATGCTCACATATGCCTAATATGCTGCGCTTTTTAATTTTGCTAGTCCTTGATCTCGAACAAAATGCCTCATTTCTGAACAGACACTATGGAGTTTTTATATTTTAATAATATCGGCGGAATCCCGCCGTATGAGAAAAGCGAGAAAAGGAGGCTTGCGAGCCTCCATTTCCATTTGATGAGGAGAGTGAACAATGCCCAGGGTTACACGCGGATTTAAAGCGCGGCGTAGAAGAAAAAAGATCCTGAAGATGGCCAAAGGATATGTTGGAGGTCGTCATCGTCTGTTTCGTACCGCCACTGAGGCCGTTGATCGTGCTTTAGCATATGCCTATCGGGATCGACGTACTAAAAAACGTGATTTCAGGAAATTGTGGATCGTACGCATTGGTGCTGCAGCCAAGCAAAACGGTATTTCATACAGCAGACTCATGGGAAGCCTGAAAGCGGCCAATGTGGAGCTGGACCGTAAAGTGTTGGCAAATATGGCTGTTTTGGATCCTGCTGCTTTCACCAAACTTGTTGAAGCGTCAAATCAGTAATCGCATCTGTATTTCTGAAGCTCCTAAACAATTATGGAAACTGAGCTCCTTCAATTAAAGGAAGAGGCACAGGCGGCTGTCGGAGACGTATGTGACAGTGCCGACCTTGAACCCTTTCGCGTCAAATATCTAGGACGAAAGGGAATGCTCACATCTCTCATGCGCAAGCTTGGAGATGTTGCGGCTGAAGATCGCCCTCGTCTTGGCAAGCTGGCCAATGAGGTTCGTCGTGAGCTGGAGCAGGGTTTTGAAGCCCGCAAAGCAGAGCTTGAAACGTCTGCCGCCTCTACGGCAACAAAACAAGCCGACCTGACCATGCCGGGAAGAGTGGCTCCTTTTGGCAAGCTGCATCCTGTATCCCAGGTTATGGAAGAGGTATGCAGTATCTTTGAAGGGCTTGGTTTTGCAGTTGCTGAAGGCCCGGATGTTGAGCTGGATTTTTATAATTTCGAAGCACTAAACATTCCACCCCATCATCCTGCCCGAGATATGCACGATACTTTCTACGTCAGTGACTCGGTCCTCCTGCGGACCCACACGTCACCCATGCAGATTCGGGCTATGCAAGAGAAAGAACCGCCTTTGCGGATGATTGCACCGGGCAAAGTATATCGTTGTGACTCAGATATTACCCACACCCCCATGTTTCACCAGGTAGAGGGTTTTCTGGTTGATCGCAAAGTCTCATTTGGAGACTTGAAAGGGGTGCTGTCGGTTTTTATTGCCAAGATGTTTGACGAAAAAACGCCTATACGATTTCGCCCCAGTTTTTTCCCTTTCACAGAGCCCAGTGCCGAAGTTGATATCGGATGTGTTATCTGTGGTGGTGATGGCTGCCGAGTGTGTAAGAAGACTGGTTGGCTGGAAATTTTAGGGGCTGGATTAATTGACCCGGAAGTATTTAAAATGGTTAATTATGATCCAGATGAGTATAGTGGCTTTGCATTTGGTTTGGGAATTGAGCGAATAGCCATGCTGAAATACGGTATTACGGATATTCGCCTTTTTTACGAAAATGATTTGCGTTTTCTGTCTCAGTTTTAAAAAAATAAAAATTATCCTAGGCTCAAAAGGCCTATTCACTCCTTGAGTACACCATGAAATTCACCCTGGATTGGCTACAGCAGTACATCGATATTGACCTTCCTCCTGGAGATTTGGCCGACCGTTTGACCATGGCCGGCCTCGAAGTTGATGCAGTTGATTCTTTGTTCGAGGATCTGGAAGGTGTTAAGGTCGCAAAAATTGTCGAGGTTCTGCCCCATCCTAATGCTGACAAACTTGTGCTTTGCGATATTGAAGTTGGCAATGAAACCAAGCGAGTAGTGTGTGGTGCTCCAAACGCCCGGGTCGGTATGTTGACCGGAATTGCCTTGCCTGGTACGGAATTGCAATCAGGAATGAAAATTGGCATGAGCAAGATTCGAGGCGAAGTTTCTGAAGGAATGCTGTGTTCAGAAAAAGACCTGGATATCAGTGAAGACCATGCAGGAATTATGGACTTACCCGAGGAACTGCAATCCGGTTCTTCATTGGGTGAGGCTCTTGATCTGCAGGACACACTGATTGAAGTAGATTTGACCCCCAACCGGCCTGACTGTACAAGTGTCATGGGAATCGCCAGAGAAGCAGGGTCATTTGTCGGTAATAAAATAAAAGAACCGGTAACACCTGAAGATCTTCCCGCATTAACCGGTGAAAACATTCCCTTTTCCATTACCGTTGAATCATCGGATGATTGTCCGCGCTACGCGGCTCGGCTCCTCCAGAATGTAACCATTGGTCCTTCACCATGGTGGCTGAGACGTCGTTTATTGTCTGTTGGCCTACGCCCCATTAACAATGTGGTAGATATCACCAATTTTGTGATGTTGGAATATGGTCAACCCCTTCATGCCTTTGATTTTAAGAAATTGGCCCAGAGTTCCATTATTATCCGACGTGCCAAAGAGGGTGAAAAAATAACCACCCTTGATGGTACAGTGCGGGATCTTGATACTGAAATGCTCCTCATCTGTGATGCTGAAAAACCGGTGGCTGTGGCCGGTGTCATGGGCGGTGAGAATTCTGAAGTAGGTGACGCAACCACAGAGATTCTCCTTGAATCAGCCTGTTTTAATCCCATTTCCATCAGGCGTTCGGCCCGGGTGCTTGGCCTGGGAACCGATGCTTCCTATCGCTTTGAACGGGGGGTTGATCCTGAGTTGGCTCCCAAGGCTATGGAGCGTGCAGTGCAGCTTTTATGTGAAGTTGCAGGTGCGCAGGTAGTTGATGGTGGAGTTGATTATTGTGAAGGTGTCAAGGCTTCACCTGAGCTTACCCTGCGTGTGGCACGTACTGCTGATCTTCTCGGTGTAGAGCTTGATGCAGAAAAAACAATAAGCCTGTTGGACAGTATTGATATCTCTGCTGTCAAAAAGGATGAAGACACTCTCGTGGTTACCATACCTTCTTTCCGGGTCGACTTGGAGAGGGAGATAGACCTGGTAGAAGAGATTGCCCGCCTCATTGGTTATAATGAGATTCCTACCTCACTGCCCATGGTTCCCATGAGCTTTCCGGAGCAGGACAAGGAACGTAACCTTCATAAGAAGTTGGCCACTCTCATGCCGGCCCTTGGCTTTTATGAAGCCATCAACTACAGCTTTGTGGCGCCGAAGCATTTTGATATGCTCGGCTTGCATGATGAACATGCAGCCCGTACATGTGTGAAGCTTCTCAATCCTCTGGCAGATGACCAGGGCGTTATGCGCACCATGCTGCTTCCCGGTATACTTGAGAATGTCCGCCGTAATATTAATCATCAGAATGTTGATCTGCGGCTGTTTGAGATTGGCAAGGTCTTTCTGCCTACAAATGTTGAACAACCCCATGAAAACCTTCGTTTGAGTGCGGTGATGACCGGTCGTCGGCACCCCCAGTCACCGGTTGTTCATTTCGGCTCTGATAATAGTGATCTTCAAGACATGAAGGGTGTGGTATCTGCAATTTTTGATGAGCTGGATCTTCTGCACGTCAGCATGGAAGCCAATGATGGTGAATTTGCAATACCAGGAGCATGTCTTCAGCTTTCAATCGGCGAGCAGGTGGTTGGAGAATTCGGTGAGTTGAATGCTTCTCTGGCCGCTGAGTTTGGCATTAAACAGAAAGTGTTCTACCTTGATCTTGATTTAGAAGTTTTGACTGGTTTACCGGCAACTGAACAGCAATTTCAACCCCTCTCTAAATTTCCTTCGGTTCGTTGGGATTTAGCCATTGTGGTTGGAGAAGAAGTGGCAGTGGGTGACCTGTTGAGCACCATTGAAGAAGCCGGTGAATCCTTAGTTGAAAAGGTGGAGCTATTTGACATTTATCGTGGCAAGCCCATTGATGATGGACAAAAAAGTGTAGCATTGACAGTTACCTATCGCTCCACTGAGAAAACCTTAGATGATAAAACCGTGGATAAAGTTCACTCAAAATTGACCAAATTGGTTTTGGAGAAATTTCAGGGTAAGATGCGTGATTAATCGATTGTATAGTTTTTTCGATCCACGCTTTTGTGAAAACTTTGTGCAACTTTTGTTGTATTAAATATGAGGTGAGCAGAATTGAAACGTTCCAATCTGACACGTAAAGATTTGGCTAAAGCCGTCCATGAGAAAATGGGATTTTCCCAACGTGGTTCCAGACAGATTGTTGATACATTTTTTGATGCCATGCGCGATGCATTGATCCAGGAAGAACCCATTAAAATCGTGCAGTTCGGGACTTTTTCGGTTCGCCACAAAGAACCACGTGTCGGCCGCAACCCCCGTACCGGTGAGACCATGGCCATTGCTAAGCGTAGTATGATTTCTTTCCGCCCCAGCAAAAAACTTCGGGAGCGATTTAACGGATAGTGGTAACTTGGTTTCAGGATTCTAGGTTTTAAAGACCAATAGAGGGAGTGTGCATGATCGCGATTCCCGACAAGCTTTATTTTAAAATCGGCGAAGTATGTAAGCTTGCCAATGTAAAGCCGCATGTGGTGCGATATTGGGAGTCGGAATTTCCAGTTATCCGTCCCAAAAGAGCCTCCTCAAAACAGCGGCTATACCGTCGGGTGGATGTGGAAAACATCCTGAAAATTCATGACCTTCTTTACCAGCAAGGATTTACCATTGCCGGAGCAAAGAAGGCACTTACTTCCGAATCTAACAAGAAAAAAGAAGTGGCAAAGGAAGTAAAAAAAGAGCCCAGGAAAGCTGCTCCTAAAGGAATTGATACGAAGCTCTTTAAGGATATAAAGTCTGAGTTGTTAGAGTTGAAAAGCATACTTGAGAAGTAAAGTGACATTTGTTTTACGATCTGCTTGACAGTGTAACTGAAGCCGTGCTACATAGCACACTTCGTTTGTCACTGAAAGAAGGCAGACCACTAAAATTGAATAGATTTAGGTCGGGACGTAGCGCAGCCTGGTAGCGCACTTGAATGGGGTTCAAGGGGTCGGAGGTTCGAATCCTCTCGTCCCGACCAGTTTTTGTAAGGGGTTACGATTCATTCGTAACCCCTTTTTTTTTGGTGCTACTTTGTATGTGCCAAACAATCTTGAAGTTTTCATGATTAAATTCAGGCTACTTCCTATTAAAAATCCATCTTCCCAGACGGCGTGTTGAAAAAACAACAACTCTTATACAAACCAGTTCTAATAGACTGATCTTACACCATTTTATTGAATTCAATAACGCTGCTGTCAGGCTGGAGAAATCCGGAAGGTTCAGAATTCCACGGTGGTTTTTTCGTTTGTCGAAATCCGAATCGTTGGTATACTTTTCATCAGTCAATGGGTTCCAGGATTATTATGGCAGGTATTATAAAGTTTCATAGCTTGCTTTAATTGACATTCTGCGTTTGCAAACGAGCGTTCCATTTATGCTGACTTGCCCCGCCTGTTTACAGAAAAATGACCAGGACGCCATCACCTGTAAAGCGTGCGGCTTCGATTTTACTGATTTTCGGGTGTCTCCTGATGAATTGTCAAAGCTTTCTTCTGCTGATAAAAAAACCGGGCCAGAGATTAATGAAAGCGCACCTGAAAGTTCCGAAGTTCCGGAAGAGGAGATATTCGTTACCCCTTTGGCGGCTGAGGAAAGAAAAAATGGCTTTCCCCTTTTTTTATATGCCATACTCCTCATTATTGTTGCCGGGTCAGGGTTTGCTTGGTGGATTTCCAAGAGTGAAAAGATAGTTTTGCTGGAGGATTCAAAAGAAAAAACTGTTCTTGTAGAAAAGCATGCAATTCTTACGGTAACCAGTGATCCAATAGGGGCGACTCTCTATGTTGATGACGAGATGGTTGGAGAAACCCCTTTTAAAAATATGAGACTTGAACCCAGCAAGCGAATTTTACGTGTAGAGAAAAAGTACTATGAGCCTCGAGTAGAGACTGTCGGTCTTGAGGAAAACAAAGTTTCTCATTATCATGCCATTCTGACGAGAGGTCTTGGTAAACTTACAATCCTGAGTCAACCCCTTGGAGCCTCCATATTCATTGACGGCATTTTGCAGGATACAAAAACACCTGTAACTTTTCAGGAAGTTTCTGCAGGAAAGCGAAAAGTGCTGGTTCGAATGAACCGTTTTTATGATTCAAAAAAGATTGTTGAGGTGCTGCCAGATAAAGCCACCACAATCGATATCATTCTTGCTGGTGGAAATTTAGAGAAGTATGAGGGTAAATGGCTTGAACCGGCCGAGGTACAAGTTCTGAGGAGGAAAAAAGAGGAAGCCAGGAAACGTGCTGAAGAATTAGCTGCTAATGAGCTGGAGAAAAAAAGGTTAGCCCAGAAACAAGAAGCAGAGCGTTTAGCCAAAATTCGTGAAGAAGAACGCCGTAAAGAAGAAAAGCGCCTTGCCATCCTGCGTGAGGAAGAACGCCGCAAAGAAAAGGAGCGCCTTGCCATTCTGCGTGAAGCCAGGCAATTGGAAGAGGCTAATGTCCAAGTTGTCTTGCAGGAACTGGAAAAAGAATTTCAAGAGGGTGTGTCTTTGGGAGAACTCGGTAAAACTCACGAGGCCCTTGAGCAAATTTTGATGGCCAGTCGAAATTTCAAAAAAGCTGAATTTCCCAAGGGGATATTGGAGGAACAGAGGAGTGAGCTTCAACGGCGAATTTCAGAAGGTATAGAAAGGATACTTGTTGGAGAGTTTGTTGAGGTCCCTGGTGGTTGCTTCCAAATGGGATGCGATGATTGGGCAGGGCCCTGTGACAGCGATGAGAAACCAGTCCATGAAGTGTGCGTTGAGAGTTTTTACATTGGGAAGCATGAAGTTACCCAGGGGCATTGGCAGTTTTTGATGGATTATAATTTTTCTCAATGTCAAAAAGGGGAATATTATCCGATTGACAATGTTTCTTGGGAGGAGGTTCAAGAGTTCCTCCAGAAATTGAACATGAAAATTGATGGTGGTTTTCGTTTGCCAACAGAGGCGGAATGGGAATATGCATGCCGTAGTGGCGGCAAGGAAGAGAAATATTGCGGTGGTAATTCTCCGATTAAGCTGGCCTGGTATGAAAAAAATTCCAGTATTGGCCCACATCAGGTGGAGACGTTGGCCCCAAACGGACTGGGTATTTATGATATGAGTGGCAATCTGTGGGAATGGTGTGAGGATCGATACGGAGAAAAATATTATGGAGAAAGCCCTGGGAATGATCCAACTGGTCCGAATGTTGGTTCCCACCGTGTCGTTCGTGGTGGTTCCTGGGGCAGCAGCGCACTGGGGGTGCGTTCGACTTTTCGAAACCATAAACGGCCTGACCATAATGGGCAGTTTCAAGGCTTTCGACTCGTTAAGCCTGCTGAGGAGTAAACTTTTTTACTCCTCTCGTCCCGACCAGTTTTAAAATGGGTTACGGTTTGTCCGTAATCCCTTTTTTTGTCCCAGCCTACATCTTACACAAATTTGGGAACACCATACTTGATTTAAAGTATACAATTACCTATGGTGCATCTGAATTTCGCAATTAAGTATAGTATTCCTGAATCTCTGAACATTAACGGTATCAATTTCAAATCCATTAATAGTGTGCACGATATTAATATTTGCCATCTTTAGTCTTATCAATGTCTCATTTTTCCTGTTTAAAATATATTCTTGTTCTCCATTAAATTTTGCTACCATAAAAATAAATACACCATGGTCTGGAAACAAACATTCCAAGATCACGGAACCAATTGAATTTGCCTGGCCTTTTCTATTAGAAAAATTGGAGGATATGAACATGAAGCTTATTCAGAAACATACTTTTCTACTCCTGCCTTTTTTACTTACCCTTATTATGCCTCTTATCGGCTGCAGCAGTGATAGCGATGATACACCTCTGTCGCCATCCGCCCAGGAAGCGGAAAATGTTTACAATGATGACAGTGTGGAGGAGGTGCTCCGTACCCCAGGTGATGGACTTGCCGCCAAGCGTGATAACCTTACCACCCTGTACCCAAAGGTAGCAGATCTTATAGACGGTGGTGATGAAGCAGCCGTGCAGATGATGACAAAATTTGGCGGGTCTCCGAATCGGGAACACGACAGCCAACTTTTTCTGTTTGCCTATGCTCTTGAACAGATGCAGTATTCCGAAGGCGTTGAAGACTTGGTTACCTTCCTTGAAGAAAACAGCACCGGTGATGTTTACATGTCCCTGTCAGCTGCCACCCATGCCATTAGGGGCTTGAGCGGAATTGATCAGGATCCCACCTCTGCATATCTGATTTCTGAAATTGAAAAGACTATCGAACAGGCCGGTGGTACTTCATCCTTATCCATTTTGAGCAACGGGAGTACCAGAACATCTTGCACCAAGGAATTCATCCTGTTAGACGCCCAGGGGAATGACCTCTATTACCCGGCGGGCCATGCTAAGGCAGGACAACTCATCAAATTTGCAGGGACGATTTTTTCCAAGAATTCACTCACCGACGCCATGAGCCGTAGTCTTTTTGACGACGTGGTTGCCGGCGGCGGGGTGTATGTGGAAGGCGGTCGTTTCTATCAGCAGCAGCCCACAAACCAGCTCAATTGTGGCGGTTACGTAACCCGTAACGCCAATCCTGAAGGCGGGCAATGGATTGCTCATCCGGACAGGATTTACGAGGCTTTTATCGCGGCTGGAGCCATGACAGAGGTGAGTTCAGCAAACAGGCACACTAGTCATCTGGTATTCTTTTTCACCGGAGATTCCCAGCATCCAGGCCATGTCGCCGAACTGATTGATCCCGGGGCTTATGGATTTGAGTCGGCGACTGTCCGCAACGCCGATGGTATGACTGGTCTTTTTGACGCCTATGTTGACGCTGACGTATTTCAAAAATACACAGGCGGCGTCCAATACTGGAAATTTACCAACGGCACCATGCCGCCCATGCGCTTGAACACGGACAGGGAAAAAGATAACAGCTGCACAGGCCAGGATGAGGATGGTGACAAGTTTCCTGATACCCTGGAATGCACCGTCACCTCAAACCAATTTCATTCGCTTGCCACACCGCTTTTTGACTCCAGTTGTATCAGCCCGGAGTTTCAGACTCCACCCACTATTGAGGATGCAGATGGAGATGGAATTGCCGATTCGCTGGACAATTGTCCCAACGATTATAACGTTGATCAGGCCGATTCGGATTCTGATGGGATTGGAGATGAATGTGATGAGGCTGCCTGCCCTGATTATGAGGAAATAACCGGACCCTGCGGTGGTCCATCTGGCTGCATTGAAGGATTTTATTGCTCGCGGCAAACCATTGCCTGCGAACAGGAAGTCTGCCCGGAGGGAGCAGGCCGCACCTACACCTTAGAGTGCTGTTGTGACTGCTGGGATGACCAGAGCTTGATGGGGGTATACGATCCATGTCGGCCTGGTTTTCTGCTGGAATGCGTACCCAGGGAATAAGCCAACCAAGAATAAGCAGATAGGAGCATTCAAAATAAAAATCTTTTGTTGTGCCAACCCTTATTGACCCCACATGCATACGACAAAGCCCGCTTGAAACGAAGCGGGCTTTGTCGCACTTGGAATAGGTTTTTTTGAATCTTATTTAATCGTGGATAACAATTTTGGACTTGTTGCCCATGCACGTACACCATGGCATGGTCTTCGTTGTACATATTGCCCTTACCCCACTTACCCACAGTATTAATGTTCAGCTTTGCGCATTTGGGGCGCACGCTCCATGTTACCTGGTAAGGTGCTGGCGTACGGAAATACCTACATTTTGAAATCCGGCGTAAAGCCGCTGCGCATGGTGTTTTCTGTGATGCAGCGGGGATTTGCGAAATGGCGGAGGTATCCAGGGCCACCGGCTTTGGTACCAATGCCGCTCATGCCGAAGCCACCAAAGGGTTGGCGGTCGACAATGGCGCCGGTGCAACCACGATTAATATAGAGATTACCTACTTTAAACTGCTGACGGGCCAGGGCGATATTACTTGGACTGCGGGAATAGACACCACCGGTGAGGGCGAACTCGCTGCTATTGGCGATGGTGATGGCCTCTATAAATTCCTCGGCATGAATAATGGTGAGAACCGGGCCGAAATATTCCTCCTGGAGCATGGGATTCAATGGGTCATTTGTTTCAAAGAGAGCCGGTGGAATAAAAAAACCAGGGCTGGGAGCCTCACCTAAAAAGAGACGTTGAGCACCTGCTGGGGGATTTTCTATAAGAGTATTCAGCCGCTCATGGGCAGCCTGGTCTATTACCGGGCCAAGATGGCAGCTTGGATCCGTTGCCGCTGCCATGGGAAGGCTCTTACAGGCATCAATTAACCGTTTTTTGAATGTCTCATAAATGCCACCTACAATGATCAACCGAGAACAGGCCGAGCATTTCTGGCCGGCATAGCCAAAGGCTGAATGAATAATGCCTTTCACCGCGCTGTCCAGGTCAGCATCTTCGTCAATGATTACCGCATTTTTACCACCCATTTCACAGACCACCCTTTTGACCTGAGGCTGTCCTGGAAGTGTCTTTCCTGCTTTTTCAATGATGTCCAGGCCAACTTCTTTGGAGCCGGTAAAAGCAATCTGGCTGATTCCAGGATGTTCCACCAGGAAATTTCCCACTTCTCTCCCCGGACCAGGCAGAAACTGGACAACCTCGCCGGAAAAGCCAGCCTCCATGAGAAATTGATAGAATTCATAGGCAATGGCACAGCCGGCCCCGGCAGGCTTAATAATCACCGTGTTTCCTGCCACTAGGGAGGCGGTGGTCATGCCGCATAGAATGGCCAGGGGAAAATTCCAGGGTGCAATGACCACAGTGGGGCCGCGCCCTTCAAAGAAAAGAACATTGTCTTCACCGGCCATATTTCCCTGTTTCTGTGGGCCAAGCTCCACAAGGGCCTGACGGGCATAATAATGGCAGAAATCAATGGCCTCGGCCACGTCGGCATCTGCCTCCTTCCATGGCTTACCTGCCTCCAAAGTTTGTAGAGCCGCCAGAGAGAAACGATTTTTGTTGAGGAGATCTCCTACACGGTCCAAAAGTGTGGCCCTTTCTTTCAGGGGAGTATCTCGCCAGGTGGGCCAGCATTCTGCCGCTATATTTAATGCTTTTTCTGCCTCTTTAATTGTTGCTTGGCTGGTCTGGGCTATCATCATCTCAGGGTTGTTCGGGGATACATGATTGGCTGGGGCCGGCATGGTTATATTTTTGCCAGCGACTACCAACGGAATTTTTTTTGGAAGTTGCATAACCATAGCATCTATATTGGCAGCGAATTTCGCCTCAATGGACTGGTCGGAAAAATCGAGGAGATTGACATTGGAAAATGAACTGTGCAAATCTTCGGAATTCATCAATTCAGGTTCAGGCAGTTCCGGGCCGGGAACGGGTGGGGCAAGCATTGATTCAATTGCCACTCCTTCATGGTAGCTTTGCCGGAGAAAACCGCTGTTGGAAGTGTTTTCCAACAGACGGCGAACCAAGTATGCCATGCCGGGTAAGAGTTCCCCCATTGGCGTATAAATACGTACTCTGAAGCCTTCACTTGCCAATAGACGCCATTGGGATTCAGCCATGCCATAGAGCATTTGGATTTCATAGCTGTTTTTCGGGGCATCGAGTTTTTCAGCAACTGCAATGGCATGGAGAAGGGATCGAAGATTGTGACTGGCAAAGGCAGGTTGAACAAGGTCTATATTCTGTAAAAGTTGCTGGCTGAGATTTTCGTAACTCAAGTCACTTCTTGCCTTATTGGTCCATACCGGACATTCGAAGCCATTTTGCCTGGCATGGACTACTTCATAATCCCAGTATGCGCCTTTGACAAGGCGGATGGTAAATGGTGTTCCCCGGCGTTTTGCCAGCTCGAGCAGTTGGTTGCAATCATCTTCTCCTGCTTTGAGATACGCCTGCAGGACAATGCCGATATGGGGCCAATCAATGAGAGCTGGATCCATGGCCAACTCCACAAAGAGATCATAGGTAATATCATGCAAGGCCCATTGTTCGAGGTCAAAGTTAATGAAGACATTTTTATCTTTAGCATGTTTGAGCAGCGGTAATAATCGAGTTTTTAAACGGCTGACCGAGCCTTTACGATCAACCGGATCAAGATATGTTTCAAGGGCTGAAAGTTTGACTGAAATATTGGCCTTTGGCAAAGGACCGGTATGGCTTTCGTAAAGTGTGGCATTGTCCGGCAGTTTTTCACATGTCGTGGCCAGCAGGTCGATGAGGTCCATATATTTCTGTAAGGAAATATTGGCTTCTGGTTCGCTGGTAGTAGCTTCACCTAAAATGTCTGCTGTGAAAGTAAGGTTGTTCTGGGCCAGCGAGGTAAGCTGGTCAATGATCATTTGTGGCTCATGCTGGCAGATGAAATTTCTGGCCATCTCAGTAACATTTTTACGGATAATTCCGGTTGCCAGTGGAGAAGTAATACCGCCGGCAGCCATGGCTAAGGCCGAGCGAACCAAGATCGGCAAGTTATGGTCTTCTTTAAGAAGGTAGTCGCGGACATGCTCTGAAATTTGCTCACCGGATTGTAAGGCGGGAAGTACATCAACAAAGCGGAAACCATCTGTCTTTAAGGCATCATCTTTCATGACCCAGTCAAGCAGTTGGCCCTGCCAATACCCCGGGTCAAAGAGACTTGGGTAATCACCTTGCATTTTTTGCCAATAGGTCAGGCCAAGATGCATGATGCGACGGTCTAATATTTTTTTATCAAGGGTTTCCGGCATGGGGATCTCCATATTTTGTTAACGGAAAAGACCATATGTAATAGTGTAACCAATTGATATCATTAGGTAGCATAGTTAAATGAAGAGCTATTTTGATGGTAGCAGAAATATTGGTTATTTGTCTAGTACACCTTGGGATTCACTCCTTCACCGCGGAAATACCACGCTGGCATTTATAGTAAAAAGTTTCAAAATTTATATTCAAAATTTTTTACTATCCTGCTTGCCTCCTTAGAAGTCATTTTTAAATTTTCTTTTAATTTCAGTGTGTTATCCGATTTTGTCTCGCTTTGGCACGGTTTGTGCTCAACTAGCTGTGTAGGAGATGCGAAAATCATAAATTGAAACGAGAAGCAGAATATTCAAGCACAGGGAAAGGGAGGTAGGAAATTGTTAGAATTCATGCAGGATGGTGGTTCTTTTATGTGGGTCATTCTTTCCGTATCAATCGTTGCTTTGGCGATATTTTGTGAGCGCGCCACATTCCTCTATTTCAGATTGAAAATCGATCCTGACCAGGCCTTTCAAAAGGTCTTGGTCAATCTCGAAAAATATAATTATCACGGGGCATTGTCCGAGGCAAGCAAGATTGAATCACATCCTCTAGGCAGGATCTTGAAATCTGGCCTTTTGAAATCAGACAAGCGGGATCGTGATATTGAACTGGCCATGGAAGAAAGTCTTTTGAAAGAGATTCCTCCGGTCAAAGCCCGGGTCAACTATCTTTCTCTTTTTGCCAATATTGCCACCCTGTTGGGCCTTTTGGGAACCATCATGGGTTTAATCGGTGCCTTCAAGGGCGTTAGTAATGCCGATGCGGCCATGAAACAGGAACTTTTGGCCCAGGGTATTTCCATTGCCATGTTGACCACCGCATTCGGCCTGGCTGTCGCCATTCTCTGTTTGGTTGGCTATTACCTCTTAACCAATCGTGGCGACTATATTGTTGATCAATTTGAGGAAAAAGCCTTGCGTATGTTGAATATCCTTTCGGCTCTGAAGCGTCAACAACAACAAGAAGAAATGCTTACAACACGATAATTGAAGCACTCTGTTGAGATAGGAAAAAATAATGACCTTGAGACGAAGAAATCGAAAGACAATTGAAGAACCCAATGTAGACATGGTTCCCATCATGAACATGTTTCTTGTTCTCATTCCTTTCATGTTGCTTTCCGCCTCATTTTTTCACGTCAAGGCTATCAATGCCTCCATGCCGGTTTCCGCCAACCAGACTGAAGTGGAAAAGGCAACGGATGAGCAGAACAAGAAAATCAAGATCCTGGTTACTGTGGAGATCAAAGAAAACTCTCTCTACCTCTATGGCATTTCAGCAGAAGCTGATCCAAAAGAGGTGAGTAGCATGGAAGCAAATTATACAAAGACGGGTGGAGAATACCCCATGAATCTCTTTGTTCAGCACTTACAAACAATAAAAAAGAAATATCCATTGAGCGACACACTCATCGTTATTCCCAAAGATGAGGTGGTTTACGATACCATTATTAAAACTATGGATGCGGCTCGTTATGTGGGTAAGAAGGTGTTGTTTCCAAAAGTAGTACTGTCTGGAAAGGTTTAAAGACTGAAGACCGAAGACTGAAGGGAGTGGTTTTTTGCTTCAGCCTTCAGTCTTCAGTCTAAACACCTAAATTTGAAGTGGAGAGTGAAATGGCCTTAGGCGATCGAAGAATGAAACGAAAAAAATTTGTTCCCCCCAAGGTTCAAATCACTGCGATGATGGACATGTTGACCATTATCCTGATTTTTCTTTTGACCTCTTATTCTGACAGTCCTGAAAGTCTGACACTGGAAAAAAGCATGTCGTTACCCCATTCCACTGCCCAATTGGCCTATCAAAAAAATATCAGCCTGATTCTCACCGAGAAGATGTTGAAGCTTGAGGATGAAGTGGTGGGAACCATTACCAATGGCAAACTTGATGGGCTGAAATCAGATAATTTAAAAGATTCGCTCCTGTTCAGGCGCTTGGACATCATGCGCCATCAGGCAGATGTGAAAAGGAGTGAAATGCAGGGCGTTCAAGAAAGTGAGAAGGTGTTCGGGAAAGAACAGTCCAGTGATCATATTCTCTTTTTTTGTGACAAGAACATCTCATTCAAAACTATCAATACAATTATAAAAATCGCCGGCCTTGCCGGTTATCCCAATTTTCAGTTTGCAGTTTTACGAAAATAATGAGGAAAGATATGACATATCACATTCATTTTTCACGAACCTTTGTTGCCTTCTTTTTCTTTGTTGTCTTCACCACAATGCTTGTCCCCAATTGTGTGCGGGGAGAAGAAGTGGAAGATGAGTCAGCAACGTTACTGCGCAGAATCGATTTTGGAAATTCATATATCATGGGGCAATCCATCAAGTCTGGCGCTGTCTATCTTCTCCAGAGGAAGAAGAGCAATATCAAGAGCATGCTGCATTCTCGAGAATCTTACAGAGATGAGATCCTGGAGGATTTTACAATACTAGATATGCGGGTTGAAAACGGAGCACAATAATTGGTGTTACAGGATGCTGCATCTCCTTTGTCATCGGCCTGTCCACATAGCGACAAAGTATCGGAGTCTCACTCGCTCGCTTACCTGTGAACAGGCCTCTTTCGCGGACCTGCAACACCCTGTAACACCAATGGGGCATGATTAAACAGGTGATTCATATGGAAACTGATAAGAAAAATACAAAAGACGCCAAGGCCCGAGGGAATTCCTTTATTGCCAAGTTTCATGTTTTCAAAGGTGAGACCTATCTTGGCTGGGATTGTTTCACCCAGAAGCGGGTCATGGTGGGGAGCAGCTGCTGGGCGGACCTGGTGTTGCCGTGCGAAGATAATGAAAATCAGGATATTGATGGCATTTGTGCGCTATTTACCATCTCAGCAGAAGGAGTTCTGGTTGAAGATTTCAGTGCCGGTAAGCAGGTCCTGGTTAAGGGGCAACCGGTGGAAGCCTGTATGCTAGCCCCCTTGGATTTTGTGTCCATCGGGCCTTACTCAGTTAAGATAAAATTCAGCAGGTTAGCTGATAAAAAAAATGGTGCGGATTTTCAGGTGGCTGGGCGCGTTGAACTGCAAAAGAATTCCTCTTCGTTTGAAGAAACAGAATCAATAGACCTCAAGCCAGTGGCAGAGCCTCTCTTGCCTATTGAAAACAACGAAGACATCCATCCTCACTTTTTTAATCCTTTTTCCCAAGCTGGTTCCGATAATACCTACCTTGATGTGACTCCAGAGTTCACCAGTCAAAATGATGAGGGAATAAATTCGCCTGAACCAAATTCAGACTTACAAGCAGATGAAGAGTTAGTATCGCAGGATCCATTGGAACTCCTCATGTCCGATTCTGTTCCCGGAGATGGTGAATCTATTGAAGTGATTATGGAGATTATTGAGGAAATAGGCCTTGGTGAAGCATTTGAATACAGCCAAACACCTGATGAAGAAGTAACCGGTTTCATCAATTGCGAAAATGAACCAAATGTTGATGATGGTGATTTTTTTAGAACGCCGGTTCCATTTTTGCCTGAAGATCTTGAGGCAGCGGCAGACGATGATGATATTGAGGCTGATTTTGATTTGAAGGATTTTCTCGGCCTTGAGACCGAGTCCGAAACCACCGAAGAACCGGTATTAGAGGTAGTAAAGACCTGGAAAGACACGGTTGTTGATATTCAATTTTTGGGTGTGCGGGAAAAGTATTTCGCATTTCACCATGGTCGAAAGTTTCGCCTTGCAGAACATCGTAAAGGGAAATTTTATTGCTATTCTAATGATGATTTTATGGTTGTTTCTGCTGGTGGTGATGGCTGCTCTCAAAGTGGTGAATCAGTAAAATCCCAGAGTACACTGGTGAACAAACGGAAGAAAATATACCGTAATCAACTGTCAAGGGACATGGAAATACGACTTTCCGATGGAAGTTTTGATTATCGTATTCGGCCCAGCGTTCGATTGCGCTGTCCTGAAATTTCTCTTCCACCAAAAGAAAAATCCACTTTCCATAAGAATCTTCTACAGTCCGGAAGTTTCCATATAGTTTTTCTCATGGTTCTTGGTTTTTTCTTTTCTCTTCCCACCATTAAACAGGTCCCTTTGCCTGAGTCCAGATTTGTCAAAGTGGACATGTCTCAATTCGTTAAGCAGGAACAGCCCAAGGTGGTCAAGAGGCAAGAACCTGTGAAGAAGGAAGTGAAAAAAACAGCCCCGAAACCAATCAAAAAAATCGTCAAGATCAAGAATCCCAAGCGGAAGCAAAAGGTTGCCAAACGGAAGAAAGCACAGCCTAAAAAAGTAGTCGCCGCCCGTAAAGTTACTCCGAAGGGGGGCAATGCCAAGAAAGGCAATGTGGTGAAAAAAGATGTCAACCAGACCGGTATGTTGGCCATCCTTGGTAAGAGCGGTATCAGTATACAGCCCAGCGTGGCAATGGCGGCGGTAACCAATTTGGACGCCGTTGCCACCGACACCAATGTTGACCGGGGTGGTTATAAGGTCAGTGGTGTTGTGGCAAGCCTGGGAGAGAGCAAAGTTGAACTTCCAAGTTCCGGCGGCATTGTGGATACACAAGGTTCTGCTACGGTTCTTCGTTCAGGAGATCAGATCGCTGCTCTTGATACCGCAGGCACTGGACAACGTCAGGTGCAATCCATGGTTACCGCAAGCCTGGATCGTAATGTCATGGTCAAGGGTGGTATTTCCAGAGAAGATGTCAAAAAGGTCATTGATCAGCATATTGATGAAATTCAATACTGCTACGAATCAGCCTTGATCAACAATCCTTCCATCATGGGCAAGCTGGTCCTTGAGTGGAAAATTAAGAGTGACGGTCGGGTGGGTGAGATTCCCATCAAAAGCTCCACCCTTAATTCCAGTTCCATTACACGTTGTGTAAAAAAATCCATCAAGTCCTGGAGATTCCCGGAACCTGAGGGCACCGAATCGGTAGTTGTATCTTACCCATTCATTTTTGATATCGTCGGGTTTTAACCCGTGGAGGTTGGTTGATAATGGGAGCACAAGAGAGAATACAGATGAAAATTTTCTATGGTTTAGCGGTGGGGCTTGCCTTGGTCCTGTTGTCGGCAAGTGTTGCGGCTGCTGAAGAGATAGGCGGTAAAGAGGCACGCATCGAAGCAATTCAGGATAAGATGTATCACTGCTATCACGAGCTTGATTTTGATCTGAGCTACATTCCTGATGATGATTTCTTTCAGCCCTTTCCCATATCCATGGGCTACACCTATCATTACAACGACCTCTATGGCATCAATGTCCGAGGGGGATACGTGTATAACCGGGACCGTCAACTCAAGAAAGATCTGGAAGATGATTTTGGTGTCACCGCTTCAGAGTTCAAAAAAATTCAGTACATGGCCCATATTCATGGAGTTTACACCCCATTATATGGCAAGGATGCCTTTCTCAATAAGACGATTATCAATCATGAAACCTACCTGATGGCCGGGGTGGGCATGGTCAACTATAAATCTGACTTTACCTTTGGTCCCTCAGACACCAGCACCGCGGTTTCAGCAAGTGTCATCGTGGGGAAAAAGGTTTTCCTCAATGAGAAGTTCTGTCTCAACTTCGAAATCAGAGACATGCTCAATTTTTCAGACGGTGAAACCACCAATCATTTCTGGTTCGGCGTCAGCCTTGGCTACCGGTTCAATCTCTCCCCCCGGAAATCACGAAATGCCGAAGCTATCGAGTCCTTAGGGCGTTATCTGGAGCAAAATGACTAACTATTCAGCTGCACATCATCCGGAGTCTCGCAAGCTCGCTTACCTGCGTCCGATCAGGCCAACCACCATAACGGCTATGTATAGACGCTTGGCCTGCTTGAACACATCTGACGCACATCTGAATAGTTGCAGTGAGTTGATATTAAAAACGTTTCGAGCGTATGGCACATTTTTATGAAACTGAAAGTAGATAAAATTTTGATATTCTTGGCCATTCTGGTCTGCTTTTCATTGTCCAGTAAAGCATTAGCGGCAGTTGATATGGCTGATGGGACAGGTGAAAAGACAGTGCATTTTGTTGATCCCACCGATACAGAACTCTCCGGTATTGCCCAATCAGGAGATGAAAAGTTTGAGGCGGTGGTCAGTAATTTTGATCCCGAGGCCTTTGATAAAGGCTATCAGGCTTTTATTGACGAGGACTATCTGCAGGCGGCCAGCTATTTCCATAATCTGCTTATGAATAAAACTACTGATGATGAGAATTATGAGTGGGCTGAATTTTTCTTTGGAATATCGGTAAGTAAACTGGGATTCTCCCATGCCGCGGCAGACATTCTGGCCGGCGTGGTAACCAGAAAGCCCAATGAGAAGATTGTTGCATTTATTCTGGAGCTCTTTGAGGTCATTGTCCGCACCATGCCCCATGAGAGGGATACTCTCATTGATCAGGTTCTGGTTGATCATGAATATGGTTTTCTGGATGATGACCTCAATGACTTTATTAATTACTACCAGGGAGAATTTGACTGGTCCCGGGGCTTTTATCAATGGGGAACCAGTCATTTCCAGGCCATCACACCGGAGAGCTATTATTATTATAAATATCTCTATAGAAAGGCGCTTTATCGGGTCCATGAAGGGCAGATTGATGATGCCATCCTGCTTTTGAAAAAGATTCTTCTTGAGGCTGAGGAGGCCGATGATCTCCGTGATGAGACCCGACAGACCCTGGCCCGTCTGCTCTATGAAAAAGGCGAGTATAAAGAAGCTGATCTTCTCTACACCCAGGTTAAAAAGAATATTGTCGACCAGGCCGGTAATCTCATGGAGAGAGCCTGGGTGCATTATCGCCTGGGCAATGCTGAGCGGGCTATGGGATTGCTCTATGCTTTTAAGGCACCAAGTTTTGAGAATTATTTTTCACCGGAATATTTCATCCTCAAATCCTTTATCTTTAAAAATGTCTGCCATTATCAATCTGCTTTGGCCGTGGTTGATGAGTTCAAGGAGTATTATGGCGACACGTTGCAGAAGATCTATCAACGCAAGAAACCCATTGAAAATCACCGTTTGCTCACAGTCATGCTGGGGCGCAAGAAGATCAGGCAGGTCTGGGAGTTCTTGAACCTGCTGGAAGAAGAGAAAGAGCATACCCAGATTTTTCGAGACCAGCATCGCACCCTCTATAAATATCTGCTGGCTATTTATGAAATGCAGATTCACGAGAGTCGGAAGTCACTCCGGGAGTTTATTGATACAGCCTATGAAACCATGGCAGACGAGCTTTTGAAATATGAAGAAGAGACCTATCTCCTGGAATATGAAGTCAACCTGGATATCAGCGAACGGATACAGCAATTCCATTATTCCTTTAATGAGGAAGAAAAAGAGTCCAGCATGGTAGGCAAGGTCTCTTATGAATTTCAGGGTGAATTCTGGAACGATGAGCTCGCTAATTACACCGTAACCCTGCCCAATAAATGCGCCAACATGGAAGAATGGAATGTATTTTTTAAGTAACTCCAGGCTGAAGGCTGAAGAAAGAACGTTATGAAATTAATTTTTAGATATAAACATAATTGCCGCCTTGTTTCGGGCTTTATCTGTACCCTTATCACCCTTTTGCTTTGGTCCTCCTGCGAACCCGCAATGGCCAAAGTGGAAGAACGTTCAACCATGGGATCCATCCTGATGGCTCCTATTGACATGGGGAAAAAGACCGGTCAGTGGGTGTGGGGAACGGTTAAGGCCCCCTATGATTGGGTATTTGCAGAAGAAGACGAAGGTGGACTTGCAGATGGTGAGCAAGAAACTACCTATCGCATGGAAAAGCAGGACAAGGAAGCGGAGCAGAAGAAATTTGTCGTCAAATTATTGGATGACAAGAAAAAGGTGGATCTGGCCATCAAGTCCACCAAGGCGCTCATTGATCGCTCTCGTACCAGGCCGTATCTACCCGAGCTTTATATCCGTCTTGCTGAACTTTATATTGAAAAGGCACGGATTGTTTTTTTTCTCCGGAAAAATCAGGCCAAGAGCAAGGTGAAGGCTCTGGATAATCTCGAGGCCAACTCTCTAAAAAATCAAGCCATCGAAGTGTATCATCGTATTCTAAGCCATTTTCCAGATTACGAGGATCGTGACAAGGTTCGATTTTATCTGGCCCATGAATACCGGGAACAGGGTGAAATTGACAAGATGGTGGTTCAGTACAGAGCCATTATCAAGGAACATAAAGAGAGTCAATATGTGCCGGAGTCCTACCTTCTGTTGGGTGACTATTTCTTCAACTCCAAGCAGGATCTGGAAATGGCACGTCGCCATTATGAACATGTCCTGGCATATCCCGATAGTTCCGCCATTGTAGTTGCCCGTTACAAATTTGACTGGGTGCATATCAATAATGCCGACCATGAAAAGGCCATTAAAATTCTCGAAAAGGCTGTGGTCGCCCAACCCAGGAACGATCTTGATGTAGACACCTATTCAGCGAAGATCAATATCCGCCTGGAAGCCCTGGTTGACATGGCTTTTTGTTACACTGAGGCGCATAAGAAGAAAAGCCCCAGCGAGGCAATTGCCTATTTTCAACGCTACTCTTGGTCTCGTCCTGTCTATCTGAAGGTCCTTGAAAAACTGGGATATCGATATCTCATAAAGCGAAAATATGAGCATTCCCTGGCTATTTACCGGCAGCTTTCTATCCTGCAGCATGATCCGGAAAAATTGTTGGAATACTCCCGCAATATCTTCGAATGCGTCCAGGCCTTAAAAGATTTTGACGACGCTGATAAGGATATTGCCTCCATTATTACCGCTCTGCGAAAGCAGAAATACTCCGTCCATGTCAAGGAAGAGGAGAAGGAAAAAAACATCCTGGATTATGAAATCTATGCCAGGGATATCCTTACCCATACCCACCAGCGGGCCCGAAATGAAAAGAAAAAAGATCTTTTTACACGGGCCGCAGATGCCTATAAGATCTATCTGGACTTCTTCGAGAACAGTCCAGTGCGGGACGATATGGAAGCCAATTATGCCGAAGCTCTTTTTGCATCCAATGACTATCTCAAGGCCGGCAAACAATACGAGAAGCTAGCCACTCTTACACCACCACCCAATTCTCAGAAAAAGCAACATCTCTACAGTGCGGTGCTCTCCTATTATACCGCCCTGAAGAAACAGGATGATTTGTCCTATTTCCAGACAGTCTATGCCAGGGGCGGCATTCGAGATACTGGTCAGGAATATGTGGCCTCTTTTCCTGATTCCACCAAGGTTCCTGAAATCCTCTTCAATATTGCCTGGGTGACCTATGATCAGGGGAAATACGAAGAGGCCATTGCCGAGTTCAAAGATTTCATTAAGAAGTATCCCCAAGGGAAAGAGGCCAAAGTTGCAGCTCACCTCATCCTGGACGCCTATAACCTGCGAGAAGATTATAAGGGGTTGGTTTCCTTTGGCCGCGCATCCCTGAAAGAGCCCTGGGTGGATGCCAAGCTGAAGAAAGAGATTGAGGCAATTGTCCAGGCTTCTGAAGGGAAATTGATTTCCGGAGTAACTGTGGCGGCTCTTGATGATTGGGATAAAGGACGTGCCGATCTCATGACCTTTGCCGAAGAGAATAAGGATTCCGGTATGGGAGAGCAGGCCCTCAATGCCTTGATTATCTCTTCCCGCGATAAGGGGGATCTTGATATTCTTTTTGATGCCGGAGAGCGCATGCTCACCCTGTATCCCAAGTCAGACAACGTGGAGCCCACCCTTAATTTGATGATCGATGCGGCCCTGAATGGTTCCCAGTTCCGACTCATGGCCGATTACCTGGAAAATTTTGTCAACCGCTATCCCACCCATCGAAACAGCGGCCCATTCTGGGCTCAGATAGCCAGAATACGATCAGGCCTTGGTGAGTATGATAAGGCCAATTACGCCTATGGCAAGGTCCTGAAGATAGGATATCAAGGTGATGAAGATCGTGATGCCATGGTTTTTAATATGGCCCAGAATGCGGTGGATAATAATGAGCCCGGTATTGCCATAGAGATTTTGCATAATGGTCGGTCCAGCCTTTCTCCCCTTGGCAAGGTCAAGGCTGATGCCATGCTGGGAAATTTTTATTTTCAAGAAAAGCAGCTTAAAAATGCTGCCAAATATCGGAGGCGGGCCCAGAAAAACTTTAAACCGAAATTCGCCCGTAAGGATCCGGCCATTGCCGAACTCATGGCACGCTTGGCATTCGATACCATTGAATCATCTCACAGAAAATACATGGACCTGCAGCTTGGAAAAAACATCAGTAACAAGGTGGTGTCAAACAAGGCAGGGCAACTGGATAAACTGGAAAATCGCTACCAGACCGTCATCCAATATCAATCACCGGTCTGGGCTTTGCGATCCTGTTACAGGCTCTATGAGATCAATGAGGAATTCGGTCGTTTTCTCAAAAACTCTCCGATTCCTGCTGAGCTCGCCGAAGAACAGAAAGCCCAGTATGTCCAGTTGATCAGTCAGCGGGCCCAGGGATATCTGGATAAGGCAGCTCAATTTAAAGATACCTGTATAAAGCAAGCCCATAAATGGGAGCTGATGACCCCGGAATTGACCCAGTTCTATGCGGAAAATTCTGTGCAGTATGGTTTTTCAGCCACATCTTTTTCAAAAGAAATTCGTCAACAGGCCCTCGCTGATGAGGATCTTA
Source organism: uncultured Desulfobulbia bacterium (assembly GCA_964443295.1). Classification (GTDB taxonomy): domain Bacteria; phylum Desulfobacterota; class Desulfobulbia; order Desulfobulbales; family CG2-30-60-27; genus CAYUCH01. Next base: position 16,519 of record CAYUCH010000004.1, on the reverse strand, counting down.
AGAAATTGCATTACACAATCATCATAGAGCCGGAAGATTCCTCCTTGCTCTTAGAACTTGCTTCTCAATATCTCTCCAGGCGTGATTACCGCCAGGCCATCATGATCATTGAAAAAGCCCTGATCCACGCCAGTGATGACCAGCAAAAAGCCAGGGCCAACAATCTCCTGGGTGTTGCCAAACTCAATACAAAGCAGGATCTGGTAGCCCGGGATCTCTTTAAGAAAGCTGTGTCTCTTGACCATCAAAATCATGCCGCAGGGATTAATCTGGCTGGTTTGTACAGCTATTACGGCCATGCTGACAAGGCTTTTAAAATTTACAAAGAGCTGCCTGAATCTTCTGTCATCGAGGTTGAAAAACAGCTCATTCATCCAAAAGCCAAAGAATTGTATCTGGAAAATATGAACAGGATCCAGATGGCAAAGAAGGGGAAGTGAGGACTTGTTTTAATACAATTTAGGTCGGAATTTATTCCGACATTTGGTTGGGCTATGAGTGTCGCCATGAGAATATTGAAAAGCAGTAGAGTTTTATCCGTTCTTTTCTTTGCTTGCCTTTATGCCCGGAACGGGTGCAAAGAAAAGAACCAAAAGAAAAGGCAGCCGTCCACTCGCCGCTTCGCTGCTGGTCCTCCTTCGTCGGACTTCCCTGCGCTGCTCGAATTGACCGGGCGCTGCGAAACTCGCTGCGCTCAAACAGTCCTCGCGCTGATCCGGCCAATCCTGTGCTGCTTGGCTGCGTGGAATGGCCTGAAAAGCCAAATTAAGGTAACAAAATGATCTCTGGATATCAGCCGAAGAAAATGACCACAGGTCTCTGCTTATTTCTACTTACTGCCTGTGGCGGGGGTGGGGGAGGTGGTACAGGAGATCCGGCACCTGTGGATCTCACTTCTCAATGGACCAGCGCAACGGTGAAAAGCATTGATGCCGGTGGGCTGTTAAGTCCACAGATCAAGGCCGTTCCGGCAAGTAATGGTAATATTCATCTTTCCTATTTCATGGATCTTGATTTTTCCACCTATGATATTCGCCATCTGGTCTGGGATTCAACCGGCCAAAGCGATGTGCTCGATGAATCTGCCCTCGCAGCTCCCATTGATAATTGTGGCTCCCTGGGCTTTGCCGTGCATGGTGAGGATGTTGTGGTGGCATACCAAGGTGGTGAGGAGAGATTGGGTGGTGTGGAGGCCCAATCCGATGCCATGTTTTCGGTTAAAAATAATGAATGGCAAGAGTATACCGGCGCCATCGGTTTTGTGGAGCGTAATCCTTATTTCCAGGATGGCTTTGCCGGGGTTGACCTGACTGTTGCGTCTGATTCTCAGGGTGGAGTGCATCTGGCCTATCAATTTCATTATGAGGGAATCGACGCCCATAACTCTAATTTTCCAGACCTGAAATACGTTTATTACCCTACTGGTGAGTTCACCACCCTTGCGGAAGAGGAAACAGTGGAGGGTAATGAATACAGCGGCATTAATGGTGATGAGAACAGTGTCGGGCATCATTGCCAGTTAGTGGTTACGGCTGATGATGTTCCGGCTGTTTTCTATTACGCCGAATTGTCTGATGTGTACAACGCCGAAAAGGGCCTTCGTATGGCCCGAAAGGAAGGAAATAGCTGGATTCCGGAATGGGTGGATCGCCACGACTATGGCAATTCATTCCGTGGAATCGAGGTGGGAGCAATAAGCGCCGCTGTAGCGACCGATGGCACGTTGGGTGTGGCCTATTACGTCAAGCAGGTCTTTGAAGATGATGATTACCAGGCGCACCTGAGATATGCCTCAAAAGGAGCCGGTGAAACAGAATGGCAGGTGGAGATTGTCGATGAATCAATGATCGGTGGCAAGCATTGCAGCCTGGCCTTTGATAGTAATTCAAATCCGGCCATTGCCTATTACGATTCCCGCAGCCATAGCGGGTATATCCGTGAAAACCTGAAGTTGGCAATGAAGGATGGTGGTTCTTGGAATTTAGAAAACGTCCTCACCGCCGGCAATATCGGTAAATACAATTCCCTTTGGTTTACGGGAGGGCAACCTCAAATTGTCACCTATTCCGAAACCAGTAATTCCATTATTTTTGTAGAAAAATGAGAGAGCTTGCAACGAGGTGAAATATGAGATCTGGAATAATTATTTTCTGTTGTTTAACGGCGTTATTCATTGTTGGAGCATCACAGAATGCCTCCGGTTTTGATTCCAATGATTGGTTCGACGAATGTCCCGATGCCGAATGCGGTGCTCCGCCTTCAGGTGGAGTAGGGGGTGGTGGATCGGGTGGTGGGCCCATTGTGGTTGCCTATGATCTTGGTCCCACCTGGGCTCTGGATGAGGACTACGATCATGATGGCTCTTTAGACAGTCGCGATAATTGCGTCTTTACCCCAAACAACCAGGACAACAGTGATGGCGATGATTTCGGTGATGCCTGTGATAATTGTCCCAATACGGTCAATAATTTTCAGGAGGATGCTGATGGAGATTTGGTGGGTGACGCCTGTGACGAAGATATTGACGGTGATGACCTCGCCAATAACCTGGATAACTGTCCCCAGGTGGCTAATTATTTACAGACCGATACAAATAATGATGGCCAGGGCGATGCCTGTGATGAAGACGATGACGGCGATGGTATTCCTGATGTGGTTGATAACTGTAGTGAGGTGGTGAATCAGGATCAGGCAAACTCCGATGGGTATCTTCCCGGCGATACGGCCGGTGATGTCTGTGATGACGATTGGGATAACGATGGTTTTTATGAGGATAACGGTGAAGACCTCTGCCCCAGGATGCGGAGTTATCAGAACGCCGACTATGACGGCGACGGAGTAGGGGATGCCTGCGATAACTGCCCAACGATCGCCAATAGCGACCAGGCCGATGAAGATCAAAATGGACGAGGTGACAGTTGTGACTCGTAAACTCATTCTATTCTTGAGCGGTTTATGTTTCCTGCTCATTGGTTGTTCAGACCATGATCTTGAGCGAACCCAGGGGCGTTCCAAGATGAGTCTGGTAGGGGATTTCCAGACTGAGAGCCCTGATGAAATTCAGTTTCCGGTCAAGGTGCTTTTTGCCATCGATTGCTCCTTGAGTATGGGCGATGAAGTGGGCGGGGTGATGGCCGGTTCTGATCCCCATTTCATGCGTCGTGACGCAGTGCGGGATTTTATCAATACCTATAACAGCTATGAAAATACCTCCTTTGAAATCATGCTCTGGTCCAGCAATGTTTTCATGGGAACCAGGAATGTCAACGGACAGCGTGGATTCACCAAGGATACCGAGGAACTCAATCGGGTTCTTGACGGTATGTACAACGACACCACCACAGACTATCTCGATGCCGAGTCGGCCATCTACATGGATATCCAGCGCGATATCAACCGATCCAGTGAAGAGAACAGGATCCGCACCAAGTACGTGGTGATCTTTTTGAGCGACGGCCTTTCCAATGCCCAGGGCCAGACCCAGCCCGATGCTGATATCTGGAATTCGGTGGAGGACATTGCTCAGATGGTAGAAGACTCCGGGGTGGGCAGTTTCAATTTTCATACCTTTCTCCTCCTTGGCATGTTTCCTCCAGGTTCCGAGGGTGATGCGGCCCGGCTCCATGCCGAGAATACCTTGCAAGGCATGGCAGATCGCGGGAATGGCCAGTTCAGACTCTTTGAAAATGCCGAGGCCATTGATTTTATCAATATCGTCGATATGCGGCTGACGGTGGAATACAAAATCACCTACATGGTTGCCTATAATTACAACGTTCATGCCGGAACTGATTTGGTCTGGCGAGATAGTGATGGTGATGGTTTGGGAGATACAGATGAAGACTATTATGGGACAAGTCTGGTGAATCCCGATACCGACGGGGATGGTTTAAGTGACTTTTTCGAAATCACTGTCAGTTCGCCTGGACATGAGCTTGATCCTCTGGCCCAGGACAGTCCCTGCATCATACGTGAAGATGGGGATTATCCCGACGAAGATCTTGATGGCTTGAATGACTGTGAGGAGTATGTCAAAGGCACTAATCGACATGTCACTGACACCGATGGTGACGGCATCCCAGATGGTATTGAATTCCAGATGGGGACAAATCCATTAGAGATCCAGACCAATAATGACAGTGACTTTGACGGTGCTGTGGACTGGCTGGAAGTACAGCAGCACACCAATGTTACCTCAAGTGATCCCATCATTCGTCAGCGTTACGCCTATTACTATGATCTCCAAGATATGGGATTGGTGCCTATCAATCAGGGGACGGACCTGGAGTCCTATGTGCGTCGCTATCATTTTGAGATTACCAATATCGATATCATGGATACCGAGGCCTACACCACTCCCTGGGGGGAGGAACGACAAGCCGGAGATAACCTCATCCGATTTTACATAGCCCAGGTACCGGAGGATACCCCGGATGTGCCACCGGTTTTCAGGATGGCTGAGGTGATTATTAATATGGCGGATAGGGGAAGGAATATTGTGCTGAGCCCGTCCGATTTTCAGCTAATTCAATGATTAACGGTCACATGGCGCCGCATCTCCTTTGTCAGAAACCTGCTCGCATACCCAAACTACCTGTATAGCGAGCAGGTTTCTTCCTCGGATCTGCAGCACCCTGTAACCGTTAATAAATACGGGAGTTTCTTCTTTGAAGGAAGAATTCCAACTGAATGCAAAATAAGAGGCAACACCATGAAAAATTATAATGTATGGCCGGCCTTGTTCTTGATGTTGATGACCGCGTGTTCTTCAAACAGTGATAATGGTGCGCTTGATAATAGTGAATTGCAGCTGGGTGTGCAGTCCAGTGATACCATCGCTACTGAGGCGGAGGTGGATTGGTTTCACTTCAGAGCCGTGGAGGCCAACCGGGTTTTGAATGTCCGTTGTACCAGCAATACGTATCGGCCTGATGTGGATTTGATGATCACTGCCTATGAGGAAGATGCTAACGGCAATCGAGTTCGCATCTATGGTGATCATGCCATGGATGACAGTCAGCTGCCGGCGGATATCAATATGAATATTTATATTGATACGCCCAAAGATATCTATTTCGCGGTACGGGACCTGATGGATGATGAATACTCGGAGAATCCCTATTACCTTTCTTTGAACTATATTGAGACAGAAGGCTCTAATAATAATTTCCAGGATGCCACTGCTTTGGTGATTGATAGTGAGGAAGGCTGTGTTACAGATGAAATAGGCGCCATTGGCGATGTGGATTTCTTCAGCTTTACGGTCACTGAAGACAATGCCTATGATATTGCCGTGGACTTCAATGTCTATCAGGGAGGCAGCAATGTGGCCCTTACTTTTGATCTTTATAACAGTGCTGGTGATCGGCTTTATTCCTTGAATCATGCTCAGCGCAGTTCGTACCACATCATTCCATACCTGACTGCAGGTGAGTATGTGCTGCAGGTGGATGATGACGGCCGCAATGATTTTGACATTTCTTCAACCTATGAAGTGTGCGTGACTTCCGTTCAAACAGATGAGGCTTTTGAAAATGACAGTCGGGAGCAGGCCGGCACGTTTACACTGGATAGTCCGGTTATTGGCTCTTTGGATTATTGGCAGGATGAGGATTGGTATAGTTTTAATCCCGGCGCTGGCGGCACTGATTTCCAGGTAATCAGTCTTGATTTCAGCGGTACAGCGGATCAGAATTTTCTTTACCAAATTTCCATTGTCGATCAAAACGGTACGCTTCTCTCCCATGATTATCACGGAAGCTCCGGCAATTACCTCTCCCAAGTCCAGGCTGGGCAGGGGACTCATTATCTCCGGATAAGCCCTGCGGCAGGACAGGTCTTGAGCCAGTCTGCCCCCTATGAAATAATAATGGCAATAACCTCGATAAATGATCCCGATGAAATACCCGGCGATTATGAGAATGACAACGACTCCATCAACAATCCAATCCTCATAAGCGAGAATGTGGCCTATGAAGGGAAGGTGGCCTTCAGGGGAGATATTGACTATTACAGCATCGTAGTTCCAGCTTCAACAGATCCCCAGGTGCTGGAAGTGTTCTTTGATGCGGATGATGTATCCACGGTTGAATACTCCGTCAGTATAATCAAGGATGAGGTTGTCGAAAGGATTTATGATCTGGACGGTAGTGATGGTGCGGCATTGAAAACCAGTATTCTAGCGCCGGTCAGTGAAACCGATGAAACATATTGGATAATGGTGGCTGATTACCAAAATGATGATGGTGCCGATGTCACGTACACCCTGTCTGTTGATGTTGAACAAATTCCTACCACAGGAGCAGCTAATACAGTCTATTATAGCGAAGTGACCGAGCAGGACGGTTCCAATGCTCCTGCTTCAATTGAGCTTGTGTATAATGCTTTGACCTATAGTGCCTTCAGAGTGAATACAACCTATCTGGATGCGACATCCGATCCAGCCACTACAGCCTTATTGGCCGGTATCAGCTATTCCTTCCCCACCATTTCTGGATACATTGATTTTCAGGGAGACCAGGATTGGTTTGCCATTCCCAATCAGCCCCTGGACCCGGAACACACAGATTGGTACTACGATATCCAGGTGCGATTGCAAGTGGGAGCCGGTTGTGAGGTGGAGCATGTCTGGCGATATTATCCAGATCGTCCCAGTTCCAATGGAGATCAAAACCGTTCAGTAATGGAACGCTATAACAGTGGGGATGGTTTCATGGCCAGCGGCGGAGATGCCACCCTCACCACCGAGGCAGTTGACCAAACCATCCCAGGAGCTGGTGACGAGGATTTCTGGGTGGGCGATCCCTGGCAGGGCAGGGCATATATTTCTGTAAGTGATTTCAATGTCGTGGTGGATAACATACTTCCAGATGATGATTGGACAGGTATGTATCCCTATCAGCTTACGGTGACCTTGACTTACTACTCAGGGTGTTCATATCCATCTCAATGCGGAAATTAGGAAAAATGTATACGATCAGTGGTCGATTGTTTGTAATGGGCAGTCGATTACTGATTAGTTTGTTTATTCATCTCTAAATTGTCTTTAATAAGTTCAAGAAATTAAATAAAAAAATTTTACTATTCTTATCATTCTTTTTAACATCCTGTAATTAATCCTCGTAGTTACTTGTGTTTAAGTAGTTAATATCTGTTGGCATGATTTGTGCTTTATTAATTGTTAGTAATGTTTTCATGAAATACTAATATTAATATATGTCGATGGAGATTAATTATGAAAAGATCAGAAATTGCAGTTTTAGTCTGCCTTATGTTTGCAATTTTTGCTATTAACATTGCCAATGCAGATCCATTAATAGTGGATCATTCCTTTGATCCAGAAGATATCTCACCATCATTAGTTGAACAGGTCAAAACGGAATTTCGTATCAGCTATGGACACACCTCCCACGGCAGCCAATTGATCAGTGGATTGTCAGTAATGCGTGGGCATGATTCCGATCTTTATGATTACACAACCAATGGTTCAATTCGGGATGGAGCCCTTTCCATCCAAGATGGTTATCCATATGGTGATTTAGGCAATCCAAACAGGACTGAATGGGCTGCTCGGACAAGGGAAATGCTTAACGTGCCTGATAATGATCGGAACCTGGTAATGTGGTCATGGTGTGGCCAGGTTTCCGGGGCAAGTGAGTCTGACATTGACACCTATCTCTCTTTAATGAATGAACTGGAAATCGATTTTCCCGAGGTGACTTTTGTTTATATGACTGGTCATCTTGACGGATCAGGGGAATCAGGCAATCTCCACCTACGCAATGAACAGATTCGGCAATACTGTCTTACTTATGATAAAATTCTTTTCGATTTTGCCGATATTGAAAGCTACGATCCTGATGGGGAATATTTCTTGGATCGTGGGGCTGATGATAGCTGTAATTATAATGGTGGCAACTGGGCAGATGAGTGGTGCGCTGCTAATCCAGGAGTTTGCTCCAATGTTTCATGCTCCCACTCCCGATCATTGAACTGTGACCGAAAAGGAGCAGCACTCTGGTATCTTCTTACCAAACTTGTGGCAAGGGAATCATGCATTGATGGGGTAACCGACCTTGCGGCCACTGGTGATGCAGAGGTTGGTGAGATTGTTCTTTCCTGGTCCGATATATCGGGGGAAGATTCTTATGTTGTGCAACGATTTGTTGATGGCCTTGGTTGGAATTACTATTACGAGACTTTACCAGCCAACACGACATCCTTTACTGATAGCGGCCTTGGTGATGGTAGTTATAAATATAGAATAATGGCCCACGCCAATGATAATGGCGAGGGTATCCCTTGTGATGCACTTCCATCTAATCCTGTGACAATTGTTTTTTCCACCTCACCTCCTGAATCCCCAACAAGCCTCACTGCCACCTCCAACGATTTCTCCATTGCCCTACATTGGCAGGATAACAGCCAAGAGGAGGAGAACTATGTCATCGAGCGATCCATTGACGCTGGTGAGTTTGTGTCACTCGTGGTTTTAGGCGCGGACACTACCTCTTACACTGATACTAATCTTCCTCCGGGTCATACATATTCTTACCAGATAAAGGCTGTAAATAGTTTTGGCGATTCCGGTTTTTCGAATCAAGCATCACGATACATCGCCGAACAGGACCTTTTTGTCAGGTTGGAGAACACGAGCCAGGTAGAAGATAGTTTTATTTATGAGAATAATCCTGATCAAAATTATGGTGCCAGTAATTATCAAGGCGAAATAGATCGATATTTGATGAAATTTAACCTTCCACCCGAGTTGATGGATAAGAAAATTATTGACGCCAAGGTGGCATTTTATGGTTGGCATCAGCAAAACTGGCAGTTGGGACAGTATCTCGATCTCTACCAAGTAACTACCCATTGGGAAGAGGGTGAGGTGACGTGGAATAGCCCCTGTTCCTGCGGGCCCTGGTCAGTGCCAGGTGGTGATTTTGATTCAACTCCAGTTGGTCAAAGTGAAATCATTCAGGGTGTAGACCACGCATTTTATCCTGAAATTGATATTACCTCTCTGGTGCAAGAGTGGAGTGATGGAACGAATGAAAACAATGGTCTTATTCTTGTTAATGATTCGCACACCTCCATCGGGCTTAAAGCAAGCGAGTACAACAATGGAAGTCGTACTTATCTTGAAATTACCTATGAAGCAAGGGCGATTGACAACTTGCCGCCAACGGCAAATGCAGGGGAGGACCAAATGGTTGAACCCGGTGAGGTCGTCACTTTGGATGGCTCCGGTTCACTGGATCAAGATGGTGATATTGAAAGTTATTTCTGGGAGCAATTGACAGGTCCCGAAGTAGCAGTTCTTGATGTAGACTCGGTTCAAGCCAGTTTTGTAATGCCTGAATGGAGTGGGGGAGATCAAGAGTTAACATTTAAACTTACAGTTGAAGATGATACAGGCTTGACTCATTCTGATGAATGCCTTGTGAGAGCCCTTGATGAATTCATTCCACAATTTCAGTTTGAAAGTGATGTGATAGGGATTACCCATGAGTGGAAACGAGTTCAAATTAAAAACTCATTTGTTGATCCCATAGTGGTGGCAAAGCCTGCAAGTTCAAAGGATTCTGAACATGGAGTTATTCGGATTCGTGATGTCGACGCTACCGGTTTCAGTGTACGTTTTCAAGAATGGGATTACCTCGATGATATTCATGACCAAGAGCAGGTAAGTTATCTTGTTATGGAGAGGGGGCATTTCCAATTAGCAGATGGCAGTCATGTTGAAGCTGGATCATTTTTCACAAATGATATGGGGTGGAATGTTGCAGGTGTGAGTTTTTCTGGGTCGTTCCCAAAAGAACCTGTTGTCTTTGCTTCACTTACAACAGTCAATGAAGAAGATGCCGCCAGCGGAAGGATGTGGGGCGTAAACAATGGTGGCTTTAAGTTCAAACTTCAAGAGCAAGAGGCAAATGTTAGATCTCATGGTCAAGAGGAGGTTTCTTATATTGCCTGGGAACCCTCTACAGGGACCATTGATGATATGGCCTATACAGTAGGAAGAACCGATGATCTCGTGAACCACCATTTTTATCGGATAAGTTTTAATGGAAGATTCAATAGAAAACCTTTTTTTGTAGCAGATATTCAAACAACAAATGGTGGTGACACCTCCTCCTTGCGCATCACAAATCACTACACTGGTGGAGTTCAGGTCAAAATCGATGAGGAAAAATCTAAGGATGACGAGGTGTCTCACACAACTGAAGTAGTGGGGTTCCTGGCCTTGGAACCACAAGAGAGTTTTATTCCTTCTCCTCCAGAATCACCAAATCTAACTGTGACTGGTCCTACTGAGATTACATTACAATGGGGAGCAGCAACTGATGATGGAGGGGAGGTTACATATTTAATTGGTCGACTTTGGCCTGCTATTATTGTTGAAACCAGTGAAACATCCTTCGTGGATAATGCAATTATTCCTGGTCAGACATACTATTATGTTGTGTATGCCGTTGATCAGGACGGTAATATGTCTACGCTTACAGAGATTTTAACCGTAACTGTTCCTGAAGAATGGGATAGTCAGTCCCCCAGTATTCCGACCGGATTACATACTACTTCCGTAACGGCTTCGCAGATAGATATGGCCTGGTTACCTTCTTCTGATGATAGAGGTGTTACGGGTTATACGGTCTATCGTGATGGGATTGAATTAGATACAATCACTCAACCATCATTTGTTGACAATGGATTATCAGCTGAGACGGCGTATAGTTACCAGGTGCGGGCTTTTGATGGGGCAGGAAATATTTCAGGATTAAGTAATGCTCTTCAAGTGACAACATCTCCAGTAACTCACAGCGAGGTTTTTAGCTTTGTAGTTTTCGGTGATTTGAACGGTGGCGGGTGTGAGAGAAATGACCGGGTAAACCGGATTGTGCAAATGATGGCTGCCAATGAAGATGATGCGGCATTCTTTATGTCCACAGGGGACGTCACCGATGGATATGGCACTACTTCCTGTTTTGCCGCAGATCCAGGAGACATATCCGGTGGCGGCTGCAATGGGGATATACCTAATGGAAATATGGCCGAAATATTGGCGCCCATTAAAGAAAGGGCTCCTGTGTCTGGACTTGTTTCATCCTTTTACATGGCCATCGGTAATCATGATGATAATTGGGGTTCAGGCTGGTATCCCGATCCGTGTGGAGGAGGAATATGTGAGTTCTTGGCACCGCTCACTCCGGCTGATTTTATTAATCATCCCTTTGATCAGGAAGCCATGTGCAGCCTGGATGGCTCTTCCCATGAGTACTCCAACGAATTCTATTACTCTTTCACCTTTGGTAACAGCTATTTTATCTTTCTGAGGCAGAACAATGATTACTTCGGCATGTTGAGTTGCAATAATATGCCTGAGGAAGAATGTGCTGCGTATTGTGCGGATGAGAGTCTTGTCAACGATCCGTATCGTAACAGTATTTGTTACAGTGTAGAGCAATTCGACTGGCTTCGTTCAGAACTGCAACAAGCCAACCAACAGGGGTATGAGCATATCTTTGTGGCTGCCCATGCACCTCTCATTACAGGCAGCGATAACCATAATGCCACCCATGGTCATGCTCAGATCAGAGCATTATTAGAGCAATATAATGTTGATATTTTCTTCAATGGCCATAACCATGCCTATGAAAGAACCCATCCTTTGAACGGCGAAAGCATTGATGAAAATGGCACGGTGTATATCACCACCGGCTCTGGTGGTGCTTCCACCAATGGCCATAACCGAGCTTGGTTTACAGCCTTTAATAGCGATGATTTTGTGTCCTATGGTGAGTCTGGGTACGCAGATAAAATGAGTACTTATCTGCGGATCACCGTCAATGGCGACCAGGTGAACGGTGAGTTATTCAGTCTTGGATTGGCAGGACAAGATCCTCAGGATGTCTTTCAGCTGAATGATGGAAATCCTGATCCCCAACTGGATATTTCAGCCGTGCAAGTGAGCGGCTTGACATCAGATTCAGCTACTATTTCCTGGGTGACCTCTGTACCTGCCACAGGTGAAGTGGCATATGGTGCCAGTTCCGGGAATTTGTCGGAGAGTTTCCAGACTTCCAGTGGCATAAATCACTCTGTTTCATTGACCAGTCTGGAAGCAGAAACCACCTATTACTATACGATAACCGCGAATACAGGTACTCTGCAGGACACGACTTCAGTGGCCTCATTCACAACAGCGGCATTACCCCAGGATAATCAGGTCCAGCGTATCGGTGGGTGTCAGATTTTTCCTGCTGACAATATGTGGAATACTCCCATTGACCAACTTGACCTTCATCCCCTTTCCGATACCTATGTCCAGTCAATTGGAGGGGACACCTGGGTGCACCCAGATTTTGGTACAGAATGGAACGGCTATGATATCGGTATTCCTTTTGACATTATTCCGGACAACCAGCCATTTGTGGATGTTCAATTTAATTACTGGGATGAAACCGACCCCCTTGATTTAAACCAACAAACAAAACCGTATCCCATTCCTGCCAATCCATCAATTGAAGGTGGAGGAGACAATTATACCCTGAATGGTGATAATCATATCCTCCTCATCAGGCAGGATAGTTGTATTCTTTACGAACTTTTTGCAGCATATAAGGATTCAAACGATAATTGGCAGGCGGGTAGTGGCGCTATCTGGCATTTGGACCAGAACGAAGTACGTCCCGAAGGGGTCACCAGTGCAGATGCCGCAGGGCTTGCGATTCTTCCAGGGCTTATTCGATATGAAGAGGTGTTTGGTGATGCGCCACAAGGAATTGAACCGGGAATCAACCATGCTCTCCGGGTTACCTTGAATACCATTCAGCGTGGCTACATCAGGCCGGCCAGTCATTCCGACGGTCAGGGCAGCCATGATCCCAGCTATCCTCCAATGGGGCTACGTCTTCGTCTTAAAGCTGATTTTGACATCTCGGGCTTTGATGCGCCCATCCAGGTCATCATGCGAGCCATGAAAAAATATGGCCTGGTAATCGCTGATACAGGTGGCGACATGTTTGTCTCCGGTGTCCATGATGACCGTTGGGATGATAATCAATTACGGCAATTACGACAGATCACCGCCTCGGATTTTGAAGCGGTCTATACAGGAGAAGTCGTGGACTATTAATTCTTCTTACATAAAGGGGAAAAGGCTCGCAAAGCCAAGGGGGAAGTAAAGCGTTTTGCGGGCCCTTTTTTGTTGGTAAGGGATAGTTATGAAAAAAATATATGGTGTGATTTTGGTTACACTTTTTTTGATATTCGGTTGTACAAATGACTCGAAAAACTCAAATCAAAGTGAACTGGAAAACACTGGTGAAACATGTAGCGATAATATGGATAACGATGGTGATGGTCAGGTGGATTGCCAGGATCAGGACTGTGAGGTGTTTGTCTTTTGTGAAATTGATACTGACATTGATAACGGTAATGATACAGATACCGGGAACGATACAGATTCGGGTTCAGACCTAAGTGGTTGGCTGTATACTTCAGAAAATAAGATCTATACTGGTGAGGGGCGCATTTGGGCTGGCCGTGGGGTTAATATTCACGATACTCGTTCCTGTTGGGGATGTGCGGCCTGGGAACCAAATGTTGATGAAGTAAAAAGGCGAATCGACGAAGCAGTGGATGTTTGGGGCGTTGATTTTCTAAGATTTGATCTTGAAAATTATCCCCGTGAATCGTGGATGACCCAGTGGCAAAATGTCCTTGATGATGAACAATACCTTGGAGATATTAAGGACATTGTTGACCATATAGCAACTAAGCCAGGTGTATTCGTGATGATAACTTTATGGGTTGATGAATCAGTTACAGATATGGGTTGGCCCACCGAACAAACAATTACGATTTGGGAATTGCTTGCTGAAACTTTTGCCGATGATAGTCATGTCTTGTATGGTTTGGTAAATGAACCCAAATATAATTATGATGGTTCTGATGATTCTGCCGTCTGGGCGGCAATGAATAATACAGTTGCTGCTATTCGTCAGGTTGAAGAAGATTTATCCAGCCCAAATCATTTGATTGCTGTGCAAGGAACAGGTGGTTGGGCACGGTTTTTACAGTATTATGTCGATAATCCGATCATTGCCGGAGATGGAAAAAATATAGTGTATGAAACCCATGTTTATGATCCTTCCAGTGAATTTCAGGCAAGATTTGTTGAACCGTCAGCAACAATTCCAGTGATTATCGGCGAATTTGGACCGGTTACAGAAATAGCCAATATGACCCTGGAAGATTGCGCAACTATGATGGACTTGGCGGAATCACTCGACGTGCCCTATTTGGCGTGGACATTTCACAGTGCTTGTCCTCCTAATTTGCTTCAATCAAGCGGAGATAATTGTGGTATTGGGATGAATCTAGTACCAACCTCATGGGGGCAATTGCTGATTAATCAACTGGCACACTAAATGAACCTACCAATCATGCCATCTCAGTCACCCTGAATACTATCCAATGCGGTTCTGTTCGGCCGGTCATTCTGATTTCGTTATCGAGATGGTCTATACAGGAGAAATCGTGAACTATTAAGCCTTTTTACAAAAAGGGAAAAGGGCTCGCAAAGCCTAAGGGAAAGTAAAGCGTTTTGCGGGTCTTTTTTGCCAGGGGATGAAGGTCACTCTTGTGATTGGGCTAATTGTGGGGTATTTTGACAAGAAGCATGAATGCGTGTAGCAATAAATTTGAATCAACTCCGAAATCGTTTGCGGTTTTAATATGTCTCCCCCTATTTTCGTCTTCCTTTTTACCTTTCTGATAATTTTGTCCGGTTGTAGCAAGAACCAACCTGTAGTACGGATTATTTAGATCTGTGTGTTGGTGAGGAAGATTGCACAGGTGCTGGTGGTTACTGGTATGATGATAGTTGTAATACGATGGAGCAGCCTGAACAATGTAATTCAGGTCATTTGGATCTCTGTGTGACACTCCAGGATTGCACAGAGGCCGACGGTTTCTGGTATCATGGTGCCTGTAATGCAGAACGCATTTCACTATCATATATAATTTTCCCTGACGATAATTTAGCCGCTTGTGTCAATGAATCCGGTTTTTCCTGGATTGATGAAGTGGCCTCACTTACGTGCTCTGAAAAGAATATTGAAAACATAAGTGGTGTTGAGCAACTGACTAATCTCGAAAACTTAGATCTTTCCTATAATAATATCAGTGAGATAAGCGCCCTGGCCAATCTTACATATCTTTCCAAATTAAAACTCTACGCCAACAATATCAACGATATAGGCCCATTGGCCAACCTTGTGAACCTCACCGTATTAAACCTTCACCAAAATCCCATCAATGATGTCAGTTCCTTGGCCAATCTCACAAATTTAACCTTTTTAGATCTTGGCACACAACCTGATCCCCATAGAGGAGGCGGAAGGATCAGCGACATTGGTTCATTGATCAACTTGACTCATCTTTCTTATCTCAATCTCAAATATAGTAGCATTAGTGATTTGCAAGTTTTGGCGAACCTGACAAATCTTGAAGTATTGGACCTGTCTTACTGTCATTATGTCGGGGATATAAGTCCGCTGGCTAACCTGAAAAATATCACCATTTTAAATTTAAAAGAAAACATAAAGCTCAGTGATATAAGAGCATTGTCAAGTCTAACTAGTCTTGCGGAATTAGATCTCAGCTATTGCAAAATAAGTGACATAAGTTCCTTATTAAACCTCACGAATCTTACTTTTTTGGATCTTACAAATAACTGGGATATTCTCTGTTCAGATCTTGATTTTATAGCAGCTATGTTTGTAGAAGGGGTCACAATGCGGCTACCGTATCTTTACTGCACTGCTCCTGAGTCGCAGGAGGTATGTGATTCGTCTCATTTAGCCAACTGTCTGACTATAGAAGAATGTCAAGCGGCTGATGGGGTCTGGTTTGGAAAGAGCTGTTTTGCAGAACGTTTGGCTGTATCAAATATAAATTTTGATGATGAAAATTTGGCCGCCTGTGTCAATAGTTATGACTACACATGGGCCCATGAAGTACTTGAGCTTGATTGCTCGAACCGAGATATTATCAATGTAAGCGGCCTGGATCATTTACTCAATCTTCTCAGTTTAGATCTTCGAGACAACGAGAAAATCCACTGCTCAGATCTTGATGCACTTCAAACCATTTTGGGCGATGGTGTTATAGAACGAAGTTCTTGTGATGAGGAGGGTGGGTTGGCACTATTGTTTATACCCTTTGAAGATGATTTTTTTGAAAGTTGTGTCAAAAGTACCGGTTATACCTGGGCTGATGAAATTACCACTCTCCGTTGTTCAGACAGTGAAATATTGAGTATAATTGGGGTGGAATATCTGGTTAATCTTAGCGAAGTAGATCTCTCCAGTAATTTGCTTAGCGATATCAGCCCTCTAACCGACCTTAACTTGGATCGATTGGAATTGGGGGGCAATAGGATTCTTGATATCAGTCCTCAGAGCTGGTCGGGAAAATTCGGACAGGTCGTTAAGTGAAAATGTTGTTCCAA
>CAYUCH010000003.1:0-60056 GCA_964443295.1 uncultured Desulfobulbia bacterium | reverse complement strand
GTTTTCCAGAACCATTATTGAAGGGTCAGGATCGGTTTTGGCGTCGCTGGCAACGGGAACGTATCCAGCGTGTAATCTATGAAGATATTCGCGACCTGGAACAGGTACGGGAAATCAGCCTGCTGGAATTGTTGGCTGCTGAGCTGCCCAACCGTGTCGGTTCCCCCCTGTCCATTAAAAACGTCAAGGAAGCCCTCCAGGTTGCCCATGAAACAGTGGTTCGCTGGCTAGAGATCTTTGAGAGAATGTACTATTGCTTTCGTATTCCACCCTATGGTTCTCCCAGGATACGGGCTGTAAAGAAAGAGCAGAAACTGTACCTGTGGGACTGGTCGCTGGTGGATGAGTCAGGTTGTCGCTTTGAAAATATGGTCGCCTGCCATCTTTTGAAGTATTGTCATTTTTTGGAAGACAGCGAGGGGTACAAGATGGAGCTCCGTTATCTTCGAGATACGGATGGGCGGGAGGTAGACTTTGTCGTCCTCCAAGAGGGCAGCCCCCTCTTTGCGGTGGAATGCAAACAGAGTCCGCGTGGCCTCAACCCGGCCCTCCATTATTTTAAAGAACGCACGGACATCCCTCGTTTCTATCAGGTCCATCTGGGCGACCAGGATTATGAGCGGGATCAAGTCAGGAACCTGCCTTTTTCCACGCTTTGCCGGGAGTTAGCGCTTCCCTGACAAATGGCATTGTGCGACCTTTGTTGATAAACTATCAAATGATTGTAAAGAGGCAATCTGTATGCGTCTTATCTGTATTGGTGATTCCCTGATTGAATATTTTGACTGGCAGCAACGCTTACTGGATCATGAGGTCTGGAATCTGGGTAGGTCCGGTGAAACGGTGCAGGAGCTTCTCTGGCGGGTTAACTCGGTGATTGAGAAAATGGAACAGCCCGATCGGTTGCTGATCATGAGTGGTATCAATAATGTGGCCATGGAGGATTATGGGTTCATATTCTCCTACGAAGAAGTTTTGGGCCGATTTAAAGAGTCCTGGCCTGATACGGTGATAGGAGTAAATAGCCTGATGCCGGTGCAGTT
Organism: uncultured Desulfobulbia bacterium; assembly: GCA_964443295.1. Lineage (GTDB taxonomy): Bacteria > Desulfobacterota > Desulfobulbia > Desulfobulbales > CG2-30-60-27 > CAYUCH01. Next base: position 59,013 of record CAYUCH010000003.1, on the reverse strand, counting down.
CCCCTGGATAGCTCCCGACACTTTGCCTCGGTTGAATGAGCGCTTAGCCGGTATTGCCCAGGACTATGGTGCTGTTTTTCTGGATTTTTATGGTGAATTTCTCGATGAACAGGGCAGGGTTGATGAACAATGCCTCCTTCCTGACGGGGTTCATATCAGTGATGAGGGGTATGCCAGATGGTCCAGGAAAATTGAGGATTGGTTGAATAGTTGATTAATACGCCCAAAAAACTCCGATGGATTGACCACTTATCTTGACTTTTTGTCCTGTCTGGAATAAAGTCGCACCCTTCTAAAATCACCGATTTTCAGATTGTTTCAGTCGAATTTTTAAAGAGTATCATTGCAAGGAGAGCAGGGTGAAAGTAAAGGCCCTCAAAGGTTTTAAAGATATATTGCCAGCCGAAGTTGGTTATTGGCAACGCATTGAACAGAAAGGACGGGAAATATTCCATCGTTTCGGATTCAGTGAGATCAAGGTTCCCATTCTTGAAAAAACGGATCTTTTTGTGCGTTCCATTGGCGAGGCAACAGACATAGTTGAAAAGGAAATGTATACCTTTCCGGATCGCAACGGTGCCATGTTGACCATGCGTCCCGAGGGTACGGCGCCGGTTTTGAGGTCGTATGTGGAACACAACCTCTATGGCCTGCGTCCAGTTCAACGGCTCTATACCATTGGTCCCATGTTTCGTCACGAGCGTCCCCAAAAGGGGAGGCTCCGGCAATTTCACCAACTTTCAGCCGAAGTTCTAGGTGCTGATAATCCGCACTTGGATGCTGAGGTCATGGCCATGGCCTGGATGGTAGTCAGTGAGTTGGGCATTAAAGTGAGTCTTGAGATTAACTCCTTAGGGTGCCCGGCATGTCGGCCTGCTTTTACAGAGGCGTTGGTCTCTTTCCTGCGTGCCCATGCAGATCAGCTCTGTGAAGATTGTGTGCGACGTCTTGAGATGAATCCCTTACGGGTTTTGGACTGTAAGTCTAAACAGTGCAAAGAGTTGAACCAGGAAGCTCCTGCTATTCATGACCATCTCTGTGAGGGGTGTGCCGATCATTTTCATAAGGTGGAGCAAGGCCTTGAGATGCTCGATATCCCTGCCAAGCGTAATAAATTCATGGTACGAGGTCTGGATTATTATACTCGGACGACTTTTGAATTAGTCACAGACCAATTGGGTGCTCAAAGTGCAGTTGGGGCCGGAGGGCGATATGATGGTCTGGTTGCTCAATTGGGTGGTCCCAAGGTGCCGGGTATTGGTTTTGCCCTGGGCGTGGAAAGACTCGTACTGCTGATGCAGGGTGGTGATCAAAAGGCAAGTGGTTCCGAGGTTGATTTAATGGTGGTGGCCTTGGGAGATGATGCTCTTCGAGAAGGATTTTGCATGGCTCACGCTCTACGTTCCAATGGCGTGCGAGTTGTTATGGATCATAGTGGAAAAAGTTTGAAGAGCCAGATGAAACAAGCTGACAAGTTGAAAGCTCGTTATGTAATGATACTGGGTGATAATGAATTGGAAAATCGGCAGGTGGTATTGCGGGATATGAATGCCGGCGATCAGGAAACCTTGCCCCTGGACGATGACCTGAATGAATGGTCCTCCGTTTTAGCAAGCCGTATAGGCGTTGCAAACGGTTAATGGAAAGAAAGGAGTAAGACAATGGAAAGCATGGGCGGACTGAAACGCAGTCATTCCTGCAAGGAGCTCGGTGCCGATGATATTGGCAAAGAAGTCATTCTCATGGGTTGGGTGCTCAGGCGACGAGATCACGGCGGTGTTATTTTCATCGACTTGAGGGATCGATGGGGTCTTACTCAGGTGGTATTCAATCCCGAAGTGAATGCCGAGGTCCATGCCAAGGCCCATGGAATACGCAGTGAATGGGTGCTTGCGGTGCGCGGCCATGTTGAAGCACGACCAGACGGCATGGTTAATTCCAACCTTGCTACAGGTGAGATAGAAGTGCTTGTTGATGAACTGCGCATCCTCAATAAGAGCCAGACTCCTCCTTTTCAATTGGATGAGGATGTCGAGATATCTGATGGCTTGCGCCTTAAATATCGATATCTCGATCTTCGGCGTCCGGAAATGGCGGGCAACCTGATTTTGCGGCACAAGGCAAGCCAGGCAATTCGCTCCTATTTAAATAACCAGAATTTTCTTGAGATCGAAACCCCTGTACTGACCCGATCTACACCGGAAGGAGCCCGCGATTATCTTGTACCCAGCAGGGTCAATGCCGGTAAGTTTTTTGCCCTTCCACAATCACCCCAGTTGTTCAAGCAACTCCTCATGGTGTCCGGCATGGATCGGTACTACCAGATTGTCAAATGTTTCCGCGATGAAGACCTCCGTGCCGATCGGCAACCGGAATTTACCCAGATCGATATGGAGCTCTCCTTTGTTGAAGAGGAAGATGTTTATTCAGTGGCTGAAGGCATGATGGATGCTCTGTTTGAGGCCACATTGGATATTGATGTTAAGCCGCCATTTGCACGCATGACCTACGAAGAGGCCATGGAGCGTTTTGGAACCGACCGTCCCGATGTGCGGTTTGGTTTGGAGTTGGTGAGTCTCACCGATGTTGTGGCCAACTGTGGTTTTAAGGTTTTCCGTTCCGTGGTTGAGTCCGGCGGTTTGGTCAAATCCATAAACGCCAAAGGCTGCGCCACTTTTTCCAGAAAGGACTTGGACGATTTGACCGCCTATGTGGCGCCATTTGGTGCCAAGGGCCTGGCCTGGGTCAAGGTCAAAGAAGATGGCGAGTGGCAATCGCCCATTGCTAAATTCTTCACTGAAGAAGAACGCAATGATATGTCTAAAACTTTGGAAGCCGAGCCCGGTGATCTGCTCTTTTTTGTGGCCGACACACCTTCTGTTGTGCACAATTCCCTGGCTGAACTTCGCCTTGAACTTGCCAGACGTCTTAATCTCACCGAGGAAGGAACCTTTTCATTCCTTTGGGTAACGGATTTCCCATTGCTTGAGTATGATCATGATGAAAAACGGCATACGGCAGTGCATCATCCATTCACCGCACCCCGTGAAGAGGATCATGAGCTTCTCGATACCGATCCCGGCAAGGTGCTTTCCCGAGCCTATGATTTGGTGTTGAACGGTGTTGAGATCGGTGGTGGCTCCATCCGTATTCATCAGAAAGATCTGCAGGATAAGGTGTTTCGTGCCTTGCACATCAGCGAGGAAGAGGCGGCTGATAAGTTTGACTTCCTTCTCAAGGCATTGGAGCTTGGGGCTCCACCCCACGGTGGCCTGGCCTTTGGTCTTGACCGGTTGATGATGATCCTCACCGGCAGTGATTCCATCCGTGACGTCATCGCCTTCCCAAAAACCCAGAAAGCTACCTGTCCGCTCACCGAAGCTCCTGCTTCAGTTGCAAGAAAACAACTCACGGAATTACATCTTCGGCCGGACTGGAAAGAGTAAATTGAATATGGTGGTGAAGGGCGTTTAAATTCGCCCTTCACCCATTATGAGATTTTTCTTATTTGCCAGTACTGTCCAGTGCCCTTCGTACCGTTTCAGCAATGGTTCCTTTTGAAAATGGTTTGAAGATAAATTCTCGGATCCCAATGGCTTTTGCTCTCTTTTCATCAATGAGGGCATGGAAACCGGTGCAGAGAATTATGGGCAGGTCTTGGCGAAGTTCCAGTAGTTTTTCGGCAAGTTCATCACCAGTCATTCCCGGCATGGTCATATCAGTAATGACCAGGTCAAATTGGTCTGGCTGGTTTTGAAGCAATTGTAACGCCTCCGGGCTCTTTGTCCGGATGGTCACCTGGTAACCAAGGCTTGTCAGCAATCGATCTATAACACCGGCAACCGGTTCTTCGTCGTCCACTACTAAAATTCGTTCGTTACCTTCAGGAAAGGAACTATCTTCGTCCTCCTCGGGCTTTTTGTTCATATCAATTTCTATGCGGGGTAGGAAAACAGTAAACGTTGATCCTTGGCCGAGATTGCTGGCAACTGTAATGTCACCCCCATATGTTTTCACAATCCCTTGAACAACAGCAAGCCCTAAACCTGTTCCTTCTCCTTTCCTTTTGGTAGTAAAGTAAGGATCAAAAATCTTATCTAGTACGTCAGGAGCTATACCGATACCGGTATCGCGCACCACCAGCTTAAGATATTTCCCTGCCGGGAGATCCGGGCCAATTTCATGTAGGCGTTTTTGTTCTTCATTGAGCTCCATGGGTGATAATGAAATATGCAGTTCTCCACCCCTTTCCTGCATGGCATGTGAGGCATTGGTGCATAGGTTCATGATTATTTGGTAAATTTGGGTTGGATCAGCCATTACATAGCCGGAGGCAGGATCAATATCAGAATGAATTTCAATGGTTGCAGGAATGGAGGGGCGCAACAGTTGTAATGCTTCTTTGATAATCAGGTGGACTTGAATAGGTTCACGGCCGTGTTCTGTTTGACGGCTTACAGCAAGAATTTGCTTTACCAGTTCTTTGGCACGATTTGCAGCTTTGATGACCTCGTGTTGCTCAGCCCAAAGCTCACTGTTTTTGGAAAGCTCATCTTGAACTAAATTGGCAAAACCAAGAATCGCTGTAAGTATATTATTGAAATCGTGGGCTATACCGCCAGCCAAAGTCCCAATGGCCTCAGTTTTTTGCGTATGTCGTAATCTTGTCTCTGCCTGTTTTCGTTCACGAATTTCATTCATTAGTTTTTTGTTGGCAGCAGCCAGGTCGTTTGTTCGTTCTTTGACCCGTTTTTCCAGTTCATCACGGGATTTTCTCAGTTCGGCCTCCGCAATACGTTTAGAGCTGTTTGCCCAGGCTAGCATCCAGCAAATAATTGCTAAAATTGTAATAAATAAAAAATCCAATAGGAGGAGCTTTTGAAGCTTGTCCTTTGTGGTTGCATTAAATATCTCAGCAGAAACATAGGAGATTATTTTCCAATAGTATTCTTTGCCGGAGAAATGAGCTGTGCTTTTTGAAAAGGCCTTGCCGGATCCTGTGCTTGATTTATGAGCTTCCTCTACAGGATAAACAGTGGCAAATGAAAAAAGCCTACCATTACTTCTGATATGCCCAGTTTCCATGGAGGAAATAATGGGCCAGATTGTTGGGAAATCTATGCTGAATGTACGCTGCTTTTTTTCTTTGAACATAAATCCCCATTCATCTTCAGCGGTCATACCCTTTATCCAGTATCCATCTGCGTTAACTAATGTCAAAGAACCAGGTAATTCCACTGTTGCTTCGGAGAGGGCCCGGATGAGGTGAGTACCCAGATAATTCAAAAGGACAATACCTCTTTTGTTTCCTTTATTGTCAAAGACTGGGGTGCCAAAACGAATCATCGGTTTAAGTGGTCTTTCAACTTCACCTTTCTCAATATTCAAATCAAAGGGCGACACAAAAATTTGTCCGCGATCAAGCTGAAAGCAGTCTGAGAAGTAGTAGCGTTTTCCCTTAGATTGCAGTTCTCCTTCAGGGACTATGGATGGGGAACCGGAATTGAAATTTACCCTAATAACCTCCATGCCAGTCTCGTCAAGATAACGTATTTGGTCATACTGTTTTTTCCCAGTGGAAAGAATAAGGAAATCATCAGCAATGGCCTGGCGGGAGGTAGTACTCTGTGTATTGAGGAAATTTAGGATGTTTCGGTTTTCAGAAAGAATTATGAGATCTGAGATGATGGAGTCAAAATGATTTTCAATGGTACTTGTTGCAACTTTGACAATGTCCTGGCCCCGGTTTTCAATAATGGTTCGGTTGTTTTTGATGTGGAGAAAAAAAATACTAACTGAAAATATAACGATGAGTGTGAATATCGGAATAAAAAACAGGAGAAATGGAATGACCATTTCTCTGAAATTTGTTTTCAATAGGGCAGGATGTTTTTTGGCTTGTTCTCCGTATATCATATTATGAGTATACGGATATTTGTTTGGCTATACAAAGAAATTATAAAGTGGCTGAATTGAGAAGAATAAGGAGAATGGTGGGGGAGCGCCCCGTACCGGGGCGCAATGAACTCTTATCAGCAGTAAGCATCGTCAGCATCATTGGGATCGTATGTCCCAGCCCCGAAACGGAAAAGATAATCATTGATCACCATAAGGTCCCGTAGCTCAAGTTTATCCCAGGTACCGTCCTGGGCGCATTTGGGGTAGCGCTCAAAAAATGCCCGGTCCCAGGCCTCTGGCGTTTTGGACTCGGAATGGAGAAATGGGGCTTCTTTTTCATTGCCGCGATAATGACATGATTTGCAATTGTCCTTGAAGAGGTTTGATGCCTCGTTCATCAGAGCATCATAAACATGAAATTTTCTGCATGTTTTTGTGGTCTGATCAAACCGACTTTGTGGGCCTGCTATCCCTAAAGACACAAAGAGACCTATCAGAGAAAGTGTAAAAAATCCCAGACACAATTTTTTCATTCAACACCTCCTAAATTTCTGTTGAGAATGAGCCTTGAGAGAGAAAACCACGGAGTAACTCTTTCATTACTTAGAAAAATATCAGTCCAGGCAGGAGATGACTTGAATGAATCCGCTGTTTTTGAATGGGCAGGCCAAAGTGGTGTTAAAAAGTTACATATATGCATATCTGGATGTTAATAGGCAATCTTTGAGTTGTATTTACAGCCAGACAGGAAAGAGTAGATCGTGGGGGAATGAGGTGAAAAGCGCCCCGTACCGGGGCGCGATGGGACTATCAGCTGAAGCAACTTCCCACTTGATTGGGATCGAAATTTCCAAAAGCATCGACTAAAAGATAATCGTTCAGAGCAAGCCTGTCTGTAGGCGCTAAACTATCCCAGGCTCCCGCACTGACGCACTCAGGATATAAATCTGTAAAAACCCTGTTCCAGGCTTTTGGAGTTTTTGATTCTGAATACAGAAACCGCGTTCCATCCTGATTGCCTTGATAATGACAAGTTTTACACGATGTGCGGAAAATTTTATAGCCGGTCATGACGTTTTTATAGGTAATCTCTCGGCAGGTTTGGGTGCCTTCGTCAAACCTCTTCAAAACTGGCTCTGCAGAGACACATTTTACAACTGAACAACAAAATAATACTACCCAAATAGCAACCAGATATGACCCTCTCATTTCTGCCCTCCTTTTTTTAGTATAATTACGGAGTGTTATGTCTGTTTGTTGAGCTTAAGAAATTAACTAAGCTCTCAACCTTTATTAAGATATCAATCCAGGCAGGAGATAACTTGAATAAACCTGCTATTTTTAAATACGCTGGCCAAGGTGATGCCATACATTTGGCGGTAGGTGCGGCTCAGGTGGGCGGAATCGGAGAAACCGGCACTATATGCGGCATCGGTTATTGATTCACCGGCAAGAACATGCTGCACTGCAGTCATGAGGCGGGCCCAGAGGATATATCTACTGATGGGAATACCGATCTGCTCGGTAAACAAGTGGGTCAAGCGACTTTCAGAAAGGCAGGCCCGGCGGGCCAGGTCGGGAATGGTAATTCGCTTGGAGATTGATTTATTAATGTGATTAATAGTGTCTTGGATTCGTGGGTCAAAATCCCCTTTTTTTTCACCGGGAGAAGCACCCAGCTCCGAAGTCAGCTTTCTATATACCTGGTCTGCATCCTGGCAAGTGCCGGGCACATTTCCAGAGAAACCGATACAATCCCGTAGTTTTTGTAAAAGCTCCGCATCCATTACATTGACTGTTTCTCCCTGAAGGTATTTGTCCTTGAGAATTCCGGCCACTGTTGTTTCGTTGTCGATGAGCATGTGAACTTGGGAGTCATTGGAGCTGAGTAATTGATGGGGGTGATCAGAGCCAATTATGACACCACCACAAAGAAGAGTTGAACCTTCCGATTGAAGCTCGAAAAGCCCTTCGCGGTTAAAGATGACCTGAACGGCATGATGGCGGTGTTCCGTATTGCCGGTAATTTTTCCAAATATGATAAAATGGCCGGCCCAGAAATAAAAAGTGGATTTTTTAGAGTTATCTTTCATTCTCATTCATTATATCAAGGGCGATTTCAGCAATTTGTGGATCCGGATCATGAATAAGATCTTTTATGGGAAGCAGGGCTTCCGGTGTCCCGATGATACCTAGGAGTGTAACCGCTTCCCCTTTCACCCAGGTAGGAGAGTCACCCACTAAAGCTTTGAGTGATGGAATGGCCAAGGCCACATCTTCTGGTCGTTCTTGTACAAGCTCTTCAAATAATATGGCCATGCCCATGCGAACCATATATCGCTCATCACGTAAGAGGTCGCCGGTGAGTTCATATAATGTGGGATCTTGTTTGTACATGGAAACTATGTTTTCAACATGTCCCATTTCAATAAAATCTGCAATAACTTGGAGGAGTTCAGCTCTTTCCTTTTGATTCATATTTTTCCCTTGCCTGGCTGTTGTCTTTTTTCAGGGGCTTTGTGCTTCGTATTATAATCAGTAGCCAGACGGGCGTGTGTCAAGCTGTAAGTAGTTGAAATTATAAGTTGGCATTTGGAATATTCTTATCTTCTATTAATGTGTCACATGTCATATTTATTTAACCGATTACGTCGCGTGAAACACCTGTAGCTAAAGGATGATCGGTGCGTAGTTGATGTTGGAATAACTTTATACGAATTATTTACATATTGCTTGTGTTGCATTTCAGCAAAAGGTAGAATGCTTCCGATTTTTGAGCTTATAATTGAAATGTATTCTTATTTTTTATTTTTCACCATAGATGAGAGGAGATAACCATGGCTGGAGATAATGTGATTCATGTTGGCGATGGTGATTTTGAGGCCCAGGTATTAAAAGCAGCTGTTCCCGTTCTGGTGGATTTTTGGGCACCATGGTGCGGACCTTGTAAAGCAATTGGCCCGGTTATTGAAGAGTTGGCCGGTGAATTTGACGGAAAAGCTGTTATTGCAAAAATGAATGTCGATGATAATCCTGCCACTCCAGGTAAGTATGGCATTCGAGCCATTCCTACCCTGATCTTATTTAAAGGTGGCGATGTGGCGGATCAGGTTACCGGTGCTGTTGGAAAAACTCAAATTGTTGAGATGCTTAATAAGGCACTATAGTCGTACCGGTTCGCAATATGTGTGAACATATTCTGTTATGTCATCTATCGATTATCAGCTTGTAATTTTAGGCGGCGGCCCTGCAGGTTTGACGGCAGGGCTATATGCTTCCCGTTCTCAATTGCAGGCCATACTGCTTGAGAAAGGAGCACTTGGTGGCCAAGTGCTGGTCACTGACTGGATTGATAATTATCCAGGTTTTCCAGATGGTATTTCCGGATTTGATCTCATGGAAAAAATGTCGGCTCAGGCTGCCCGTTTTGGTTTACAGCATAAACTGGCCAATGTCGTTTCTATGGATCTTTCTCAACCGGTAAAACGTCTCAATTTGGAAAGTGGTGAGACTATAACCTGCCAAGCCCTTATCCTCTGCACAGGGGCGCGCCCCAACAGGCTCGGTATCCCAGGGGAGTCGGAAATGACCGGCAAGGGAGTTTCCTATTGTGCGACATGTGATGGGCCTTTTTTTAGAGGTGAGCATGTTGTAGTTGTTGGGGGTGGAAATACCGCAATCCAGGAAGCCGTGTACCTGACTCGCTTTGCAGAAAAAGTAACGGTAATCCACCGTCGCGACGAACTTCGCGCCACGAAAATAGTGCAAGAGCATGCCTTTGCCAATGAGAAGATTGATTTCCTGTGGGATTCTCATGTGACTGAGGTTCGTGGTGAAAATGGGGTGGAAAACATTCTCATTCGCAATAATAACGGCAATGAAAGTACGCTTGCCGTGGGTGGTGTATTTGTCCTGATCGGCACTATCCCAAACACGGAAATATTACCGGCGGATCAATTAAACATGGAAAACGGTTTTGTAAAAACTGATGAAGAAATGCGAACAAATATTCCCGGCGTCATGGCGGCCGGTGACATTCGTTCAAAGGAAGTAAGGCAAGTGGTCAATGCTGCCGGTGAAGGTGCTGTAGCCGAGCAGGCTGTTGAAGAATATCTTAGTGAGCTAGTGTAAATGTTAAAAAAAATATTTCTGGTCATATTGGTTGTATTGATGTCAGCCTGCGCTGCAGTTGAGCCTCCACCTCCTGCAGATCCAAACGAAATAACCGCCAGGGCCATGGATTATTTTAATCGAGGCCGTTACAGCTCTGCCCTTCAAGATTTCCAGCAGGTACGAGATTTTTTCCCATTCAGTCAATATAGTTTGCTCGCTGAGTTGAAATCTGCTGATTGCTATTTCTATAAGAATGAGGTTGCCGAGGCCCTTGTACTTTATGAAGAATTTGAGAGCAAGCATCCTACCAACGAGGCCATGCCATATGTGCTTTTCCAGATTGGTATGTGTCATTATAAGCGCATAGATACCATTGATCGAGACCCCGGTTCGGCCCATGATTCAATAGGCGTATTTACCCGTCTCATTCGTACCTATCCCCGTTCTTCGTATGTTACTGAGGCAAAAGTGCGGATTAAGAAAGCGAGGGAGTTTCTGGCCAAACATGAGCTCTATGTTGCAAAGTTTTATGTTCGTACTGGAGAGTGGGAGGCTGCCGTAAACCGACTTGAACAGCTTCTGGTTCAGTATCCGAACAGTGTCGTGGCTCAAGAGGCAGAGCCCCTCTTGGGTGAGGTTCGCATTATTGGCGAACAAAGTGATGGCAAAATTTCCATCATGAAAAGGATTCAGCTTCTTTTGTAAAATTGTACAGCTGCACTAGTTCTTTTTTTTCAATTTCTTGTCGTATCTTTCCTGTTCACTATAAATGCATCCACAATAGGGTTGACGATAGAGTCCATATTCTACGGCCATATCAATACCAGTTTGCCAGCCTTCACGGAAATCACGATAGTAAAACGAGATGTTGTGTTTTTCGGCCATTTTATCACCAACCTCGCGAATGAGATTGTGATTTTGATAACGGCTATAAAGGAGGGTGGAACTGAATGCATCGGCGCCGGTTTCTTTGGCACGAATGGCGGTAGCCTCAAGGCGCATGGCGTAACAGGTTTTGCAGCGTTTTTCTTCTTCAAAAACCACGGCCCTTAAAAATTCCCGCATTCCATATTGTTCTTCAAATTCAACTACTATACCGGTTTTACTGGCCAAATCTTCCAGTGTTTCCAGCCTGCGGCGAAACTCTTTAAAAGGATGGATATTAGGATTGAAAAAGAAACCCTGCGGGGTATTTCCTTCATCTCGCAACAGAGTTATGGGGTACGTTGAGCATGGGCCACAGCACATATGCATCAATAAATTCATGGGGCTGCCTTGGCCACTTTAAACTGGGCGGGTGAAATATCATATTTGTTGATTTTGTAATTGATGATCCGCAGGCTGGTATCAAGCATTTTCGCTGCGTTAGTCTGGTTGCCATTGGATTTTTTCAGCGCATCAACAATGATTTCCCTTTCGAAATTTTCCACCGAGGATGTGAGGGATAAGGGGTTTTTGTTTTCACTTACCGTTTCTGCACTTTGCAAGGTTGGTGGTAGGTGATAGCCCTTTATGGAGTCATCGTCACTGATTAAAACAGCCCGTTCAATGCAGTTTTGTAATTCTCTGACATTACCTGGCCAATGATATTGCATGAGTAGATCAATTGCCGGTGTTGAAATGCGTTGGATTTTTTTTTCATTTTCCTGGCTGTATTTTTGGAGAAAGTATTCAGCCAAAAGAAGAATGTCAGTCCGCCTTTCGCGAAGAGGAGGCAGGTAGATGGGAAAGACGTTGAGGCGGTAATAAAGATCTTCTCGAAAAGTGGTATCAGCCACTGCTTTTTCGAGATCTTTATTCGTGGCGGCAACTAGCCGTACGTTACATTTAATGGGCTTAATGCCACCCAGTCGTTGAAATTCTCTGTCCTGCACAACGTTGAGCAGCTTGACTTGTACGGATTGAGTAAGTTCGCCAATTTCATCCAGGAAGAGGGTGCCACCTTCTGCTTGTTCAAAACGTCCTTTTTTGGCGGTTTGAGCGCCGGTGAAAGCACCCTTCTCATGGCCAAAAAGCTCACTTTCCAAAAGGGTTTCCGGCAATGCCGAGCAGTTTACGGAGATGAATGGTTTTTTCTTGCGTTTACTGTTGTAATGAAGAGCCTTGGCAACCAGGGTTTTTCCTGTGCCTGATTCACCTCGAAGAAGGACAGTGGCATTGCTGCTCGCTACTCTATGGATCATCTCAAACACTTCCTGCATCCGGCTGGAATTAGAGATGATGTTCTCTATTTGGTATTTTTCAGAGAGCTCTCTCTTTAGCTGAGTGTTCTCCGTCTGCAATCGCTCTTTTTCTCGGTTTACTGCTTGAATTCGTACAACAGTTTGGGCAATAAGACCGCTTAAAATAGTGAGTGAACGCAGGTCTTCATCAAAATTACTTTCTCCTTCAGGGTATTCCCGGTCGACACTCAAGGCACCAATGGTCTGGTGACCATGCTTGATGGGGACACAGAGAAAGCTAAGGCGCGCTAGGTTTACATCTCCTCTGGAGCGAGTTCGGTTAAGAAAAAGTGGTTCTTCACTGATTTGTGGAACAACAATGGGATTTCCGCTTGCCACTACCCGGCCGGTGATCCCTTCACCGATTTTGTATTTCCCTCTTTTGCGGGCTTCTGCGGTTAAGCCATGGGCGACTTCCACTTCGAGTTGACCTGTTACCGGGTTGACAATGGTAACTGTGCCATTCCGCATATCGGCGTGATCTGCAAGGTAATTAAGGCCTTTGTTCAAGCAATCCCGAAGATCACTGGCTGAGGCCAGGATCTTGGTTATCTCATAAAGATACTTGATATGGGTCAGTTCTGCTGATGCGTTTTGTTCAACCATAATATCTAACAGTGATGTAAGTTTTTCTTTTAGATGTGTTTGTGATAGTACAAAAATGTAAGAAAACAAATTCGGTGGTTAAAAGACCAGGAAATGTATTGAAATACAAGGAGAAAATGAACTCAAATGGTTGATCGCAGTCAGCTCTATTCAAGAATAAAGAGAAAAGGCCTACAGAGCAGCAGCAGTATTAAACCAGATAAAGTTTTTTAAGAGTGTTTTTTGGGTGGGTGACAAATCAAGAAACCGCACACCGCAACGTCTTATAATGATACGATCATTTTCATCGGACATTATAAAATCAGCGATGGTTTTCACTGGAATACGATCAAAACAGAGATCTTCTTCGTCAAAAATTATCCCCATACCTTTCTCGATATCCTGAATGAGTGGGCGCTGAGGATAGCGAAAAGCCAAGCCGGTCATGCTTATATCGATGATTTGTCCCAAGTGAGAATCCAGGGCAAAGAGGCCTGATTGAACAGGAAAACGGGGAATCTTTCTTCTTTCTGAAACAACGACATTTTGAAGGGTCATAATTCTGACCTCCTTAATTCATGACATCACATGGTGAAGGACTGTGTCAAGAGAAAAACCTGATTTTTCCGTTTAAATTTTTTTATATCCGTGAAAGAAAAAATAATAGTTATTATCAACAGATAGGAGCTATGGGGAGCCAGGTGGGGTAGGGCAGTTGTTGATGAAATTCTTAATGTTGAACTGGACTGCTTGAATATCCTGTTGAGCCAATGCCTGTTTACCGAACAGGGCAGGGCCGACACCCACGGCTGTTGCACCGGCAGCAAAATAATCTTTCAGGCTCTCTGCGTCGACCCCACCGACTGGAACCAGTGGAGCACCGTTAAATGGGCCGAGCAAATCTCGGATATATCTGGCCCCACCCATTGACCGGCAAGGAAAAATTTTAATGAGATCGGCCCCAGCATGCCATGCGGTGTATACTTCTGTGGGAGTGAGTGCACCTGCTACCACTGGGATATCATGATCCTGGGCCAATTTAATGATTTCAATGTTCAGGTTTGGAGTAACCAGAAACATGGCGCCGGCATCTATAGCCCGTTTGGCTTCCTGCACATTACAAATGGTACCCATACCTAGTAGGTGGCCTTGGGGCACGAGAGGACGGCAGGTAGAGACGATTTCTTCGGCATCGGCAGTGTTCATTGTAATTTCAATAGCTTGTAACCCCAAAGAGAAAGATGTTGTCATAAGTTCTTTAAAAAAAAGAGCAGGGATGCCCCGTACAATGCCAATTATTGGTATTTTTAAATCCATGTTATCCTTTCGTCTCTCACGTTATTATTTATAGATTATTTATGTTCGAATCGGCATTTGTCATAGTGTGCATCAATACGTGAAAATGTTTCACTATTTCATCTACTTTCTGTTCTATCTTGTCCAGCTGTTTTTGCTGACCGGCCAAGGCGTCATCAAGATCCTCAATGGTTTTGTCCATAAAGGCAATTCGAGTTTCTAATTCATTCAATCTTTCTTCCATACTTGTCTCCGCTTTGTTTTTTTATCTCCGGTTTGATTGTACTCTTTCCAGATGGCGGCTGCATCCAGCTTATGCTAAAATGCCTGCGAAGTTAAACATCTACTATTTTTTTCACCACAGAGGACTGAGAGAGCACAGAGAAAAAGGTTGAAGGACTCTGTGTCCTCTATACTCTCTGTGGTTCAATTTGTTCATAAATCCTCGTCGCATTTATGGCGCGGGGTATATAGGTAATCATTCATGGGTTGGACTGTTATCAGGGCATTTTTATGGTTTTTTTTGCCGGGTGGCCTGCTGTTCAGCGTGGGGTTGGCCTTTGTCTTTGCCTCTCGATTAACGCCCATGGTCCCAGGCATCACAGCCATTGCACCCTATGCAGTGCTTGCGGTTGGCGGTCTATTAGGATGGCGGTTTAATCGAAGTAGATTGGTTTATGGGGTTGGGGCTTTTTTTGTTGCAGATCGCTTTTTGGCAGGTTTTCCTGCTTCATCTGCCGAGGTTGGTGAACCAGTCTGGATTGTTTTGAATAGTGTGGCAACCTTGTTGCCATTGAATCTGGCATATATTTTCCTCCTTAAAGAGAGAGGACTGGCAACTATCCATGGGCTGTGGCGCTTAGTTTTTATCACCTTGCAACCTCTGGCCGTTTTTCTTCTGTTTCGCTCAAAGCAAGATGAGTTGGTCGCCTTTTTTTCCCGCTCTTTTATCACATTTTCTCTTCCCGAGTGGGTGCCATTTACAGAAATTCCCGTTTTTCTTTTTTTCTTTGTCTCCCTTCTATTTATAGGTGCCTCGCTGAAAAGACAGGGAGTCATTGATTATGGTTTTTTTTGGGCCCTGGTTGCTGGGTGTACAGCCTTGTTGCCCTGGCAAAGCCCCGTGAATGCAACGTTGTTTTTTTCCTGTGCCGGTTTGATTCTTATCATAGCTGCTCTTGAAGAAGCGTATAAAATGGCTTTCAGAGATGAGTTGACCGGCTTGCCGGCACGACGAGCCTTGAATGAAGATCTCCTCAAGCTGGGCTCGACATATACTGTGGCCATGGTGGATATCGATTTTTTTAAAAAGTTTAATGATACATATGGCCATGAAGTTGGAGATCAGGTGCTACGGATGGTGGCTGGCAAACTGGCTAAGGTGACGGGAGGCGGCCGGGCCTATCGCTATGGAGGCGAGGAATTTACTTTACTGTTTCCAGGTGCCGCCAAAGAAGAGGTCTTGCCCCATCTCGAACAATTACGACTGGTAATTCAAACTTCTGGATTTTCACTGCGTGGACAGGGACGCCCGAAGAAAAAACCTAAAAAAACACGGGGTGGGCGTAAGGCTTCAAAAAAAGTTGGTGTCACCGTCAGCATTGGGGTTTCAGAGCCGACAGGTCGACAAATGAAGCCTCAAAAAGTAATAAAATCGGCAGACAAGGCACTTTATCGGGCTAAGAAACGTGGTAGAAATCAAGTAGCCAGTTAATCTCTCGATAATTATTGATTGTGAGAAGTGTTGGCTTCTGTATAAAAGTTGGACTTTTCCCCCATAGGAAGCGGATTAGCCGAATTTGCCGGTCGTAACTGTTCAGATGTGTTTTATATTCGTTCAGTTACGTCTTCGAAGTATACTAGTTTTATTCGAGACGACGTAAATGGGCGAAGATGGAGTGCAGTTGAACAGTTACTAAAAGTTGGACTTTTTCCCCCAGTCCTGCTACGTTGCGATCCATTTTAGTGCCTTTGTGAATGTTATTTATTTTTATTGTATGAAGCAAAATGGTGAAAAATTCGTAAATACTATCATAAAGCTGTTAAGGCACTTATGCAGGACCTTTAAAAATCCTGGTTTATCTGGATTAGATTATATTTTGTCTCTACTTGGGATGCGTCCCAGGAGAGTTATAATGAGAGGTATCGAATTGTTGGAAGAAAACCGCATGAAAATTTCCAAGAGGCTGCTTTCCTTTATAAGTATGCTTTTGATCTTTCTTCCTGCCAAAGGTTCTTTGGCAACCACTGTTTCCGGCAAAGCTAGTACGGCTTTGGAATTTTATGAAAATGTTTTGGGCGAAACAGCGGTCCCTTTCTACCAGTATCTCAATTTGAATATCAGGGATATTGCCGAAAAGGGCTATAGTTTTCGTAGCTATGGTCGCTTGGCAAAAGATCTTGCCAATGAGGACGACGTTGAGAGTCGTCTCTATTATGCCTATATCGAAAAAAGGGATTTTATAAAAGATAACCTTGATGTAAGGCTTGGCCGGCAATTCATTTCCTCTGCGGCAGGAGCGTCCCTTTTAGATGGTATAGTACTCAAAGCTCCCTATGATGGACTTGGCAAACGAATTAAGTTTACATTTTTCGGTGGAGGGGATCTGGGTTATTACAGCGATTATCAGGAGCAAGACTTGATTCTCGGTCTTGAGGCCACAAGTGAAGTGTATGAAAATTTCAACATTGGGCTTTCCACTGTCCAGAAATGGAATAGTGGTGATATGACCTACGAGATATTTGGTGGTAATCTCGATTATCGTATCCCAGGCCACCTTCATGTGTATACCGACCTTCAATATAATTGGCTTAAAGCTGAGTTCTCCGAAATCCTCGCCGGGTTGAAATTCCATGGGAATCCCCATTGGAGCCTACGTGCCGAGTATATTCATTCTATTCCGATATTTTCTGCCAACAGTATTTACTCTGCCTTTGACACCTCGGAATATGAGGAGGTGATGGCAGAAGCGACTTATAAACTTGACCAGGGTTTGCAGGCTTTCGGCCGGTATACAAGAGAGTTATATAAGGATTATGATGACGCCAATGTCTATGAAATGGGAATTGAAAAAATCAGAACCAGAACTAAACGGATTTCCGGCTATCTCAGCGTGGAGATTCGTGACGATGATGATGGGCAGAATGAAGAAGGGGTGAAATTTCATGTAGGATATCTGGTGCAACGGTATCTTAACGTCGGGGTCGGAGCCCACTATAATGTCATCGAAAGACGGCTTGATGATGAAAATGATGAACTCACCAGTGGCCGGTATTGGTTTGATACGAGTTTTTATCTGAATAAAAAAATGAACCTGCAATTTAAGCTGGAACGACTGGAGGATGAAGTTTATGGATCTTCATTCCGTGGTCGTCTTCGGTTTAATGTGAAATTTTAGTCCCTTATGCATTTTTACGTTTTATTTGTGGCAAGATTTTCAAAAACTTCTTTGAAATAAACAACTTGCACCTACTGTTAAGGGATTTATCCTAAAAACCTGATGTTTTTTCCACTTTAGTGGGTTAGGGGGATGGCGAGATGATTCGTTATTTTATATGTGTATTCGCCATGATTTGCGCATGGGTGCCATCGGTTTGGGCCGTGTCGTTTGACCATGGGCGCCATGTGGCGGAATTTGCCAAGGAGAAATCCTGTGCCATCTGTCATCGAACAGATGCCATGTCCATTGTGCCCGAAAAAATTGTCTGTATGGAATGTCATGATGATAAAGAGAAGATTGATGCGGTTTCTTTTGTCTCTCCTGCCACCCATGGCCCTCTTTGGGCATTAAACCATCAGACCGAGGTCCGGGCGAAGGTCATTGATTGTGAAAATTGTCATGAGCAGGCCGATTGTCTGGAGTGTCATGTGGCTGGCTTTGCCGATGAGATGGGGGCTTTCAGCAATACCATGGCCAACATTCATAATGGTGACTTTACGGTAAGTCATCCCGTGGCGGCTCGCACTGATCCACAAAAATGTTCACAGTGCCACGAGCAACGTTTTTGCCTGGATTGTCACGACCGGTTTGCGCCGGAAGAGTTGGCTCTTTTTTCCCACCGTAGAGGATGGAGTTCTACCACTGATCTTGAGGTAGAAGAGGTCCATGCTAAATTGGGAATTATTGATCGGGAGTCTTGTGAAAATTGTCACCCAGATAGTTCTGTGGCCCATAATGATGAATGGGGTACAGGGCACGCTCGTGAAGCCCGAAAAAATTTAGTCACCTGCCAGGCCTGCCACCCTGATGGTGACATGTGCCTGCAATGCCATAGTGCGGTGAGCGGTATGCGGATTAATCCTCACCCTGATAATTGGGATAAGATCAAAGGCCGACTGGAAAAGGCGAGTAGCGGTCGGACCTGCCGAAGATGTCATTGATAGGGAAGAACGAAGAGAAAAGGTGGAAACCGGAAGATATGAATAGATATTTAAATTCAATAGGAGTGACAAGTGTTGTCACTACTTTATTTTTTTTCATGCTGACTGGCTGCAGCAGCAACCAGAACAGTGACGGATATGATACTCCTCCTCAAACTCCGGAAGAGGAGCTCCGGTCCACGGCCTATGTGGGTGAAGCAAAATGTCTTGAATGCCATGGAGATATTCATGAAAGCTGGCTAACCACTGCCCATGCTCAGACCCTAAGGGACGGTAGTCTGGAGGCAAGTTATATTAATGACTCCGACGATTCCGGCCGGCCGGATTTTTTTGATGTCGGGGGGTTGGAATTAAAAGGCGATGATGATTTTTCTAAATATGATGAAGATGCTCCTAAGCTCGGCAGTGATCAGTCCGGACCATATATGGAAATCGGTGACAAGAAATACTACATAAGCCATACGGTGGGCGGCTTCAATGAACAGTGGAAGCAGCTTTATCTCACCAAAATCGGCAATAGCCATTATGTTCTTCCCGTTCAGTATAACGCTAAAACTAAAGAGTATGTGAACTACACGCCAGAGGATGAGCAGTTTGATTTCGAAGATGATACGCAAGAAATAGATTCGAAGGAACAGGGGTGGTATGACAAGGAAAATGTTCCACAGGAAATCGGGCTCAGCCGATCCTTTGAACGGCTCTGTGCCGGTTGCCATGTAACTGGCTTGCAGATTGAAGTGAGCGATGAAGGGGAGTGGGCCATGGAGTATGTGGATTCAGGTGTAACCTGTGAAGCCTGTCATGGACCCGGACAACGCCATGTTCTTTTGCCTTTGAAAGAAAATATCATCAATCCTGCCACCATGATATTTCAGGGTAAGGTTGCCAATGATGCTGATGAGGCCATTGACAATGATCTTAATGTCGATGGAGTCGTAAATGAAATCGATCAACTGAATGTTCGTAATATGGTTTGTCTCTCATGCCATTCATTCGGAGAAGGCTATTACCGTTATCCAAATGAGTTAGATAACACCGATTTTTCCGCTTATCCAAGCAAGGTTGATGCGGATGGCGAGCCGTTATTTTTCATTCCAGGTTTAAATTGGCAACTTTATTTTAAAGTGATAGTTGTTGGCGACAACGTATGGAGTCACCCTAACACCAACAATTCATTAGCAAGCAAAGGTTTTTCCGGTTTTATTGCTTCAAAGAATCATCAGCAGCACCAACTTGATTTTGGCTTCAGCCCCCATGCACCGGACACAACAGATGATTATGAATGTTTTATCTGCCATGATATGCACTCCCTTGACGATGATCCCAAAGAACACCTGGTGACCACTTCAATAAACGGTATCCCCACGAATGAAAAAGATAACAATACCCTCTGTCTCGCTTGTCACGCAGGGAGGGAGGGAGACTTCGCTGAGCTCACGGCGGACGAGGTGGGTGTCGCCAATGCCAAAGATGCTGTTGAGGCTCATATGAGTCGAGTGGGTATGGCAGGAGAGGGAGTGGTATATGATCCTGGTGGGACTGGTCAGGGGCGATGTACAGGATGCCATATGCCCAAGACTGGCCAAAGTGCAGTGCGCGACGAAAATGGTTTGGGTGATATCAGCTCACACACATTCCGTGTCATCTGGCCTTCAAAAAATGAAATGGATGTTGATTTTGAAGATTTAGCCGACGATCAAGTGGAGTCTGATTTGAGCTTACTAGACCTCCCCAATGCATGTAATGAGTGTCATTATGAAGTTGAAGAAGGCGAGATGGCCAGGGCTGAATCAGGGACGGAACAAGTGCTGGCCTGGGCCAAATCAGGCCATGGCAACGAAGACAGTGAGGCCTGGAGTCAAAGAGATTGGGACGGCGCTGCGGAATATAAAGAGTGTCAACGCTGTCATACAGCGACAGGAGCAAAAAATTATTTGGCGGCTCCAACGACCTATGATCCGGACGACAATACTTTTGATCTTCTCCCGGGTGAAAATCAGGTGCTATACTGCTCTACCTGTCATTCAAATAATCCTAATGAAAATGATGGATTGAATGTAATCCCTAATGACGCAGATATCCTGGCTCCTTATAGCACTCCAAATGTAGTTGCTTATCCCGATGCCAAAAAGTCAAACATGTGCCTTGTTTGCCATATCGGTATTGAGAGTGGGGCAGTGATCAAGGAGGCCGATGCTAGCAATAAAGCCTTCGAAAATAAGGATTTTATCCATGCCCATTACCTTCCTGCCGGTGGCTTGGTGTATAAAAAAATAGGTTATGAATTTGAAAACCAGGATTATGCCAATCCTTCCCATT
The DNA here is from genome assembly GCA_964443295.1 of uncultured Desulfobulbia bacterium. GTDB lineage: Bacteria > Desulfobacterota > Desulfobulbia > Desulfobulbales > CG2-30-60-27 > CAYUCH01. The sequence continues at coordinate 38,199 of CAYUCH010000003.1, read as the reverse complement.
ACAAACATCATGAAATTGATGATACTGATGATGGCATGGGGCCTTGCATTGGTTGCCATATGTCTTCACCAGGGGCTGATGATCATTCTTTTCTGGCTGTGGAAAAAGAAAATGAAACGGTGGTGGGGATCGAGAGCGAGAAATGTTTGGACTGTCATGCCGGGACTGAAAGTGAATTTGTAGCCTTTTTAAATTTTCAAAAAAATGGTCTGAATGCTCTTCTTGATGTATTGCTTGAAGAGTTAGAAAGCACTGGATTTATTTATTCGCCCAAATGGCCATATTTTTTCCGCAGTACGGATAATTCTTTTGATAACCGTATTATCAATTGGGAGCCGGACGAAGAAGACGAAGGCAATGGCCAAAATAATATGGGAGCTGCCTTCAATTATATTCTTATTTCTCAAGAGCCAGGGGCATATGTCCACAACAGCAGGTATGCCAAACGATTGGTATTTGATGCCATTGATTGGCTGGATCATAATGACTTAACCGGTACAATCGATTTTGCAAATTACCCTGATGCAGCAGAGTACTTACAAAATGATGGCGATACATCGAATGATGGTGCGGTGGTCAGGCCATAGTTTTAAGTATGTCTATAATATTTTAAACAGGTCCTCGCAAAAGCGTGGGCCTGTTTTTATTTGGCGAGCAAAAAAGGGTATGATATGTTCGTCCCAGAAGAGTTTTCATACAACATTATTTTGAGGGAAGATCATGAGTGACGAGCCTAATAAGATCATTTATTCGATGCTTAAGGTGAGCAAGTTTTTTAATAAAAAGCAAGTGTTACAGGACATCAGCCTTTCTTATTTTTATGGCGCAAAAATCGGCGTATTGGGCTTGAACGGCTCGGGTAAGAGTTCCTTGCTGAATATTTTGGCTGGTGTAGACAAGGAATTCAATGGTGAAATTCACCTCTCACCTGGATATACCATTGGGATGCTTGAGCAGGAACCTTTGGTCGATAGTGACAAAACAGTGCGGCAAGTGGTGGAGGAAGGTGTACAGGAGACTGTGGACCTGCTGGCCGAATTCGACCAGATCAACAATGCATTCGCAGAACCCATGGATGACGATGCCATGAATGCCCTCATTGAGAAACAGGGCAAGGTGCAAGCCAAGCTTGACGCCCTTGATGCCTGGGATTTGGATTCACGTCTTGATATGGCCATGGATGCTCTACGATGTCCACCTGAAGATACCATGGTCAATGTCCTTTCCGGTGGTGAACGACGCCGGGTTGCCCTGTGTCGCCTCCTTCTTCGTAAGCCTGATATTCTTCTCCTTGATGAGCCCACCAACCACTTGGATGCGGAAACAGTAGCCTGGTTAGAGCATCATTTGCAGAGATATGGGGGTACCGTCATTGCCGTCACCCATGATCGTTATTTTCTCGATAATGTGGCAGGCTGGATTCTTGAACTGGATCGGGGGCGTGGTATTCCGTGGAAGGGGAATTATTCATCCTGGCTTGAGCAGAAGAAAAAACGGCTGCATCATGAAGAAAAACAGGAAAGCGAACGTCAAAAGACCCTGGCCCGTGAGCTGGATTGGATCCGTATGACACCCAAGGCAAAGCATGCCAAATCAAAGGCACGAATCACCGCCTATGAAAAACTCCTGGCGGAAGATAGTGAAAAGCATGCCAAGGATCTTGAAATTTTTATCCCCCCCGGGCCACGGTTGGGTGATGTGGTGATCGAGACAGATGGAGTGCGCAAGGGGTTTGATGACCGTATTCTGGTGGATGATATGACATTTTCATTGCCACCGGGCGGGATCGTCGGGGTTATTGGTCCTAACGGCGCCGGCAAGACAACTTTGTTCAGGATGATTACCGGCCAAGATACACCCAATGGAGGATCTATCCGGATTGGCGATACTGTTAAACTTGCCTATGTGGACCAAAGTCGCGATTCCCTGGATCCGGAGAAAACTATTTGGGAAACCATTTCAGATGGCCTGGATACCATTCAGCTGGGGCAACGTGAAGTCAACTCCCGCGCTTATGTGGGCAGGTTCAATTTTTCAGGGCAGGATCAACAGGTAAAGGTGGGTAATCTTTCAGGTGGTCAACGCAATAGAGTGCATTTGGCCCGGATGCTTAAGGAAGGTGCCAATGTTCTTTTGCTGGATGAGCCCACCAATGATCTTGATGTAAATACGTTGCGAGCCCTTGAAGAAGCCTTGGAAAATTTCGCTGGGTGCGCTGTGGTAATTAGCCATGACCGTTGGTTCCTGGATCGACTTGCCACCCATATTCTTGCCTTTGAAGGGGATTCGAAGGTCGTGTATTTTGATGGAAATTATTCCGAATATGAAGAAGACCGGCGTCAACGACTTGGTGCTGAGGCGGAACGGCCCCATCGCATCAAATATCGACACCTCACCAGGGATTAGTTTGTTGTTGAGTGGCAGGCTATTACAAAGGCTATTGGGGCTCCTGTTGATACTCAGCCTCACAGGGTGCGCCATGCTTTTCCGCCCGGTGGAGCCTCCTCAGGTAACCTTAGTCGATGTTAGACTGCACAAGGCGACTCTTTTTGAGCAACGATTTTTTGTGGAGTTGCGCATTCACAATCCAAATTCATTTGCAATTCCAATTAAAGGATTACAGGTAAATTTGGATCTCCACGGGCAGGCCTTTGCCCATGGAGTGTCCAATGAACAAGTAAAGATATCGGCCAAGGAAAGTGGGATTTTGGAGTTGGAAGCAGTCAGTACCACTCTCGCTCTTGTGCGGCAGCTGAATCGATTGCAAATGCAGGGCGCTTCAACAATCCTGCCGTACAGAGTATATGGTAAGCTGCAAGCCATGGGACGGGACAACCTGTCGTTTGATTATACTGGTGAAATTGACTTGGCAGGTCTGTTGGGTAGGCTATAATACGAGGAATTGTTCAGGTAATGTTCGTATCATCGTAATTAATGCAAGAGGAGCATGAGCATGTTCCATGCCAGCCGGTATTGTTTTGGTGTATTGCTGCTTGTAATCGTTGTCTGTGCTTCTGGTTGTGCCACTGTCCCCTATGAATATGGACGTGATCTTGATACTCCTCTAACATTAAGGTTACAGGCCAATGAGTCCCAGGTTGAACGTGGTCAGCCTGTTGGTTGGCTTGATGGACTGGGCCATTATTTTTTCTCTCTACCCTCCAAGTTCATTCTATGGAATTGGCAGGTTGATAATCATGCAATCGAGCAGGACACCGAGGATGTTCTGGCAAAGTATCTTGCTGCCAATGATCTTGGTAATGTGAAGGTTCGACTCAATCAATATGCACCCGGGGCAGAATGGCGTCGTTTGATCAGAAATCGTGAGATGCCTGCTTTCTTTCGTTACACCTTGGGTGCCATCTCCACCTCTCTCTATACTATTTTGCCCGGGCGCTTATTCGGGGGAGATAATTACAATCCGTATACCAATACCATAAACCTCTATTCAGACGTCCCGGCCATTGCTCTCCATGAAGGTGGCCATGCCAAGGATTTTGCCGAAAAACGGAATCGGCATTGGAAAGGGTGGTATTCTTTTTTACGTATTCTTCCATTAACACCATTGTATCAAGAGGCTGTGGCCTCAAACGATGCCATATCATATGCTGTGGAAGAGAATCTTGTGGAAAAAGAGAAAGAGGCCTATAAGATATTGTATCCCGCCTATGCCACCTACGTTGCCGGTGAAGGTTTGCGATGGATTAATATTGAGCCCTGGATACAATTTGCTGCCCAGTTCACCTTGGCTTTACCCGGCCATGTAATTGGTCGGATTAAGGCTGCCGTTGTTGATAGACCGGCTGTTGAGAAGGTCGGCCACTCAATGTCGACACCATGATTGCGGAGGCAAGCGGAGATATTTAAGGAGAGATAAATATGAGTGAAACAGCTGTTTTTTGTCATGATACCTATTTGAAGCACGATCCCGGCCCCGGCCATCCTGAGTCTCCTGAGCGTTTGGCTGTTATCTATGAACAGCTTGATCGGCCAGAAAACCAGGAGGGGCTGGTTTTTCCTGATGTTACTCCCGCCTCCCATGATATTTTGGAGCTTATCCATACATCTTCCCATGTACAGAGGGTGGCAGATACCGAAGGGCAAAATTATTCTGTGCTGGATCCGGACACCACCGCCTCACCCTTTTCCTACGAAGCAGCCTGTCTGGCAGCCGGCGCTGCTGTGGATGGTGTCAAAATGGTGATGAATGGCGAGGCTGCCAATGGTCTTGCCCTTGTACGGCCGCCAGGACATCATGCAGAGGCAGACCACACGAGTGGTTTCTGTCTTTTTAACAACGTTGCCATTGGTGCCCAGTTTGCTTTGAATGAATTGGGAGCTGAACGGGTTTTGCTTATCGATTGGGATCTGCATCATGGAAATGGAACTCAACACTCATTCTATGACACAGACCAGGTTCTTTATTTTTCTACCCACCAATATCCCTATTTCCCTGGGACTGGTGGTATACATGAAGTAGGCCGAGGAGTCGGGGAAGGGTATACCATAAACGTCCCATTGCCCGGGGGGCAGGATGATCGCGCATATGCCTGTATTTTTCGAGAATTACTTTACCCCATTGCCAAACAGTATAAACCAGACTTGATTTTGGTCTCAGCAGGCTTTGATATATATCATGGCGACCCATTGGGTACTATGGGGGTGACAGCTACTGGTTTTGCGTTCCTGACCAGGCAGCTCCTTACCATGGCCGAGGAAATTTGCCAGGGGAGATTGTTTCTCCTCTTGGAAGGTGGATACAACCTCTCCGGCTTAAGGGATGGCGTGCTTGCCGTGCTTGCAGAGCTTGCCGGGAGGAGTGTGTTGCAGCCTGACGAAATTACCACTCTAGAAGAAGCCTCACCATCTTTAATGCCCATGGAACAAACACGAAGCATTGCAAAAAAATACTGGAAACTGTAGAATAAGCTTTTTATATAATTGAGAAAATTTATGCTGGGATGCTTATCGTTACAGGGTGTAAGGCAACAATTATTGTTTCCCTGTACTCACAATCTGCACGTTATACTTCCGGCAATGGAATCAAGATCCAATGGCAAGTCCATCAAAAATACTTATCACTGACGATGACGCTCTGGTACGTGAAGCGGTTGAAAAGATACTGGAGCTCTTCGGTCATACCGTAATTTCAACTTCCAGTGGTCCTGAAGCCCTTGAAGTTATCGAAGATGACCTGGACGTAATAATTCTCGATATAAATATGCCTGGCATGGATGGCTTTGAAACCATGACGGCAATCAATGAAAAAAAACTTGGCATTCCTGTTCTCTTTCTCACCGGAGCGGGCTCCATGGAATATGCCGTAAAGGCCATAAACCTAGGAGCGTATGACTTTATCCCCAAGCCCATTGAAGACCTCGATATGTTTGATGTTAAGATCAAACGGGCCATCGAAAAACGGATGTATGTGCGTCGGGAAAAAGCATGCAAGGCTAACCTGGAATCTGAAATTCAAGCAAAGACGAAAGAGCTTGCCGAGAAGAACGTTCTTCTCGAGGATTATAGCCATCAACTTGAGGAATCTGCACTTTCCACCATTTTAACCTTGCAGACTGCTATGGAGGAAAAGGACCAGTATACTGCCGGCCATACTTTAAGGGTTACCAGGTATGCCCAGTGGATTGGCCAAGCTTTGAACCTTCCCAATGCAGATATGGTTGTCCTGGAAAGAGCCAGCCAACTTCATGATATCGGCAAATTGGTTTTGGACAATTCTTGTATCCAAAAGCCCGGTCCTTTGGACAAAGAAGAGTGGATTCTTATTAAGAAACATCCAGCCGTTGGGGCAAATATTATTAAGCCACTGCTCTTCTTGGATCGCGAAGGTGATATTGATATAGTTTTACACCATCATGAGCGAATGGATGGCACTGGCTATCCAGATGGCATGCCGGGGGCTGAACTCGATATTCTCACAAGGATTATTACCGTGGCAGACAGTTTTGATGCCATGACCTCCATGCGTAGTTATCGTGTGAACCTGTCCAGAGATGGTGCCTTGGCAGAGTTAAGGCGTTGTGCAGGAACGCAATTCGATCCTGATCTGGTTGAGGTACTGGCAGGGGTATTGCCTGGTAAAAATTAAAAAACTTCATTTAAAATCATTATTGGTGGTTTCTGTAGCATTACTCTGTTTCCCGGTCATAATTTTTTTGGTACCTTATATTCAATGTGGAATTCGTCCGCCATTATTAAATTAGCTATCGTTTTTGGAATGTATGATGTCTATAACACCTGATGAAGTGGGCTATGTCGCCGCCCTGGCAAAACTGGAACTCAGCCCTCAAGAAGTAGAAACTATGGCCGGGCAACTGGATCGTATTTTGGGCTACATTGAAAAATTGAATGAATTGGACACCACAGAAGTGGCTCCAACAACCCATACACTCTCCATCAATAATGCATTTCGGGCTGACGAAGTGAAAGAATCTTTGTCACAAGAGGATGCCTTGGCCAATGGGCCCCAGCAAAATGCTGAGGCATTTGTTGTTCCAAGGGTAATCTAGCAAACTACAGGGAAAATTTATGGCACGTAAGAAGGAATCACTGGTCGTTGATTCTGCAATGTTTGCCTGTAATGATGTTTGTGCCAGCTTTAAAAAGCGCGGTCTGCCCCACGATTCCGTCTGGCTCTATCTCGCTCATTTCATGAAACACCTTGAGTATGACACCTGTTTCGCTGCAGATGATAAAGAGGTGATCAAAACTCTATTTGATGAGTATCTCGACTTAATTGATACGGTCAAGAAGCCGCAAAAATACGAAGGCTTCGGCGCCGACTTCCTGCATGAAATCCAGCAGATTAAAAGAAATGCCACTATCCATGCCATCAATGAGGAGAGGAAATTCGCCACCCAGCTCCTTGAGTCGGTAAATAAAAATATTGATAAGCTCCGGAAGGCTCTTACCCTCTCAGACACTCCTAATATTATCAACAAATCTAAGGAAGAAACTCTTCTTGCTATAAATTCCGCCAGAAGCAAGGAGGATATCCTCAAGGCAGTTGAACAGGGATTTGCAGAAATTAGTAAAAATGTTCAACAAAACCAGGAACGTGTCGAGAGCATCGTCGGAAACCTCCTTGATTTAGAGGCAAAGGCAATTCTTGATAAACTAACAGGGATTTTTAACCGTCGTTTTTTTGATCAGGAATTACCCCGAGTAGTGAAGACATTTTTGGAGAATAAAGGAAAGTACCCCTTTACGTTGGTTCTTCTGGATATCGATCTTTTTAAAATCGTCAATGACTCCTATGGACATTCAGTAGGTGATGTTGCCCTGCAAAAACTTGCTGAAATTATTCAGAAAAATTGTCGTGCCGGTATAGATTCTCCTGTTCGCATGGGAGGAGATGAATTTGCTTTGTTTCTCATTGGGGCTGATAAGGATGTTGCATTGCGAAAGGCTCAGCTCATTTGCCGGGAGGCAATTGAACGCGGAGTCATGGTCACAAAAAACAGTGAAGGTAAGAGTATAGATCCACAGCGAATACCCATTTATCTTAGCGGTGGAATCTGTGAAATTGATTATGGCTGGAAGGATATATCCGTGGAGAAACTAACGGGAATTTCCTGCCAGGATATGGCCGATCTGGAAGAGCCTGTTGCCAAAATGTGTTGCATGTTGAGAGAATCGGCAGATGAAGCTCTCTATAAAGCAAAACGTAATGGCCGGAATCAGTTACAGGTTTTTGCGTATACTGATAAAGGTCTCCATGCTTAGTTGATTTCTGTAAAACCCCAATAGGGATAATCAAGCCTGTAACGGGATATAAGTCCAGGGCTGTTTTCACGGCTTGCTACAAGCCAGAGAGAATTTATTTTCTCCCCACTTTGTTCATCTGTATTCATAGGATTCCAATCCGGCAGTAAAACCATGGCATTATCTGCAGTGTATTCTATATCGCCAGAGCCTTTGAAGGCACCCATGTGGGGTGTACCATCATAGCGTCCGTGCTCCTGTCGATCCAACTCTGATATTACCAGAAATGATACCTTGAGTTCATCGCGGATGGACTCCATCTCTCGCAGCCAGGCGTCAATGCCGGTGCGGCGTTCGGAAAAATCTTTAAACGGTAGTTTGTGTACCGAGTCAACCACAACAACGGTATGTTCCCTTTGGGTTTCATGGCGCAGGAAATCAATATGACGACGCATAATTTCGGGATTTAACTGGCGGTCATTCACCACCCTGAAAGAGTGCATCATCGTGCGTAACTGGTCCTGGGCAGATTGAAACCGGCTTTTATTTTCGCCATCTTGCGGTTGGGTGAGTTGCGATACAGCAAGGCGGCTTAACCTGGCTAAGGTGCGTTGATAGATTTTTTGTCGGCCATTTTCAAAATCATAATAAATTACCGGTACATTGTTTCGTGACATTTCTGTAGCCAATTGAATGGCAAAACAGGATTTTCCAGCTTTTGGAGGTCCACCGATGATATTGATTCCATGGATTCCGTTTAAGGCCTTGTCAAGGTGTGGGAGTCCGCTTTTGAGGGACTGGTAGCTCGTCCCCAATTGTGCCTCAAGATTGTCCAGAAAAACATGGTATTCTCGTTTTGGAGTCGCGAAAGGGGAAAATGCCTTGGAGTCTGTTATGAGTTGCTCAACTTCAGTTGAGAAATTTTCCTTACTGTCTCTGGCGAGTTCAACGAGATTGTAATTGGACTTAGCTGTAGCAGGCCAGCGAAGCAAGCGGACTTTAAATCCCATAATGCCAGCAAAAGCCCTGGCAGCGGCATCAGATTCCGGTGCATTATCAACGACCAGAAAGATATTTTTGATAAACTGAAAGCGAGCTGGATCCAGTGAGGCCAGGTCGGCGGCCTGGGGGACAGCGATACCTGGATAGCCAAGTTCCTTGAGGCAGAGGAGGTTTTCTTCTCCTTCCACAACAAAGAGGGCTCCATCTTCACAGAAGTCAATATCTTCAAGATTAAAAGTTCGAAATTGACCTTCAGTAAATTCCTGTGCACCATGCCAAAAATGGTCTCGATTTTTTTCTGGCAGGATGCAATGGGCAGCATAACAACGACCATTGCTCTGAAAATACGGGAAAACAAGGTAACGACCGTTAAAGCCGATTTTCATTTGTTCTAATGTGGGCTTGGTAATGCCGAATCCAGAAAAATATGTAAGTATTTCACTGGTCAGGCTTGACTGGTACTTAAGAATGTCGTTGTTGATATTCTGTAAAGGAAAGTCAATATCCTGTACATAGAGCTCTCGGTCTGGGTCGTAGCCCGGCACAAGGCTTCGGTCAATGCCAAAGAGTTTGGCAAATCTCGGTGCAAATCCACCAGTTACACAGCGGGAAAGGCAGCGAAAATACCCGCAGAAAAAATCCCCGGCTTTCACATTAACAATAAGGGTGCCTGGTTCTTTTTTTCCTCTGCCTGCACAAAAGGGGCATGTGCTCTTGATGTGTGACTGGTCACAGACGTTATCCGGCAAGTGAGAGAGATAAAATTCTGTGAGTTGTTCATGCAGTTCCATGGTAGATCCTTCTTGGTTTACTTATTATCGCATGGACATACGTATTCAGAAGAACTTAGACTACCATATTGCAGGAAAGTTGGGTATCCTGAGCTGCGATTAATGGTCATGTAATATTTTCCAAATAATGAAGGGTCGTTTGCGACGGCGTTTTTAAGGGTAGAGGATAAGATGGTAAGTTTCACCAGGCTTAGAGAAGCAATTTCCAAAACATGCCCGCGCTGTGGAAGCACCAATGTCCGGCTGTCATTAAAGTATAATCCGGAAGCATCTCTTTATCGTCTTCTTTTTCCGTTGTATCGGTGCAGAGCGTGCCGGCGTCATTTTTCCGTTATCAGCAGGCATTGGAAGAGTTTTATTATTATAACTGGTTTGCTTGTACTTTGTGGGTGGCTGGTATTTTCAATATACGTGGAAAATGGAAATGATGTTGAGCACAACCAACCAAGAGTGGAAAACACCTCAGCAAATGATGTGGAGGTGGCCCTCTTGGAAGAAGCACAAAGTGGCCGGGCTGTGGACCAATTTAATCTGGGTTATGCCTATAAGCAGGGCGGAGATTTACCTAACGATCAAATAAAAGCAGAGAAATGGCTTAAATTGGCCGCTGATCAGGGTCATGCTGATGCTCAGTTTCATCTCGGCCTTCTGTATGAAGAGCAGGCTACAGCTCGTTATTCACGTGTCGACACGAAAGGTATAGCCAAAATGTTCTTCAAGGCTGCCGCTCAAGGTCATATTGGAGCCCAATTGCAGCTTGGGCTTATGTATCGAGAAGGGTATAATGTTCGTCAGGATTATTTGGAGGCGGTTAAATGGTTTGAACTGGCCTCTGCAGATGGGAATGCAGAAGCATTCTATCAGCTGGGATTGATGAATATGCTCGGCCAGGGAGTGCAGAAAAATATTCTAGAAGCCTATGTCTGTTTTAATCTCGCCGCTGCAAATGGATATAAGGCTGCAGTTGATGCCAGAAAAGATGTGACGAAATTTCTTTCTGAAAATGAAATTGCCCAAGCCCAGTCGCTCAGTCGTGAAAGAGAGGCGGCAATGGGACATGAAAAATAAACTGTTAAGTTCGTTCTTTGAGGTGGGAAAAAAATGCCCACTCTTGCTGTGCCTCATCTGAATTATTTCGGCTGTATTCCTTTAACATATTGAAATTATTGCCTTAAGAAAATCTTTGTTTCAAATCCTTTGAGCCATCATATTGACGGTCCATCTCATCTGTTCGTTCTTCCTTTATTGATATTTCTCTCTTTTGTCCTTAGAGCCACAAGGGTTTTTCGAAAACGCTATGGCTGTATATAAATAATGGCACGCCAGTTGCATCTTCAACTTGTCAAAAGCAAAAGAGGTGCATTGTGTATATCCAGAACAGATTAGGGATGATCGAGAACGTCGAAACCATGTTGGCCCAGCAAGGACGCATGGATCAGGTGGCTAATAACCTGGCAAATGTTGATACACCTGGGTTTAAAAGAGAGCATGTCACATTTTGGGAAACGCTGTATACCGCAAATGATAATCGGCAGCGGGTGGGAAAAGGTATTAAGCCACTTACCGATCATACGGATGGGCCGGCAAAAATGACCGGTAACCCGCTGGACCTCATGATAAACGGTGATGGTTTTCTAAAAGTGCAGACCACTGATGGGGTCCGATACAGTCGGGCAGGGGCTCTCCAGCTAAATAATCAAGGCCAGCTTACTATGCCTGATGGGGGATTGGTCTTGGGCGATGGTGGGACTTTGGTTTTGTCCGACGATCCGGTTGCCATTGGTATTGACGGTACTGTCACCCAGAACGACGAAATTGTAGGAACACTTGCGGTTGTAACGTTTCAGGATCTGTCAAATCTTGAGAGAGACGGCGTTAACCTCTTTCGTTTGAAAGAAGGCGGAACTGGAGAACAGCAAGCTGGGAATTTTGAAATAAGGCAAGGATATCTGGAACAGTCCAATACCCAAACAATCGAAGAAATGACTGCCATGCTCGATTTATATCGAGATTATGAGTCCCAGCAAAGAGCCATTCGTTCACTGGATGATATCGATGGCATGGCTGTGCAACGAGTTGGAAAATTGACAGGGTAACCATCATATTGACGGAAAACGGTTGACTGAATCGCGAAATCCGTCGAGGGAGAAGCAATGATACGAGCATTGTATTCATCAAGAACAGGCATGATCGGCCAGCAATTACAGCTGGATGTAATTTCCAATAACCTGGCCAATGTCAATACCGCAGGATTTAAAAAGGCCAGAGCGCAGTTTGAGGATCTCTTTTACCAAACAATCCGCGAGGTCGGTGCTGAAACGGCGGATGGCGGCCAGGTTCCCACCGGTGTACAGGTAGGTATGGGTGTTCGCCCCACGGCCGTACATCGTATTTTCACTCAAGGTGACTTTCAACAGACCGGTAATGAGCTGGACTGGGCCATTGAAGGTGACGGCTTTTTCCAAGTCCTCAGGAACGGAGAAGAATATTACACCAGGGCAGGCAATTTCAAGAAAGATGCAGATGGATATATAGTCACTGCCAATGGTGATCGCCTGCAACCTGAGTTTGCTATTCCTGAAGGGACTAATGCCATATCGATAGATTCCGGTGGTCTGCTGGTAGCATTGGATGCTGATCAGAATAGTTTGGGATCGGTGCAGATCACTCTCAATACATTTATTAATCCTGCCGGTCTAAAAGCCCAGGGAGCCAATCTTTTTACCGAAACAGATGCGTCGGGAGAAGCGACTACTTCAAATCCCGGCACCACAGGTGCAGGCACCATTGCTCAAAGAATTTTGGAAACATCCAATGTGGATGTAACTGAGGAGATGGTCAATTTGATTATCACACAACGTGCTTTTGAGGCAAACTCCAAGAGTGTTCAAACTGCGGATCGGTTGTTAGAAGTAGGTAATAGTCTGGTTCGATAGAGGCAATTATGATGATTAAAAGGGTAATTATATTGATAGCTTTTTTCCTGGTCGCATTGTTCCAACCTGCAGGTCTACTGGCGAATACTCAGGTAATTGATGGTGATGATCTGGAAAACCTGTTTTTTGATTTGGTAACCAGAGAGGCACCTTGGTCTGTAAATGATCTTGAAATATCCAATTTTTATGCAAATCCTACAATCCTGTATTTGCCTGCCGGACCGGTAGAATTTAGACTCCTCAATCAGCCCCATAATAATTTTCTTGGCAAGAAAAAGCTGGAAATTGCAGCTTTCATCGATGGACAACAGCAAGCCAGAGTGACTCTAATCGGCCGCATTAAACTAATGGCTGATGTTGTGGTTACCACAAAGAGAATGGCCCGTCACCAAGTGGTAACAGAAGAGGATGTGAAAGTTATGCGAATGGATATTACCCAGATGGCAGAAGATGTCCTGCGTGAGCCCGGTCCTGCTGTTGGACAGCGTTTGAAGAGGTCCATGCAGGCCGGCGCCCCACTTTTTACAGATCTTTTAGAGCAAAAACCACTGGTCAAGCGTGGTGATCGAGTACTCATTGAGGCAAAATCCGGTGCTATCGTTGTTACGGTGCCAGGTGAAGTTCGCAGTACTGGTGCACGGGGCGATGAGGTTCGGGTGAAAAATTTAATGAGCCGCCGAGAGGTGTATGCCCAGGTTATTGATGAGAAGACAGTGAGGGTGACATTTTGAACAAATGATCACATACACCGCATCTGCTCGTGATCAGGCTAACCAGCATAGGTAACTATAGACTGATTATCCTGCTTACGAACATCTACGGTACCTGTGATCATTTCAGGACCATAAGGTAGATAGCGCATTACGAAAGGTGACATTTTGAAAAAGGTAAAAAACATGCGGATAGCCAAGGCTTTTATCCTTCCTGTGTTTGTATGGCTGCTAAGTGGTTGCGTTACCACGGGAAGCAGTGCTGTAAAGTCTGACGATGACGGCCATATGCCCCAGCGCTATACATTACCAAGTGTGGAAACCCAGGCTTTTACACCAAAAGAAGGTGCCATCTACCAAGCTGAGAATTCCCTTGATTTATATAGCGACCATCGTGCTTCACGGGTGGGAGATATCATCATGGTGAAGATTGTTGAGACGTCTAGCGCTACCAAAAAGGCATCTACAAAAACAGCACGGAATTCAACACTTACCGGTGGTTTGGGGGCTTTTTTCGGAGTTGAGCAATGGTTGAGCGGCCGAAATGCCAATTTTACCCCTTCCACCAGCAATATTAACGTGACCTTGAAAAACGATTTTGACGGATCCGGAGAGACCAAGCGAGACAGTACAGTGACCGCCAGTATGGCCGCCCGGATTATCGAGGTAACACTTCAGGGAAATCTCATGGTCCGTGGTTATAAAGAAGTGCGGGTGAATGATGAGACTCAGCATATGATCATCACCGGTTTGGTGCGGCCTGAGGATATTTCTTTTGATAATACGATCCTCTCCACTCGCATTGCAGATGCCCGTATCGAATACAGCGGCACCGGTATTATCAGTGAAAAGCAACAACCGGGTTGGTTGGCAAGGGGTATGGATTTTATCTGGCCATTTTAGTGGGAAATAATTTCCGCATTCAATGAGCGAAGGAATGACGATGATGGCAGTCAAAACGCAGGACAAAGCAGATTGGGTAAAAGGTAGAATGGGCCTGGCGTGCGCGATATTGGCTTTGATATTGATTTGGCCGACCTTGAGCAATGCTGCCCGCCTGAAAGACTTGGCAACAGTACATGGTGTTCGGGGTAATCAGCTGGTCGGCTTTGGTCTGGTTGTTGGCTTGAACGGCACAGGTGATGGGAGCAATTCTGCTTTCACTACCCAAGGACTTATCAATATGCTGGAAAAGATGGGTGTTCATGTCGATCCAGCCAATGTCAAAGTAAAAAATGTGGCTGGAGTAATGCTAACAGCCCATTTGCCACCCTTTGTAAAAGCGGGCCAGACCATTGATGTAACACTTTCATCACTGGGTGATGCCGCATCCCTCCAGGGTGGGACCCTTGTTGCCACCCCCATTAAAGGATTGGATGGCAAGGTATATGCAATGGCCCAAGGAGCAGTTTCCGTAGGTGGAATTGAGGTAGAAGGTGAGACTGGTGGTGTACAGAAAAATCATCTTACTGTGGGAAGAATCCCCGGAGGCGCAACCGTTGAACGAGAGGTAACACTCTCATATGCAGACCGTAATACCATTACGTTGAGCTTGAAGCATCCCGATTTTACCACGGTTTCCCGTATGGTTTCAGTGATTGATGGATTTCTGGAAGGTCCCTATGCCAAGGCTTTGGACGGATCTACAGTGACTATTAATGTGCCGGAATCATACCAGGACAAACAAATTTTATTTCTGGCCGATGTGGAAAACCTTGAGGTAACGCCGGATGCCATGGCCCGGGTCGTTTTGGATGAGCGCACTGGAACCGTCGTCATGGGAGAACATGTACGGCTTCGACAGCTTGCCCTTTCGCACGGTAAATTAAGTCTCCGTATTGGTGGCAATCCTGCCACTGGTCGGTCCAACCAGTTGATAACATTGGAAGAAAAGGCCACTTTAGGTGAGCTGGTACGAACTTTAAATTCCGTGGGAGTAACTCCCCGGGATATGATCGCCATCTTTCAGGCCATTAAGGCCTCGGGTGGTTTAATGGCTGAGTTGGTCATTATTTAAAAGGAGTGTTGCCGTGATTCCGAAAATTCCTCTTAATATGCCGATAAACCCGGAAATTGCATTAAAGGAAAAGGGTGTTTTGACCGATAATGCAAATGAGGAAAGGTTGCACCAGGCATGTAAGAATTTCGAGGCAATTATGCTTCGCCAGCTTTTGAAACTTATGCGGGAGACAGTTCCAAAAGATGGCCTTTTTGGAGATTCCTACTCCAAGGATATGTTCCAGAGTATGCACGATAATGCCTTAGCCGATCAGCTTGCCAGCGAAAAAGGTATGGGCCTTGGCGAAATTCTCTATAAGCAGCTTACCTCTAATAACACAAGTGAGTAGAGTCATGAATACACAAGACCAAATATCCGACATTTCAGCCCATGAGACAATCATTACAGTTTTAGAAAGAGAACTTGTCCTTGGTCAGGAAATAATAGATCTTCTCGAGCAAGAGCGGGAAGCTATTGTAAAAATGGATGTTTCTGCCCTCATCGGTTTTTCGCAGATCAAGGACGATCTTTTCGGTGCCTTACAGGAACAGGACGACAAACTCCGCTATGTACTGGAAAATTTATGCCCAAATGGTCCAGACAAATCAGCTGCTTTGGCTACTCTTGATGCCTTGTTTGAAGGAGAGTCGGAGGAGCATTTTAAAGCCATGCAGCATGAGTGGCGAGAGCTGCGGGAAAAAATTGTCACCAGGAATTTGGTAAATCACCAGTTTATCCAAGAGACTCTTTCATTTTTAGGAGACTCCATAGCTCTTTTTACCGGTGCGGAACAGAAACAGGGTGGTTATGGCGCGGTTGGACAATCAAAAACCGTGAGCAATGTTCCTCGCGTTGTAAGCCGGGAGGTGTGACGTGGCAGGAATCAGTTCAGTCCTCGATATCGCCAAGGGAGCCCTCCTGACCCATCAACTATCGGTACAGGTTGCTTCCAATAATGTCGCAAATGTTGATACTCCTGGTTATTCCCGGCAGGTCTTGAATCTGGCCAACAGGTTGGCCACACCTACCTCTGTCGGATCTATCGGTACAGGTGTAGAAGCAGAATCCATAATGCGGCAGTATGATCAAATCCTTACCAGCAGGATAATAGAGGAGAATACCACCCTGGCGAATTTTGAAGCTCAGGAAAAGACCTTGACCATTGTAGAGGCCATCTTTAATGAATCAACCGGACTTGGTCTCAATGATTTGATGGGCCAATATTGGCAGAGCTGGCAGGATGTCGCCAACCTGCCTGAAAATCTTGCAACTCGTCAGGCGTTGTTGCAAAGCGGCACATTGGTTCAAGATTATCTTGGCAATGCCTATAGTGAATTAATTAAGGCAAGAACTGATATCGGCAACGAGCTCAATGTTGCGATTTCCGAGGTTAACAGGCTGACAGAACAGGTTGCGGATATTAACAGGGAAATCGCTACCCTGGAAAAACCGGGACAGCAGATGAATGATTTACGCGATACGCGCGATAATCTCGTGGGCGAATTGTCTACTTTCCTTGATATCACAACCTACGAAAATGTCAGAAACGGCGCTGTTTCGGTATTGTTGGCAGATGGGCACACTTTGGTTGATGGTACGGAATCCAATAGAATTGATTTCAACAACAATCAATTAGTCTGGATTTCGGAGCTCAATGATGGTCGAGAATTGAGGGCGGAATTGGGAGAAGGTGAGGAAATGGGCGGTGAAATGGGCGGGTGGTTGGAAGTCCATAATGAGCTTATTCCCGGAGATCCCAGTAATGTTTTTGGTCGTCTTGAATCCTTTACCAGGTCATTTATTCGGGAAGTCAATCAAGTGCATTCTCAGGGTGTGGGGATGCTCAGGTTTTCAGATGATCTCATGGGTACGGAGCGGGCGGAGAATACTGCTGTACTCACTACAACCGTTGATGCAGCATTAGCCAACGTTGATATTACAGCAGGCATTTTTGAGATAAACGGTCGCGAGGTAGGAACAATAAATGGTGGACCGCCTGCTAATGGCCTGGCTATGGAAAAGGCCTATAATGCAGTCAATGCCATTAATGTTGCTCAGGAAGGTGTCGTTGCTCGGCTTACCACGCAGGTAGCTGGTGGAACGGTTGTTGGCCTGGCAGCTGCTGATGTGGTGGATTTCACAATAAATGGTATTGCTGTCACGTACACGGCAGTGGGAGCAGAGACTGCCAATGCTACGGCAACGGCAGTGGCTGCAGCGACTAATGCTGCAATTACCGTATATAATGCAGACCCGACCACAGTTCCCGACACCATGACCATTGAGGCAATAGTGGGTGATGGAACAAATGGCGGCCCAATTGATTCCATCATTTTTCGAAATACATTGCCAGGCGAGAGTTCAAGCATTGTCATTGGTGGTGTTGATCCACTTACGACACCAGCTGACGCAAACCTTTCGTTTGTCGATGGCACATATGAAGCGACTGCTACCCAGAATACCGGCGAGATCACTCTGTTTTCAAATGAAGATATTGAGATAACTGCTGGACCTGATGATATAAATCTGGTGCATCTGGGTATGGCCGGAGGCCTGCATGTTGATGATGTGGCCAACGATGGAGAAGTTACCTATGGCTACGAGCATCCCGGCGGTGTGGCTGCCTCTCTTCTGGGTTTTGAATATGGTGATGAAGTTGTCACCGATGGTGGGAGCTTTGATATCTGGCTCTATGATGCCGATGATATGCCTCTCCTTCCCATTCCAGTGACCGTGGATTTGGATCGCGCTTATACGCTGCACGATGTTGCCAGTGCAATCAATACATCCGTTACAAACGCTTCCGGTGGCCCCGCATATCTTACCGCTTCGGTAAGAGAGAATAAGTTGGAATTTCTGGGAGCAGTTGATGTGCAGTATGCCTTTGCCAATGATACTTCCAACATCCTCCAAGTAGCAGGGGTTAACACCTTCTTCTCCGGTTATGATGCATCCACCATCAGGGTGAACAGTGTGCTCGAGGCGAACGTTTCGTTTGTTGCTGCTGGAAATATAGATGATGATGGATCAATTTTTCGGGGTGACAACGAAAACGCCCTCGCTTTGAATTTGGTGCAATTTGATGAAACAGTTGAGTTCTCAAATGGTGATATAACCACTTTGGATGGTTTTTATAATTCATTGGTTGGTGATCTTGGTTCGCGGGTGCGGATGCTTGAACGCAATGCTGAATTACATACCATGATTTCCAATCAGTTGAATGACATGCGAGATTCTTTTTCCGGCGTTTCTCTTGATGAGGAATTGGCCAACATTATTAAATTTCAACAGGCCTATACGGCGGCTGCCAAATTGGTTTCCACATCCGATGAGATGTTGGAAACCCTGGTGAATAGTCTGCGACGATAGGAGTATGTCATGAGAGCAACTCTTCAGTCCATTAATCGAAATATCATCACAGATTTGAATCTGCATACGGCGGACCTGCAGAGTATCACCAAGAAAATATCCTCTGGTAAAGAGATATCCGCCCCGTCCGATGACCCGGTAGGTATGGTGGCTGTACTGAATTTGCGCAGCAACTTAGAAGAAATAAAACAATACCAAGAGAACTTGAGTTATGGCGCAGATATTGCCGAGTCATCCGGCAATATTTTGACCCAGATTAAAGACCTGGTTGTGGATGCCAGGACTAAGGCCGCCAGCATGATCGATGGCGCTATCCATCCAGATCAGTATGCCAGTGTGGCAATTGAAGTACGAAGTTTCATGGAGCAGATTGTTATTCTCGGTAATACCCAGGTGGGTGGCCGATATATATTTGGCGGGCACCGTATCGATGGCTATACCGCTGATGAGCCGGCTCCATTTATGATTGATCGGATTAATGGCTACCGGATTAATGGCACGCAACCTCCGTCAACGGATCAGTTGGCCGGGCCGCCGCCTGCTCCACAACCTGTACCCCTGGCGGCCGGGGATCTGGTCATAGATGGTCAACCTATTGGGGCATCGGTTTCAGATGGTTTGTCTGAAGCTTTACCTTTTGTTCCAGGTCCAGGTACTTATGATGAGGCCTCTGCCCAAGCCAAAGCCAACGCTATCAATGCCGAGGCCAGCCTGACCGGCGTGACAGCTGAAGTTGTGCCTGTTTCTCATAGGGTGCTGGGTAGTGTTGAGGCAGGTACTCTTGATCCCGGTGATTTACTCATCAACGGTGTTGATATATTTGCTGGTGGTTCCACCGCCATTGTGGCTGATGATGTGGATAATGTGCTGATCGACGCCATCAATGCTGAGCAAGTAAACACAGGTATTGTTGCCACCCGAAATAATAGTGGGCAACTCATACTTACTGCAGTGGATGGAAGGAATTTGCATATAGAAACCACTACAATTAATGCCGAGCAAATCACTCACTTGACAGATCCCCTACTGACCTTCCCTGCTATTCCTGGAGACAGAGTATACTACGGATCGTTGCAACTTCATTCCGAGGACCGTTTTATCCTGGAGTCTACTTTGCCTGGTGATGCTGGCCTTGACATAATCGGCGTGGCCGGCGGTACAGCCGTCACTGGTGAGCCTGATGACACGGCCGCTGATGGCCGTATTCTGGTAGACCATGTCCAGTTTCAGGATGAGAGTGTGCGATATACCGGCGATAGAGATCATGACTTGGATATTCGTGTGGGCCGCAGCAGTACCCTCACTGTGGGCCGTAACGGAGAAGATGTGCTGATGGACTCCGGAGTTTTTGAAACTCTAGAGGCTTTTTATGATGCTCTGCAGAACCAGGAATATACCCGGGCCGTCGGAGTAGCAGCAGCAGCAGATACAACCGTCACTCTTGACTCTGGGGATACAGGTCTTCCCGAACTTCCGGCAGAACAGGCATTGGCGGATGGCTTTTTCTCAGTCACCATGATTGACCAGGCTTATTATCCGCCAACACGGACTACCTATGAAATTGGCGTAGATGTGGCAAATGACAGTCTTGACACCGTAGTCAGTCGACTCAATGATGTTCCAGGGCTTGATGCGGCATGGAATCCTAATGGGTATCTGGAAATCGATTCCGCTGATCCTGAACGGTATAATTTTGAACTTTCCCATGAGGATTCAGGGGGAAGTAATTTTTTGAGAGCTGTGGGCCTCAGGTATGAAGATGTCCAGGTTGGGGCCATTGAGCAGGCCTTTGCCGACTTGGATGTGGTATTTGAAGATTTGACCACCAAGATGGTTGACTTTGGTTCCCGGGCCAATCGGATTATGTCTCAGAAGACCATTTATGTTGATTTGGATTTGATTGCCACTGAGAATCTCTCCGATCGGCAGGATGCCGATATGGTGAAATCACTTGTTGATCTGAAAACCAGGGAAGTTGCTTATGAGGCCGCCCTTCAGGCCTCGGCAAGGGCAATGAACTTAAGTCTTGTGGATTTTATTTAACAGGGTATCCTGTTGTAAACAGGGAGTTTATTAACGAATCCACAAACCCCAGGGAGGGCTGAGGTTGTGCTAATTTTAACCAGGAAAATCGGAGAGGCCATTGTCATTGACAATGATGTCACCGTTCGGATCCTGGAAATTAAAGGTGGGCAGGTCAAGGTCGGGGTTGAAGCTCCTTCCAAAGTAACTGTACACCGAGAAGAGATATATAAGGCCATTTTAGAAGAAAATATCCGGGCAGGTATGGAAATACCCGCAGACATTTCTTCTCTCCCAAGTGGGTTGCAAAAGGAAGGATGGCAGACATCGTCAGCTGGCCAAGAGTTAATTGGAGAAATTCAAACCTCCAAAAAGAATGATGAAAAAGGTGGTGGAGACCGTTGATGACTGTTGCCGGAGATAATAAACCAATGGACAAAGATATGGGACAATCACGGGGAGAAAAGAAGTCGGATTCTTTTCTGGTTGTAACAAGTCGATTTGGTGAGATTGAGGTTGATCGGGACAGGGTTATTACTGTGACCTCCCCCATCCTTGGATTTCCAGAGTCTCATCGTTTTGTCCTGAGGCCCCATGGAGCAGGTTCTGCTTTTATGTGGTTTCAATCAATTGATAATCCAGCCTTGGCCTTTGTAGTCGTGCCGGCTGGACTCATTGATAAAGGATATCAGCCCAACCTTTCCAAGGCAGATCATGAAGAATTACAATTTTCCGACGGTCAAGAGCCGGAGTTCCTTGTCATTTTGACATTTACCCGTGATGAAAAACTCAATATTACCGCGAATTTTCTTGGCCCCTTGGTTCTAAATGCCAAAAAGAGACTTGCCAAGCAGGTTTTACTTGATCCTGCTAAGTATGATATTGCTTTCCCTTTGGATTAAGTAATCTACGGCACTTTTGATCACTTAACGAGTAGAAAAAAGAGAAAAGCCCAAGGTTGAAGTAATCAACCTTGGGCTTTATTTGTTTATGGATGTAGTTTGTATCAATCGTTGATGTTTTCAGAAAGTAAATCCATGAGCATTTTGTCTGCCACTCGATATGAATCAACCTGGTATTCGCCTCGTTCAATTTGTTCCTTTAGGGCTTGAACTTTTTCCATTCGCACGGCTGGTGTCTCCTGTAAAATACTTTTCATTTTTTGGACATCAAGAGAGTTTGCAGAGAGTTTGACCTGGTCAGTTTCAGCCGCCTGTTGTGCAGTACTCGCACCGGTAGACGCATCCTCCACAGCCTTTTTCTTAGGCGCATCGGTCTTGCTGCTTTCTGTCTTCAAAGGTGGAAACAAGTTGCTCAGCTTCATGGCATACTCCCGGCTTCCCAAATGGGTCTTCCGTCTCCTAATTCGTCCATTTTCTTTTGGTCGCTAATACGTCTTCCCTTCCATTAACACAGTTGGGCATTAATTTCCCTTAATCAACTCATCGACATCCTTTGCGATTATCTTTAACAAAAAAAATATTTTTTTTTAGGTGTATTTTCAGATGGTTACTCAATTTTACAATAATCGGGCTAAAAAATAAATCAACATCTGGGGATCGAGCTCCCATTTTTCATCAAGATCACTGCATATTGAAGCTGGCATAAGTGGATTGCCAATTCACAGAACGGCTGGTACAATCCCGCCATGTCAAACAACGATCCCGTCTACCTTATTGATGGCAGTGCCTATATTTATAGAGCATATCATGCTGTTGCTCCATTAAGCAATAAAGATGGTTTGCCCACCCATGCGGTGTTGGGTTTTACCAATACTCTTCTGAAAGTTATCCGGGAAAAGACCCCAAAATATTTGGCGGTGGCCTTTGATCTGAAGGGCCCTACCTTCCGGCATGAATTATATAAGAAATACAAAGCAAACCGACCACCCATGCCCGATGATTTGGTGTGTCAATTGCCCTATATCCGCAAGGTTGTCGAGGCCAATAGCATTCTTTGTCTGGAACAACAGGGTATGGAAGCCGATGATCTTTTGGCTTCGGCGGCCCGCCAACTGAGCAATGCCGGTGCTGAAGTTATCGTGGTTTCTGGAGATAAGGATCTTTTGCAACTTGTGTCTCCATCAATCCGTATGTGGGATCCCATGTCGGAGCGAATTATGGACCCGGCCGCTGTGTCGAAAAAATACGGCGTTGGGACCGAGCATCTCCTTGATCTCTTTTCTCTCATGGGCGACTCTTCGGATAATGTGCCAGGCGTCGCAGGTGTAGGGCCCAAAACAGCCTTGAAGCTCATCGATGCTTTTGGCTCTCTTGAAGGAATTTACGAGAATATAAAGGAGGCAGGCACTCCTAAGCTGCGAGAACGTCTTGCTGAAAATCGTGACAATGCCTTTTTGTCCCGGCAATTAATAGCGTTAAAAGAAGACTTGATTGTCCCAAATGATTTGACTGACTACCAGTTGGGTAAAGCAGATGAGAGCGCATTACGTGAGTTGTATACCAAGCTTGAATTCTCTCGATTATTAAAGTCCGAGGTTAGTCAGGCTGGTATGGATTCCAGCGGTTTTCAGCTGGTTGACACTCCTGAACTACTTGACAAGGTAATTCAAAACATCCAACAGGCATCCATTTTGGTTGTGGATACTGAAACAAGTTCACTTGAACCTCGAACTACGGATCTTGTGGGCATTTCGGTCTGCACCGATAAAGATGCAGCATTTTACATACCCCTGGGACATAAGCAGGAAGAAGGGGAGCTTCAGCCGGGCCAGTTGGGGAAAAATGATACTCTGGAAGCTCTCAAGCCATTTTTTGAAGATCCAGAATTGCCTAAAATGGGTCACAATATAAAATTTGACTTTGAAGTGTTGTTTCAAAAAGGGATCACCTTGAGAGGTCCATTATGGGATACCATGATAGCCTCGTATGTCCTGGATCCTTCCCGGCGTTCTCACAAACTCGATGATCTGGCAGAAGAATTTTTACAGCAACGTCTAACTTCCTTTAAAGAAGTCACTGGTAATGACCGTCGTCCGGATGCCTTTGCTTATGTGAATCTTGAGCCAGCCAAAGACTACGCCTGTGAGGATGTAATTGCAGCTTTTCTCCTCTGGCAGGAGTTTGTTGAGCTGCTCAATACTGATTCCCTATGGCAATTGTTTTATGACATGGAGATGGCTTTGGTCCCTGTTTTGGCAGAGATGGAGCGTTGGGGTATCAAAGTCGAGCCTGATACGTTACAAAAAATGTCCCAGGAGTTCAGTTCGCAACTTCAAAGTTTAGGAGAAGAGATATATAGGTTGGCCGATTGTGAATTCAATATCAATTCGCCACAGCAGCTGGGCGAAATTCTTTTTGAGCAGTTAAAATTGCCCCATGGCAGAAAAACGAAGACCGGCTATTCCACCGATGCAAAAGTCCTTGAAAAACTGGCACATTATCATGATTTACCGAAAGCCGTTATAACCTATCGGAACCTCACAAAACTGAAATCGACTTATGTGGATAAACTTGCCAAACTTATCCAGGCTGATACAGGAAGAGTTCACACCTCTTTTAACCAGACAATTGCTGCCACTGGACGTCTTTCGAGCAGTAAGCCAAATTTACAGAATATTCCAATTCGTACTACTGAAGGCCAGCGGATTCGAGAAGCTTTTATTCCGGAAGAGGGGTATAGATTTTTAGCGGCGGACTATTCTCAGATCGACCTGAGAGTATTAGCCCATTATTCCCAAGATCCAGCTCTTCTCAGTGCATTTCGTGATGGCAAGGATGTTCATCGCCGTACCGCTGCTGAAGTTTTCCGAGTGAATCCCGAATTTGTTACTGCCGAAATGCGGCGAGTGGCAAAAACCATTAATTTTGGCATTGTGTATGGCATGAGCGCATACGGTCTGGCAGGCCAATTGAATTTAAGCCGCAAAGAAGCCGCCACTTTTATTGAACGATATTTTGAGCATTACACCGGTGTTAAAAAATATATGGCAGATATTGTCGAAAAGGCCAGGGAAGATGGTTTTGTCACTACTCTTTTTCAGCGTCGTCGGCTTTTACCGGAAATTCAGAGCTCCAATAAGATGCGGCGGGAATTTGCTGAACGTACGGCCATCAATACACCTATCCAGGGTACTGCTGCCGATATTATTAAATTGGCAATGCTTGAGACAGATGAGCAGTTGAAAAAGAATGCTTTGAAGACCCGAATGATCCTGCAGATCCATGATGAATTGGTTCTCGAAGTTCCGCCCGAGGAAGAAAAAATTGTTGTAGGCCTTGTTCGTGAAGCCATGGAAAATGTAGTGAAATTGGACGTACCACTGGTAGCAAATATTTCATGGGGTGAGAATTTAGCCAAAGCATAAGTTGCAGAGTAATCTTGCATTCGTTTGAGTCCCAAATTCAGAATGTCTGTACCCCAGGATAAGATGTTGACGCCGGAAAATAAAAAACGTAGGATGTCGGGTTCAGAAGTCAGAAGTCAGAAGTCAGAAGTCGGTTTGTTCCGGTTTCTTTTTATAGTCAGACAAATGAGTAGGAGAAAAAAGCGCCATGCTTGACCTTTTTCGTAAAAAAGCACAGTCCCCGTTTTTGCAAGGCATTGTGGTAGTTATTGCCCTTGTTTTTGTTTTTTTTGGAGTTGGTAGTTACCAAAAAGGAGGCCGAAACGAAGTCGCCAGCGTTAATGGCGAGCCAATTACTTTGGAGCAGTTTAAAGGAGCTTTTCAGGTGGAATATGAAACCTTTAAACAGCGTTATGGACAGGAAGTCCCAAAAAGTATGCTGGATGATGGAACTTTTCGAGCCCAGGTATTAGACAGGATGGTACAGGCTTTACTCCTTCGGCAGGGCGCCTTAGAAATGGGAATAGGAGTCACCGATGCTGAAATACAAGAAAAAATTAAAACTCTCGGTGCATTTAATGTAGGCGGAATATTCAATATGGAGCGTTATCGAGGAACTCTTGCAAGTTCTCGTATGTCCCCTAGTGAATTTGAGGCATCAGTCCGCAAGGATTTGTTAGAAAAAAAAGCACAAGATATGCTGGGCCGTTTTGTTACTGTATCACCACAGGAGGTTGTCGATCGCTACTCTTTTTCTAACGACGAGGTGAAATTGCAATATGTTTCACTGAGTAGTGGTAATTACCGGGACCAAGTAGAGGTCACCGATGAAGCATTGACTCAGTATTTTGCAGAGAATCAGGAAAAGTATAAGACGAAGAGGCAGGTGAAGGCGCGATTTATATCATTTAATTATGAAGAGATAGGCAAAGAGATCATCATTCCACCGGAAGAAGTAGAAAAATATTATATAGATAATATTGAAACGTATGAAATTGAAGAAAAACGACAAGCCCGCCACATACTTCAAAAGGTATCGTCAACCGCTTTACCTGAAACAAAGGCGGAAAAGAAGAAAGCTGCCGAAGATCTCCTAGCTCGAGTAAAAAAAGGAGACGATTTTGCTACTTTGGCAAAAAAACATTCCGATGACGGTTCAGCTGTCAAAGGAGGGGATCTTGGATTTTTTACCCGCGGGCAAATGGTTTCACCCTTTGCAAAAGCAGTATTTTCTCTAGGTGTAGGTGAAATCAGTGATGTAGTGGAAACACGGTTTGGTTACCATATTATTAAAGTAGAAGATATCCAGCCAGCTTACATAAAGAAACTTGATGAAGTTAAGGAGGACATAATAAATACACTGAGAGCAGATAGGGCTAAGTCCATCGCCTTTGAGAAAGCCAATGAGGTGTATAAAAAGATAATTATGGCCGGAAGTATGGACGCTTATGCTGCCGAAAATAAAACAGAGATACATGAGACAGACTTTTTCACTCAGACTGATCCTGATCCTGGGCTGGGGGGAAGGAAACGTCTTTTGCGATTTGTGCTTAAATTGAAAAAGGGCGAGTTAAGTTCGTTGCTCGAAGGATCAGAAGAGTATGCCATTGTTTTTCTGACCGATGAGAAGCCTCCTGTGGTGCCCGAATTGTCAGAGGTGCGGGCTGATGTTGAAAAAGATTATGTTGATTTAGTTGGTAAAAAGTTGGCTGCAGATGATGTTGATGTTATGTTGGCAGCATTAAAGACAGGTGCAAGTTTTGCTGATGAAGCGGCAAAACGTTCAGTAGAAGTTCAAGTAACATCCTTTTTTTCCCGCGTTCGAAGATCCTCCATTGCATTCCCACCTGAATTCATAAGTAAAGGTTTAGGCCTTACTGCTGAAAATCCATACCCGGATGCACCGGTTAAACAACGCGGTATTAATTTTGTTTTTGGTTATGTTGATAGAAAGGATGCTGCGCTGACAGAATTGACCGATGATAGACGACGGTCTATTGAGGCGTCACTGCTGTTAGAAAAACAACAACTTGTCTTGTCTGGGTGGCTTCAAGGTTTAAAGGAAATTGCGGAGGTATCTGTTAATCCTGATTTGATCTAAAACAGATTGTCCAACTGGTAAGGGCACCTCAGGTGCCTTTACCCCATAATGGGTCTTGGCCAAAACGGTCCATCCAAAAATCCTCGGCAGACATACTGCCGTCTTCCTCGGGATTAAATGTCACAGGGTAATGCTCACAATACGCCCTGATTACTGAATATGCCTTGCTGATTTCCCTGAATTTTTCATTGGTATTTTCTCTATCACTCGATGCCGCTGTGTCTGGATGGAATTGCTTGGATAATCTACGGTAAGTCTTTTTTAATTCCGTCATTGTTACTGTGTCTTCCAGGCCGAGAATTTCCTTAGCAGCTAATACTTCTTTCCATTTTTCTTTTGTCATGGCCCGACCTGCTTTATTTTCCCCACTTTGACTCTTCTCCCCGTAATAATCTGCCAATATTGGCTCGATGGCATATCCAGATGAAAGTGGTAATGGCTATGGCGAGAAATATGGAGTATTGTTCTGCTCCCACGAGATATACAGCAAGGGGGAGAAATCCAGATGCTGTAAGAGACCCGGCCGAGACATATCTCCACTTCATTACAACAGCGAAAAAGATTATTGCTACTATCAAAACGGCCAGAGGGGCAAGGTAAAGAAAGACTCCTAAAGCTGTGGCCACACCTTTTCCACCTTTAAAGCCCAGGTAAACAGGAAAGACATGTCCGAGAAAGGCGGCAGCTCCACAGAGATGGACATAAAGCGAGGTGTCTTGATTGCCGCTTAGTATCCAAACGGCAACAATCATTGGAAAAGCGCCTTTTAAGGCATCAGCGACTAAAGTTGCCAGGCCAATTTTTTTACCTAAGATACGGCTGACATTGGTGGCGCCAATATTGGCACTGCCTTCCTTGCGTACATCAACTCCAAGGAAACGCCCCAATACCAACCCAACCGGAATTGAACCCAGTAGATAAGCAAATAATATTAGGAGAATTGATAAAGTCATAAGATGGTGAAAAAGTTGAGTGAATTAATCCTGAAGAATCCAGTGCAATAATACATAGCATTTTTTGAAAAAAAATACCGCACTTGATCTAAGTCAAAGAAAAGTGTTTCCAGGGTCTGCTATCATTTAGTCAACAGTGCGTATCCACTTAAACACAACCGAATGGATTTAACCATCGGTCTCGATTAGTTATCAAAAGAAAAGGAGGATGTTATGTTTTGTTACCAATGTGAACAAGCTGCCAAAGGGACTGGATGCACAACAATTGGTGTTTGTGGAAAACAACCCAATGTGTCTGCTCTACAGGACCTGCTTATCCATGCTTTACAGGGTCTTGCCCTCTATGCTGTTGAAGGTCGGAAGGTTGGCGTTACGGATAATGAAGTAGACCTTTTTACTTGTGAAGGTGTGTTTTCAACCTTGACCAATGTGAATTTTGATGAAGAGCGTTTTGTTTCTCTGATTAACCGTACAGTCGCCTTGCGTGAACAATTAAAAGAGAAAGTCCAGGCAGCCGGTGGCAATGTTAATTTTGACGAGGCAGCTGCCAATTTCACCCCAGAAGGGTTTATGGATGGAATAGTTAAGCAGGGTGAGGCGGTCGAATTACAGCCTGGTGGCGAGAATGCGGATATTACCAGCCTGAAGCATACACTGCTTTTTGGATTGAAGGGCTTGGCTGCATATGCAGACCATGCAAAAATTCTCGGCCAGGAAGATGATGCAGTCTACACATTTATCCATGAGGCTTTAGCCGGCTTGTTGCGCACTGACCTTACAGCTGATGACTGTGTTGCCTTGGCCTTGAAATGCGGTGAAGTGAATATTCGGGCCATGGAATTGCTGGATGCAGGAAATACCGGAACGTATGGCCATCCTGTGCCAACCGAGGTTCCTCTTGGTGCCAAAGCAGGCAAAGCAATCCTGGTTTCCGGCCATGACTTGAAAGACCTGGCTGACTTGCTGGAACAAACAAAAGACAAGGGAATCAATATCTATACCCATGGTGAGATGCTTCCTTGCCACGGTTACCCTGAATTAAAGAAATACGATCATTTTTATGGCCATTATGGAACAGCATGGCAGAATCAGGCCAAGGAATTTGCCGAATTCCCCGGTGCTATTCTTATGACCACAAATTGTATTCAGAAGCCCAAAGATTCATATTTCAATGATATCTTTACCACTGGCCTGGTTGGTTGGCCTGGAGTTACCCATGTACAGAATGGCGATTTTGGTCCAGTGATCGAAAAAGCGCTGGCCATGGATGGTTTCCCTGCGGATACGGATAAAGGCACGGTTTTGGTTGGTTTTGGTCGGAATACAGTGATGTCAGTGGCTGACAAGGTAATTGATGCGGTAAAAAGTAAGGCTATCCGTCATTTCTTCCTGGTTGGTGGCTGTGATGGAGCCAAGCCTGGACGTAATTACTACACTGAGCTGGTTGAGAAAATTCCAGAGGATTGCATGGTAATGACTCTGGCATGCGGCAAATTTCGTTTCTTTGACAAACAGCTTGGTGATATCGGTGGCATTCCTCGACTTCTGGATATCGGGCAATGTAATGATGCTTACTCTGCGGTGAAAATTGCCCTGGCCTTGGCCGATGCATTTGAATGCGGTGTAAATGATCTGCCGCTTTCATTAGTTCTGTCCTGGTATGAGCAGAAGGCCGTGGTTATTCTTCTGTCACTCTTCTCCTTGGGTGTCAAGAATATCCGTCTTGGCCCAAGCCTTCCTGCTTTCATTACCCCAGGTGTTCTTGATGTGCTGGTTCAGAATTTTGAGATCAAGCCCATCTCCACAGCGGATGAAGACCTGCAGGCCATATTAGGTTAATAGTAAAGTGGGGAAGGAGTATCTACCACTGCTTCCCCACAATTAAACCTTTTTGAATAATTTTTAGGGAGAGGACACCATGCAATGCCCTGGTCAAGATAGTCGCTACTGGGATGACGCGGCAATTTTTGAAGCAAAGTGTCCGGAATGCTCGCACGTGGTAGAGTTCTTTAAAGATGACTCCACCAGGACGTGCCGAAATTGCGGTCACCGGATGTTGAATCCCCGGATTGATTTTGGCTGTGCTTCTTATTGTCCCTATGCTGAACAGTGTTTAGGCTCTCTGCCGCCGGAACTAGCTGCCAAGAAACAGGAGCTCATTAAAGATAAGGTGGCCATAGAACTGAAACGGCAGTGTGAAGGAGATTTTCAACGTTTCGGCCGGGCATCCAAAGCAGTGCAATATGCCGAAGAAATTGGTAGAGAAGAAGCCTGTAAACTTGCCGTGGTCATGGTCTCGGCTCTACTCTATGATTTTGAGAGTGAAGAAAATTTTGATAAAGATTTTCCTAAAGAGATTTTAAAGGCCATTGATGCAGAGGCGAATTTTATCTTAGAAGTAATAGATCTTTTACGTCAAACCGCAAACATGAATCAAGCAAGTAGTATTGAATCTAAAGTACTGCACGATGCTCTCATGGTCGTGACTTTGGACGAAGCGCAAAAAGAAACTCCTAGAACAGATGATGAATTAACGGAGTTCATTGAGCAGAATTTTTACACTGAAAGGGGCGCAGGTTTGGCAAGGGAAGTATTGAATATAAGCTGAAACACGGATGTGAGGAAATATAACCAACCGTTGCTGAAGGAAGGATGCAAGGAGAAAGAGTATGAAAGT
Organism: uncultured Desulfobulbia bacterium; assembly: GCA_964443295.1. GTDB lineage: Bacteria > Desulfobacterota > Desulfobulbia > Desulfobulbales > CG2-30-60-27 > CAYUCH01. The sequence goes on along the minus strand of CAYUCH010000003.1, from coordinate 7,611 downwards.
AATGCGCAATATTATTGAAATAGATGAAGAATTATGCAACGGCTGTGGTGTTTGTGTACCGTCTTGTGCCGAGGGGGCTCTGGAAATTATTGACGGCAAGGCCAGGATCATAGGGGAAAAATATTGTGATGGACTAGGCGCCTGCTTGGGGGAATGCCCTGAAGGCGCGCTTACCATAGTTGAGAGAGAAGTTGAAGATTACGATCATCAGGCAGTCGAGGAACTCTTGGCAAAGCAAAAGGCTGCCAGAAAAAAAGAGGTAAGTGCTCCATCCTGTGCGTGCTCTGGTCCTTCTTTAGTCGCTGCTCCTGCTCCAACTCTTACACCATGCCAGCAGGCCAATAAACCGGTGAGTGGACTTACACCGATGGCAGGTGGATCAGCCTTGACCCACTGGCCTCTTCAGATTCGTTTGGTGCCACCCACAGCACCTTTTCTTAAAGGCGCAGATTTATTAGTGGCTGCTGATTGTACAGCATTTGCATATCCACACTTTCATGGTGAACTTCTAAAGGGGAAAGTTGTACTGGTCGGTTGTCCAAAATTTGATGAAGTGGACATGTATGTGCAGAAATTCCGTGATATTTTTGCCACAGCTGAACTTGCCAGCGTCACCATTGCCATCATGGAAGTCCCCTGCTGCTCGGGGATGCGGAGTATTATTCAGGAGGCATTGAAACGGGCTGGTGCAGATATTCCTGTAAAAGAAGTAGTGATCAGCACCCGGGGAGAAATACTGAACAACTAAAGAACTGTCTGTTGATTTGTCCAATATGCATGAAATGACCGGCGCCATGAGTATAATAATGGTTGCCGGTCATTTTATTGGCCCGTAGAGTTGTTTTTCTTTGTCATCGTGGCGAAAGACTGGTAAGGATATGGCCCATAATAAAGAAAGTATAGAGTATGAATTTTTTCTACAGATAGAAGAGTATGTCTATGTTCATGAAGCTTTTGTGCCGGAATTGTTTTGCTTTTAAGATCGTTTTCGGAGTCTTTGTTTGGATGTTGTTTTTTGCACTATCGAGCGATATTGCGCAAGCAGCACCGGATATCCCTCAATTTTCTCTCGCAACAGTACCAGATGGAAATATTATTGATTCGAGACAATTAAGAGGCAAGGTGGTTTTAGTGAATTTTTGGGCCACCTGGTGTCCTCCTTGTCGCAAAGAAATTCCTTATCTCAAAAAGTTGCAGGAAGAATTCGGTGAGAAAGGGTTGGTTGTTCTTGGTATTTCCATTGATCAAGGTGGGAGCCGGGTTGTGAAGAAATTTATTAAGCGGAGCAAGATCGACTATCCGGTAGTGATTGCCGACCAAAATGTTTTGGTTCAGTTTGGAGGAGTGCGCGGTGTGCCAACCACTTTTCTTTTAGATAGAACCGGAAGAAAACAAAGGACGTACACCGGTTATACGTCGTATAAAATTTTAAGAAGGGATGTTGAAAAGTTATTAAATTAAATGTGCAGGAACTCCCTTTTGAGCCCAAAGGTGCAAATTAAAATTTCATCTTGACAGACATTAAGGCAATCTTTTATAAGATATTCTCGTTTTAGTAGAGGCTTAAACGTCCGTGAGGGACTGGGTATCATAATTTTTTTAAAGGAGTAGAGAGATGAGCAAAAAAGTACTTGTTTCCGTTTTGGCAGCCGCCTTCCTTATGAGCACTGTAGCAGTTGGTTTCGCTGCTAAAGTAAAATGCACCGTTGACTCTGTTGACGGCGACAAAGTTACCATGACCTGCAAAAAAGCCAGCAAACTGAAAGCTGGTGATAAAGTAAGCGTAAAAAGCAAAAAAAGTGGTGGAAGCAAAGCCATCGAAGGCTGCTAATTACTTATTTGCACGTCTTTGTCTGAATTTGAGCTGTTTGATCATTGATGATCAAACAGCTCTTTTTTTTTGTAAATGATCACAACCATCACATAGTCACTCCATCATGACTCTCCGCATAGCAGTCTATGGCGATCACCCGTGTTAACGTGAATTTGCGGCACCTGTGATCATTTCAGTTTATGGGAAGTGATGGATTTGGTAGGGAGTTTATCCCGATGAGGTGCCTAAACAGCAAAGAGGCTATAGAAAATAAGCCCTGCCATGGTGCAGGCAAGGCCGAATTCGAAAAACAGTGAAAAAATGGCGCCTAAAAGTGCACCGGCTCCTGCCTTGAATGAGTTTTTCAGGTCTTGCAGGGCAAAAAGAAGCTCGGCCAAAAAGGCTCCAAGGAATGCCCCAACAAAGCCACCTCCTGGTATGGGCAGGATAAACCCGGCCAGCATTCCCACCCCTGCACCGATTATTCCGTATTTCGTTGATCCAAATTTTTTACTTCCCATACTTGTGACGACATACTGGCCTGCCTGGGCCAGCAAAAAGAAAAACACCAACACCAGAAGTACTTGAAAGTTTATGGGTGAAAAGTTTGTGATGAGACCATGAAAGAGAGCGCCCAAGAGAATAATGCCAGTCCCAGGTATGACAGGAACAAAAGAACCTACAATTCCGACAAATAAAATGATGCTGAGAATAATATCCGGCCAGTGTTCCAGGTATTCCATTAAATTTTATGTCATTGAAGAAACAATTAAAAAAGGTAATGGGAACGTATCGCACGCAAGGGTTTACATTTAACTTCCCCTCACGTATAGTGCCTTCGCTTGAAGCGATTTGTACATATATATAACGCAATGTCATTGAGTGAGGTTAAGAATGACAGTTTTTTATGCAATACTTATGGGTATTTTGCAAGGTGCAACGGAATTTCTGCCCATTTCCAGTTCCGGTCATCTGGCCCTTGCCCATGCTTTTTTTGGGGCGGAAGAGGCGGAATTGGCCTTTGACGTAGCGCTCCACCTCGGCACATTATTGGCAATACTTGTTTATTTCCGAGAGGATTTTTTCCTCATGGGCAAATCACTGGTTTCATATAATGATAAGTCGGAAGATATGAGCCGGATGCGATCCATGGTGGGATACATTTGTCTGGCAACTATCCCAGGTGTTCTGGCAGGTCTTTTTCTGGGAGACTTTTCTGAAGCTCATATGCGTGCTCCGGCTATTGTAGCCACGGTGTTAGGACTCGTAGGGCTTCTCTTACTCTGGGGGGAAAAGGCAGGTAGCCATGATCGACATTTTTCCTCCATCACCATGAAAGATGCGTTGATAATCGGTTTGGCCCAAGCCATGGCCATTATGCCGGGTGTGTCGAGAAGCGGCATAACTATGACAGCCGGCTTGTTTAGAGGACTTAATAGGCAGGCCGTTGCAAAGTTTTCATTTTTGCTCTCAGCTCCCATAATTTTTGGGGCAGGAGTATATAAATTGCCGGAGATAGTTGCACAAAGCTCAGCTGGTGGCAATACCGTAATTTATCTGTCCGGTTTTTTGTCAGCCGCATTATCGGGCTACCTGGTCATTGCCCTGTTGCTGCGTTATATCCGTACCAGGTCATTCGAGATTTTTGCATATTATCGTCTTGTTTTGGCAGGGATTGTGTATGCAGCCTTATTGTTTGTATAGTTTTTAAAAAGTAGTTTGAGGATAGGAAGAAAAGATCATGTCATCCAGAGAGTTACCCGATGAAATAGCGAAAAAGTTACGGGATATACGTAAAAAGTATAAAGTAGCTTTTGAGAAATTGCGTTTTGGCACTACAGAGTTGGAAATTTTAACAGTCCAGGATCTTGAGCCACTTTTGGCGGGAAAGGATCCTTTTAAAGATGTCGAGGACTTCCCTTTCTGGGTACGCCTGTGGGAATCGGCCATGGTGCTGGGTGGATTGATGGCATCTGGTAAGCCAGCTCCTGGTGAATCCCTGCTGGAGATCGGTGCCGGTCTTGGAGCTCCTGGTTTGGCCGCAGCCGCGGCAGGATATCAGGTGACCTTGAGTGATTATGAAAAGGTCATTTTAGATTTTCAGAAGGTTAATGCCGCTGCCAGTGGTTTACCGGAGGTGAAATTTCGACATATTGATTGGATGAAACCACCCACCATGGAACCATTTGATAAAATCATCGGCGCTGAAGTTCTTTTCCGAGATGATTTTTTTGAACCTCTTCTCAGCCTGTTTTCTACGCTATTAAAGCCCGATGGAGTGATATTCCTGGCCCATGATGCGCGACGGAAAAGCCTGCCCAAGTTTCTTGAACTGGCGGAAAAAGAGTATACTATAGCCACAAAGACCAATTTATTGTCATCTGATGAGGGTGAACTGACTATTATTCTGAATCGTCTCCAAAGACGCTAAGTTAGTTTGATACAGAAAAATGCCGGTATACGAATACGAACATACAGAAAAAGCATGTGAACTGGGAACCTGTTTTGAAGTAACCCAGCCAATGTCCAGTGATAAATTCACCCAATGCCCAAACTGCGGCAATCCAGTGAAACGGCTCATATCGCTTGTTGCTGTTTCTACTCCCAAAACCAATAGTGATCTGAAAAATATGGGTTTTACCAAGCTCGTTCGGCGGGATAATGGCGTTTATGAAAATGTTACCGCAACCGGTAAAGAAAGCCGTATATGGGATGCAAGCAAACCCGAGACCATGCCCGATATAAAATCAAAGATTGAAGATTAACCACCTTTAGTTACCAGCCTATTTGTCTTGAATTTTCATTATGGACCCTCGTGATATTGATTGGAACACATTGTGGCAAGAGAGTCGCCGCAAAAAGTCCTGGAAGAAGAAAAAGAAAGGTGATTGGGATAAGCGGGCTGCTGGTTTTGCCAAACGTAATATTGGTTCAACCTATGTGGACGAATTTCTGGCAGCTTTGAAGCCAAAACCAGAATGGTCGGTTTTGGATGTTGGGGCTGGGCCAGGAACATTGAGCTTACCTATGGCATCGATGGTCAGGCAGGTCACAGCCCTGGATTTTTCTGCCAAAATGCTTGGGGTGTTAAATGAGCAGGCTCGGGAAGCAGGACATGAAAATGTCCACACCATACAGGTTGCCTGGGAAGACGACTGGGAGCAAGCCGGAGTTGGAGTTCACGATGTGGCCATTGCGTCACGATCTCTTGCCGTTCAGGATCTCCGAGCTGCATTGGAAAAACTGAATAATCATGCTGAAAAAGCGGTTTTCATCACTGATCGGGTGGGAAACGGTCCCATGTATCCAGCCCTTTTTGAGGCAATTGGGCGGGAGTTTAAGACGGGTCCGGATTATATTTTCACAGTAAATATTCTCTATCAAATGGGTATCCAGGCCAATGTGAATTTTATCTCCGCCGACCGGAATGGCCCATTTGCAACTCGTAAAGAAGCTGAAAAGAGTCTCACCTGGATGGTGGATGATCCGACTATGGATGAACAGGAAAAACTCCAAATTTTTATTAATGAGCATCTGTGCGAACACCCACAGGGGACGTGGACCATTGAGGGAAAGCCGCCAGTTAGGTGGGCTTTGATCTGGTGGAAAAAGTGAGTAAGTGACCACATGCACAGCATCCGGAGTCTCGCAGGCTCGCTGACCTGTCCGCGTTAAGGGCAAGCAGCATAGCGAAAAAACTATAGTCTGCTTGCCCTGAACACGAATACCCCAAGGGCACTTCCTTCGGGCGCACTACTGCACCTGTGATCACTTACTTGGTATGAAGTTCTTGACTAATCATGGATGACTCATGATTGGATTTAAAACGCAATTTTATGACAAGTAAAGCAAAGCCATATGACGTCCTTGTAATCGGTGCAGGCCATGCAGGTTGCGAAGCAGCTCTGGCCGCGGCCCGAATGGGATGCCGGACCGCCGTCACGGTGATCAATGCCGATACCATTGGTGCCATGTCATGTAACCCCGCAGTGGGTGGCCTTGCCAAGGGGCATCTGGTTAAGGAAATTGATGCCCTTGGCGGTGAGATGGCCAAAAACATCGACGCAACGGGTATCCAGTTTAGAAGGCTGAACACTCGTAAAGGTCCAGCTGTCTGGTCCTCCCGGGCTCAGGCTGACCGACGTCTGTACCAGATCCGCATGAAAACGGTCCTTGAACAACAAGAAGGCTTGGATATCAAGCAGGCCGTTGTAGACCGGTTGCTCATAGAAGATGGCCGGGTCACCGGAGTGATCACCTCATTGGAAGAGGAGATTTATGCCCGGACGGTGGTCATTGCCACAGGTACTTTTCTCAATGGACTCATCCATGTCGGATTGAAATCTTTCCCAGCCGGTCGTATGGGGGATGCACCATCGCTTCTTCTTCCTGAACATTTGCGCGAACTTGGTTTTTCTATGGGGCGCCTTAAAACAGGAACGGTGCCAAGACTTGATGGAAGCACCATTGATTACGAAAAGCTTTCTCCCCAGCACAGCGACGATCCGCCACAGCTATTTTCATTTACCAGTGACAATCAGCCCAAGCTTCCTCAGCTCCCTTGTTACATCACCTATACCAACGAGCAAACCCATGAAATAATAAGAAAAGGAGTGGGGCGTTCGCCCATGTTCACCGGTATAATCGAAGGTGTTGGGGCCCGTTATTGTCCTTCCATTGAAGATAAAATCATGCGATTTCCTGAAAAAGGGCGGCATCAGATTTTTCTTGAACCGGAAGGTCTGGATACTGTGGAGGTCTATCCAAACGGTATCCCCACCAGTCTGCCCTATGATGTACAGGTAGACATGGTACGATCCATTGAAGGGCTTGAAAATGTGGAAATAATTCGGGCAGGTTACGCCATTGAATATGACTACGTGGATCCTCTGGAACTTCATCCAACATTGGAAACAAAGCGGATTGGGGGATTATTCCTGGCTGGCCAGATTAACGGTACCTCCGGCTATGAAGAGGCTGCGGCCCAGGGACTCATGGCAGGTATCAATGCTGTGCAACAGGTCCGCGATGCTGAGCCAGTGATTCTTGATCGCTCCCAGGCATACACCGGTGTACTCATTGATGATTTGGTCACTCTGGGAACCAAAGAACCGTATCGTCTTTTCACTTCCAGAGCAGAATATCGATTGCTCCTCAGGGAAGATAATGCTGATTTGCGGCTTTGTGAACTGGGGCATGAATTAGGTTTGGTTACAGAAGAGACCTTTGATGCCTTTATGAATAAGAAAAATGCCATGGAGAAAGGCTTGGCCTGGCTTTCAGAAACTGTTCTTCGTCCGGAAGCAGGAGTCAATGATCGATTGTCCTGTTTGAACAGCGCTCCATTGAAAAACGGCATCAGCCTGTTTGATCTGATGAGAAGGCCTGAGTTGACTGTTAATGACCTCCATCGCATTACCGGGGATGAAGTGAAGGTGGCGTCTTTTGTGCAACAAGAGGTGCAGCTGCAGATCAAATATGAAGGGTATATTCGTCGTCAAAATGAACAGGTGGGCCGTTTTAAAAAGCTGGAAAATGTTACATTGCCAGAAGATTTTAAATACCACGGTCTTGCAGGTCTATCCAATGAGGTGGTGGAAAAATTGACTAAAGTAGCCCCACGCACTCTGGGGCAGGCTTCCCGTATTCCTGGTGTCACGCCAGCCGCAGTCTCGGTTCTTCAGGTGCATCTCAAAAAAGCCGGTCTTCTCTAAGTTGTTGCTTGCTAAATTGCCAGTATTACATATATAATTTTTTTGAACCCTTGAACCCTTGAACCCTTGAACCCTTGAACCCTT
>CAYUCH010000002.1:0-79548 GCA_964443295.1 uncultured Desulfobulbia bacterium | reverse complement strand
ACCCTTTTAGGGTCACCTTTTAATCCACCCCTTCTAGGGGTGGTTGTTAAATAAAAAAAAGGGGCTGCCTCGAAAGTGAGGCAGCCCTTTTCATATCTTTATTCGTGTTTAGATTTATGGAAGTCCTGAAATATTAATAGTGACATTTAGATCTAATTGTTGGGTACAACCTCCCTCCGAAGTAGCGAATAATGTCATGGAGACCATTTCTGTTGCCACGTGGGGTGAGGTACAGGTAAACACTGGATTGAATGTGTCGGTACCACCTGCTCCGATAGGTTGTACAGTGATAGGGCCAAGGTCAGGATGGTTGCTTGTCAACTCCAGGCTGACAATCTCCGTGCTGACATTTTGGATTTCTACATCAGGTCCATTCTGTGGGCAACTAGTACCTCCGTATATATGATTGATGGTCACGGAGCCCGGCACCAAGCTGATCAAATCGTCACCTTGGGTGCAGCCACTCTCACATCCACTGGTGTCAAAATTGCATCCCGAATCACAGGCCAGGGTGCCGCCTGAAAAACCTTGGCTGACACAATCTTCACCATCAAGGTCAGTGCCATCGCAGTCTTCATTCACCTGGTTGACAGCATCGTCGCCACAGATTGGATCGGCAATGTTTTCACAACCACTGGTGTCAAAGGCACAGCCTGAGGTGCAGGCCAGTTCTCCGGTATCAAAACCTTGGCTTTGGCATGTTTCACCATTGAGATTGTTGGTGTCACAGTCCTCTCCAGCATTAATGACAGTATTACCGCAGAGTTCTTCTTCGCATTCGCAATCACTGCTGCCGTCTTCAAAAGTATCACTATCCTGGGAAACTCCGTCTATTCTTTCGTCCCAGGTTCCACCTTCACCACCGACACCGTCACACTTGCCGCAATCACCACCGACGCCGCCGGGGAGATTGGTAGAAGGAGTGCCATCATCGGCTTGCCCCATTGGGGTGCCGCCGGTTTCCGTACCTTTTCTACCTGCGTCGGCCAGAGATTCACCACCGTCGCCGCCGTCGCCACCTTTGTTGGGTTCATTCTCGCCGCCTTTGCCGCCTTTCCCTGCCAGCGCCCCGGCATCTCCACCGTCACCAGCATATACTTCCGGAGCAAGGGTGCCTGTGCCAGAGCCGGAAAATGAGGAAGCGCCGCCATTGCCGCCACTGGCTGTGGCATCACCGCCGGCTCCGCCGTCACACTCGCCGGGATCACCAGCCCCGCCGTCACCACCGGTGGCATCTCCAGCACCACCGATACCAGCCTCGATGCCGCCAATAATGATTTTGCTGCCTGGATCAGTAACGCCACGAATGGTCAGTTTTTTCGTATTATCACCGCCGTCACCGGCAGTGGCTGTGGCATCGCCTCCTTTTGTACCAGGACAACCAGCTACTCCTGCTGTACCTGTTGCTGTGGCATCACCGCCATCGCCGCCTTTTCCAGGATTGATGGTCAGGGTGGCTCCTTCGGCAAAGGTAAAACCGCCGCCTGCCTGGATTTTCATGTCACCACTCTTGCCACCCTTTCCGCCTGTAGCAATTGCAGGATCACCCGTGTGTGTTGCAGGCTGACCGGCACCGCCGTCCATGAGGTTTAAAACGGAGCCACCGCTGAAATTCATTTTGCCATTGGTCCGGGCATTTAGAGTCATACCTTTCCGTCCGTCCGCGCCACTGGCAGCATCGGGGTCCTCACCAATACCCTGGCCATCTGTTTCGGGAGGATCTGCCCAAATGGGAGGATCAATTTCGAAATTATCCATATTCAAATCGCATTCGGTCCAGACAGAGAAAACCAAAGGCCCCTGCGATGCTCCCTGGTTAAGATTGCTGATGGCTTCGGTGGGAACCCAGGAACCGGAAATAGTGTGAGCCCCTTCAGTACAATCCCTCGCCATAATGTCAAATGTGGGATCTGGATCGCTGGTGAAATCGGTGGCACCCGCTGTGTCGGCCGGCTTCATAATAACCGGGGAGACACCGTCATCCACAAGGGCATCTGCTTCTAATTCCGTAGGGGTTTTAAGCAAGGCGACATCGTCGACAATAATGACGCTGCCATAAACTAATGGATTGAATCCATCGGAAATAGTGATAAGACCATCAACCACCATGTCCACCCGGCTACTTCCCGTGCCTGTGGTCGGAAATTCAATGTCGCAGGAGAGATCTGCATTGCCAGAGACATCGATATAAATGGCTGCGTCAGTATCGCGTACGTCTAATGTGCCGGCGCAGTTAAAGTCCCCATCAATGGTAATAATAGTGCTGCCATCGTCAGAGCTGTCATCAATGACCAAACTGTCACCTGCAGGAATGTCCAATCCTTTATCGTAGCTGGTGTCCTCTGTTATTGTTGTCGTAGTATTGTCGCTACTACTGGAACAGGCGCCATGAACAAAGGCCACGGCAGTGGCCGCAATTCCAATGATGAAAATCCGTTTTGCCAATTTCCAGTGCATAATTTCCTCCTTTAAGGGATTTTTAGATCCTGTGGGGGTGTGGAATGCATTTTCGTTTAAAAATCTTCAGATAAAAAAATTGTATAACAAGGAGGCGTTTTTATACAAATTAAATATGTAAGGATTACAGATTTATGGTGGGGTTTAAAAAATATGTAGTAATATTAGGAGATTGCGGGGATGTGTGGGGTGTGTAGCTTGCGTGCAGTTCGTCTGGGTACCACAATATGTGCCTTTTTTGGGGCTATTTGATATTTCGAGGTGACATTTGAAATTATTTGAGCCTCACGCAGCCATCAAATTCGGTTGCCCATATCATCACAAGTATAATCCGATGGCTGTATTTCATTTATTTTAAAAGATATTGGCCCGGTTTTGGTAATTATCCATCCAGATTTGCGGCAATTCTTGAAAATGTACATAGACAACTTTACCGGAGTTAACAAGTGGCTTGAGATCTTCAAGCTGATTGCGCCAGAGTTCCAAGTATTGGTCATTATCGTTAACCTGGCCTTGAGTTGTGGCGATTGTCGCAGTGTAAATTTCTCCTGAAGGTGCGGTGCCATCAGCGATGTACTCGGTCAACACTTTCACGTAATCACTTGCTCTCCAGAATAAACTGTCTGTATGGCCCAATTCACAGCTATGAAGAAAACCCATGCCCGCAATGGCCATTCCCCGTGTGTTGTCGTAAACAGTGGAATAATAATTCTCACCATCTTGCCCTTGGGAGGGCCAGAAATCAAAATCCAGAGGCTGCCACATTCCAGCGGAATAATCCTCGTCCATGAGCTCATGTCCAAGGTTTGCAGAAAAGGATAAAACTTCAGGATGCCAAAAGGAATCTGGGTACTCTTCTCCTTGTTTTCCGGACAAAAATGATGTGAATTGATTATGGTTACCGCTTTCAAAACCGCCAACTACAGTCAGGTCATTTAATGGAATACCCAAACCATGAATGGCCATTCGTAAATCGGTATAATTTTCGGTATCTTCGTGGGCATGAGGATCAATCATTGTATTTTTAGTATTGTAAAGGTACATCAGCAGGTTCTCACCACCAGTTGTCTCGACCACCTCAGAGTTGTCGCACACACTGACTTTTTCAGCAAATGGACCGCTGACCTGTAAGTTCCATTTAACCCCATATGCGTTGAATAAATTAGCGGCGGTCAACAGTTTAGATCTGAATTCTAAATAGCCTGCACAGCCGGTTTTGTTAAAAATTAGCCCATATTCTATGTGGGTTCCAACAGTGACATAGACTGGATTATCATACACATCGTCCGTGACTGGGGTTGTGTCATTATTATTTCCGGAACACCCACAAATAAAAAATGATACCGTGGTGGCCAATAAAACTCTGAATAGGTTTCGAATAATGAACTGGTTGTGCATTTTCTGTTTCCTTTATATTCAATCAATAAGGGAATGAAGCATGCTTACTCCGGTTGTATGAACATTGTCCATGGACCGCGATGTGTAGTTTTTATTGTGTAAGTAAGTAAAAGTGAAAGAAAGTCATCACCTGATATTTCTTTTGCACCCATGCGTTTCAGGTGTTCAGTAGTGATTTGGCAATCAATCAGGTCAAACTGCCATGACAAGAGAAGATCAACCAGGTATTTAAGAGCAATCTTTGAAGCATCAGGTTGATGGCTGAACATGGACTCGCCGAAAAATACGCTGCCTAGAGAGACACCATACAAACCTCCAACCAATTCATCATCAAGCCAACATTCCACTGAATGAGCGTAGCCGGCATCATGTAAATGACAATATGCCTCTCTCATTTCCTTGGTAATCCAGGTCCCTTCATCGTGGCTTGTTCGGCTGGTGGCACAGGCTTCGATGACCTTGGGAAAAGCAGTGTCAGCGGTCACAGTATAACGATTTTGCCGGATGGTGCGTGCCAGTCGTTTGGAAAGATGGAATTCGTGTGGGTCAAGAACAAGACGAGGTGAAGGCGCCCACCAGAGGATGGGTTCTCCCTCGGAATACCAGGGGAAAATGCCCATTCCATAAGCCAGAAGTAAACGTTCTTTTGAGAGGTCTCCTCCTACCGCCAAAAGGCCGTCATGCTCCGCCAGTTGTGGGGGAGGAAAGGTGAGTTCATCGGAGAGTTGGAATACGGGCATGGATATTATTTAATCTGTGAATACCTGTAATTGTCTGAAATTATTAGCCACTATGGTTAATACAGAGTAAATTCAAAAAGTATCAGTTTTAATTTTTTCCACAATATTTTTGTTTTCATGGGCAGCCACATTATGATCCATCTATTTGAAAAGAATCACAATGCCATACCGTGGCTCCCTTGACACCTTGTGCTAAAAACGGTAAGTACTTTCAAGAGGTTAGATGGTCTGAAGACGTAGTTGATTAACCAGAGTAATAAACCCACTCATGATACTTTATGGCTACCCGGGAAAAAGACATAAAAAAGAAAAACACAGCGGTCCAGGGACTTCTCCGTTCCATACCCAAAGTTGACGAATTTCTTGGTTGGGTTGCTGAAGATTGTCATGCTCCTATTTCTGTTGTCAAAGATGCAGTAAGAGCAACTTTAGAGTCGGTACGGCAGGACATTTTGGCCAGCCGATTGACAAAGAAGGGAGATTTAACCAGGAAAAAACTCTATTCTTCCTTTGAAGCCCGCCTAAATCAATTAATGACTCCTAATCTTCGACGGATGCTCAATGCCACGGGAGTTGTGGTACATACCAACTTGGGTCGTTCTCTTCTTCCTAAACAAGCGGTGGAGAGCCTTCTTACCGCTGCAACTCGATATTCCAACTTAGAATTTGATTTAACCACTGGTAAGCGAGGGAGCCGTTATAGCCTGGTGGAAGATTTATTATGCCGTCTTACCGGTGCTGAGTCAGCCTTAGTGGTGAACAATAATGCTGCAGCCGTGCTCTTGGTCCTTGAAACCCTGGCCAAAGGCCGTGAAGTTATTGTCTCTCGAGGACAATTAGTTGAAATTGGTGGTTCTTTTCGCATTCCGGAAGTCATGGAAAAAAGTGGTGCCCGGCTTGTGGAGGTCGGTGCAACAAACCGAACGCATCTGAAAGATTATCAGATTGCCATTAACGAGGAAACGGCCCTGTTATTGAAGGTGCATTCCAGTAATTTCAAGGTCATTGGTTTCACCAAAGAAGTGGAAAATAGAGACCTGGTTGAGTTGGGCCACGAACATGATCTCCTGGTTGTAGAAGATTTAGGCAGTGGTTCACTCCTTGATTATTCACGTTTTGGTCTTGAGAAAGAACCCACAGTCAGCGAGGTGGTCGATGCCGGAGTTGATGTGGTAACATTCAGCGGTGATAAATTACTGGGTGGCCCCCAGGCCGGTATAATTTTGGGGAAAAAGGAAATCGTTGACCGGGTAAAACAGAATCCCATGAACCGGGCCTTACGCATCGATAAATTTACCCTGGCTGCCCTGGAAGCGGTTTTACGGCTCTATTTTGATGAAGAGCAGGCACGAAAAACTCTGCCCACCCCAGCCATGCTGACCATGGACTATGAGGCCATCCAGCGCCGAGCCCAAAGGCTCTTGCGAAGGCTGAAGAAAAACATTAGCACCGATTGGGAAATGAAAACCATAAAGACCGAATCGCGGGTAGGTGGTGGTGCATTGCCAGAACAAGGTTTAATGAGTCGGGCTGTGCTGATTTATCCCATGGACAGGACGATTAATACATTGGAAAAACAGTTGAGAGAGGCCACTGTGCCGGTCATTGGCCGAATTGAAGATGACCGTATGCTCTTGGATATGCGCACTGTTGCCGATGACGAAGTACCACTTCTGGCTGAAACTTTGACCGCGGTTTTCAAGGCTCAGACAGCATGACATTTCCTTTTGCCTGGAATGATAAAGGGCTTCAGCCCGGTGACCTTCATGCTCTTGAAGGACTGCTGGTGCGAACTGTCAGCCTGTATCTGCCAGGTCGTGTTCTCCATTGTTTCGATGTTGGCGATGATGGAAAACCATATCCAGCATTGCAGTCGGAATGGCAGCTCGATATTGAGCGGATGATTGCGAAAAAGCGTCCTCGCACAGCTGCTTCGGGAAGCATCCTTTTTCTTCCTCTCTGGAATAATGACAAGCTCATAGGTGGGGCGATCATCCAAGGGGATTCCCAGGGAATATTTCTGCAACACTCCCATGAATTTTTGAAGGAAGCCAGTCAAAAAATTTCCCGTGAACTGGCCTTGTTGAAAGAATGGTCTTTGGACCCGGTAACAGGTTTGTTGAACGGCCGTGCTTTCCATGAAGAGTTGTGGTATGCCGGCGGTATGCCGATGGACGAAAGTTCAGAGGCTCATTCTGGCCAGCATTCTCCATATGTTTTAACACTCATTGAGGTGTTCCCAAGGGTTCAAGATGCTGAACAAGGCCTGCAATATATCGCCAAGTCTGCTGCGTATTTGAAATCCTTGATTGGTGATTATTCACCTCTGTACCATTTTGGGGCCGGCGTTTTTGCCGTACTTTGGCGTGAGGCTGAGCTGGAGCATGCCATGCGCATGGCAGAGGCTGTGCTTCGTTGGCTGCGGCGGGAAGATTTCGGGCCGGTTCGAATCGGTATTGCAGACTGCGGGTATGGTGGAGAAGGGAACGAAGGGTGTCCCGACACTCCTCTCGGCTGCAAAGCGGAAATGCTTTTGGACCAAGCCTGGAAGGCTTTGCAAAAGGCTCGCGGACAAGGGCCTTATGCCCTGTGTACCTTTGCCTCATTGCAGGATGAACGCTCCAGGTGGATCTCGGAAGTAGAACCGGAATTGGAAGAAATGGTGTTGGGCCATCTGCAGAGATGTCGAACATTTTCTCTCATTTTATTACAGCTCGATGAAAAAGTATCTACCGAAGGTGAGAAAAAAACTCCCCAACCAACCTTTCCCAAAAAGATTCTTTCTCTTATTGGTGAAAAGGCCATTGTGATCCCCCATGATGCGGGACAGGCATATGTATTATTAAAAGGGGCTGATGGCGATCAGGCCGAGCAATGGGTTGAGAGTTTACAGGCCCAGGTCCGTAAGGCAACCAGGCATACTCTTTCTGCCGGCATTGCATGCCAACCCTGTATCGGTTTTAAGAAGACCGATGCCATCCTCAATGCCAGAAAAGCTATTCTGCATAGAGCCTTTTTCGGACCGGAAACATTCGCAGTCTTTGACGCGGTAAGTTGCAATATCAGTGGGGATGTCTTTTATAACCGGGGAGACCTTGAAGGAGCGATTAAGGAATACCAGCATGGTCTGAAGCTTGATCCTTTCAATATCAATATCCTGAATAGCTTGGGTGTTTCCTATGCGCAAATGAATCAACCTAAACGTGCTCACCGTTCTTTTGAGGAAGCTCTGGGAAATGATCCTGGTAATTTTATGGCGCTGTTTAACCTGGGCCATGTTTATTTGGGGCTGGGAAGGCAGGAGGAAGCGGAGGCCTGCTTTGAAAAGGGCTTGGCCGTCGAGGGCGATAATTTCGATATCCTCTTGCAAGTTGGGCGATTACGCTGCCAGAAGAAAGATTTTAAAGGTGCATTACCAGTTTTGGAAAAAGCAGCCGAGTTGTGGGATCCTCGCATGGGTGAGGTGATGCTTGGGGCGGTGGAACGCTTTCTTGGCGAAACATATCATGCTCTGGATAAAAACAAGAAAGCCATGAAAAGCCTCGAAAGGGCGACCTCACTTAATCCTCGGGATGCCGGCGCCATGAGCCGTCTTGGTGAAATCTATGCCCTGGAACAACAAGGCTATGACATTGCCGAATCTCTTTGCCAACAGGCCGTGGAAATGGAGATAAATCGTTGGTGTCACTGGTATCGTTTGGGATTCGTACAGTGTGAAGCAGGCAACGTGTCACAGTCTGTGGTTTCCCTCCTAAAGAGTTTCCGTCTTGATGGGAAACAGGCAGGAACAGCCAAGTTATTGGCTCAAGTATATAAGAAACTAGGTAAGGTCAAACAGGCTGGTAAGATGCGAGAGAGAGCAAAGCGACTGGCTTAAAGGTGACGATTAAGAGATTTTTTTTTAGGGGAATCTATTTGTTGTCGAGAAGCGTGTATGGGGAATGTAATCAACAAGTGGGAGGATTGGGGAATATCTTCGTTTTGTTGGTCAAAGGAGAATTATGATACAAACATATAGACGTGTCACAGATAGTGGTACTGATACAGATCGGCGCAGCACCGATGAGAGGCAACAGTATTGGCTGGACAATTTCAATGTCGGTGATTCATGGCGCCTTTTTCGGATTATGTCAGAGTTTGTTGACGGGTTCGATACATTGTCAGGCCGGGTCCCCAGTGTGTCGATTTTCGGCTCAGCCCGGACCGAACCTGGTGACCCGTATTTCCTACTTGCAGAGAGTATTGCTGCTGGCCTTGCAAAGGCTGGATATGCGGTTATCACTGGTGGTGGGCCAGGTATCATGGCGGCGGCCAACAAGGGCGCACACGAGGCGGATGGGCTTTCTGTGGGACTTAATATCAATCTTCCTTTTGAGCAAATTCCCAACCCCTATGCCAACCTCTCTCTAGATTTTAAATATTTCTTTGTTCGAAAGGTGATGTTCATTAAATACGCCATGGCCTTTATCTGTATGCCCGGCGGTTTTGGTACCCTGGATGAGTTGTTTGAGGCCCTCACATTGATTCAGACTGATCGAATCAAACCGTTTCCCATTATTCTGGCTGGTTCCGGCTTTTGGGATGGGTTGGTCGATTGGATGAAAGAAAAGATGCTGAAGTCGGAATACATTGATAATGATGATCTGTTTATTTTTGAGCAGATGGATGACCCTGATGAAATAGTCGCTTTTATAAAGAAAACCGTGATAGTCTGACATGTTGCTATAAGTGTGTATTTCTTTTGCAGGTTGTGTTCCTCTTATTATCTGGTGATTGTTTGTGAAATTGTTTGAGGCCCAGAGTCAATATATAGAAAAAGCTCGGCTGCTAACCATCATAGTGCTTCTTACTTTGATCTCCCACGCAGCTGCTGTGTTGACTTGGCAGCTGTGCGGGCCTGTGTTGGATAGTGGGGATGTGAGCCTTGCACACCAAACAGCCACAGGCAAGAAAGTTCCCGGCAAAAGGGCCATATCCAAGCCAAAGGGAAGTTCACCTCCAGGTCTTTTACTCTTCGGAAAGGCTGAAAAACAGGTTGAGAAAGCACCGGCAACTAAAATTGATGATTCCACCAGCGCACCTAAAACTACGCTGCAGCTTGAGTTGAAGGGGGTTATTGCCTTTAAACCCGATGCCAAAGCATTGGCCATCATCAGAGAAAAGGGAAAAAAGGCCGAGGATAAAGTATATGGAATCGGCGATAAGGTACCGGGAAATGCTGAAGTACGGGGCATTTATCCGGACAGAGTTATCCTATCCAGGTCCGGCAAATATGAAACGCTGTTGATGACGGAAAAAACAGAAAAGAAATCCTCCAAAGGCAAAAGAAGCAGTAGAAGACGCGCTTCTCGTCGGAGTAGCGGAGGGATTACTAGTTCTGGCGACGGTAAAAACTGGCAGATTGATAAATCCTATTGGAAGGAAAAAATCTCTGATATTCCCGCCCTGGCCAAAGAGGTTGGGGTTGAGGTCTATAAACAAGGTGGCAAACAGGTGGGCTACAAGCTCAATAGTAGCTCAGGCGGCAAGTTGCTGTCTGACCTTGGTTTGAACTCTGGCGATGTAATTTATGAAGTCAATGGAATAAAAATGACCAATGCCTCCCAAGGCCTGACCGCCTATAAACGAATAAAAAATGCTCCACGCATCAGCCTGGTAGTCGGAAAAGGCGGTGGCCCCAAACAGACCAGGAGTTATAAGATACAATAATGGCAATGATACCATTAACCATAGGCTCTCTTTGTTTTATCGGAGCCCAACCGGATCGAGACCCATGAACATGCAACGTACCCTATTATTGATTCCTATTCTTTGTCTGCTGCTTGTCAGTCAAGCGTTGGCAGGTGAGGGGGTAGTTACTTTTAACTTTCAGGATGTGGAGATCCAAAGCGTCATAAAAAGTGTCTCCAAGCTGACAGGTAAGACTTTTCTGGTGGATCCCGCCGTCAAAGGAAAGGTGACCCTCATTTCATCTGAAGGTATGAATGAAGACGAAATTTATGGTGTATTTCTTTCTGTTCTCCAGGTCCACGATTATGCCGCAATAGAATCCGGTAATGTGGTGAAAATTATTCCTCAAGTCAGGGCCAAGCAGGACATGACCAACGCCTATGTTGAGGAAGAGGCGCCCACAAGGCCGAATGATCGCTCAATCACCAGATTGTATAAGCTTAAACATGTACCTGCCAACCGTTTGGTTCCAATACTACGACCACTCATTGCCCCTAAAAGCTATCTCGCCGCCCATGAAGAAAGTAATATGATCATCATTTCAGACCGGGCCGCGAATATTGAGAGATTAATTAAAATTATTCAACGAATCGACAGAGCCGGCACCGGCGAGATCCAGGTCGTGCGGCTGGAATATGCCGATGCCCGGGATGTAGCTGCTGTGGTCCAGGGCCTTGTAAAGACTGCTCCTAAAAAAGGTGCCGCAGCTCAGAGATTACAGGTTGTGGCTGATGAACGGACCAACAGTATTCTGATATCTGGCGACGAGGGCGATATCCTGAGGGTTAAGGCTCTGGTGGCCCATCTCGACACCCCGGTTACAACAGAAGGCTCAACCCAGGTAGTTTTTCTGCGCTACGCCAAGGCCAAGGATCTGGTCTCTATCCTCACAGGGGTTGGCAAGGAGATTCAAAAAACTTCTTCTGCAAAGACTCCCAAAAAGACGGTTCGCAGTAAAAAGAACAGTGAAATCTCAATCCAGGCTGATGAGGCAACCAATGCTCTCATCATTTCTGCTTCACCCCAGGTGATCAAATCTCTCCGGGCGGTAATCCGAAAATTAGACATCAGGCGGGAACAGGTGGTTATTGAGGCGGTTATTGCTGAGATTGAGGTGAATAAGAGTGCTGAACTCGGTATTCAGTGGCGATTTGTCGATGGTTCAGGAGATGATCATGGCAATTTTGGTGGAACTAATTTTGGGGCAAATGGTATCAACGCATTGAGTCTCAATCCTGGTCTTGTCGGGAATGGATTTACTTATGGATGGTTTGATGGCACTACTGAAATTTTAGGTACTGAAATACTTAATTTAGGTGCCTTGGTGCGGGTTGCTGCAGGTGAAGGTGATACCAATATCCTATCAACTCCGACCTTGGTTACCATGGACAATGAAGAAGCTGAGTTTTCTGTTGGTCAGGAAGTACCTTTTGTTACCGGAAGTTACACCTCCACAGGTTCTTCGTCATCAACACCCGGCAATCCCTTTCAGACCATAGAACGAAAATCTGTTGGGCTACTTCTCAAGGTCAAACCTCAGATTAATGAAGGGGATACCATACGCCTTGATATTGAGCAGGAGACCTCTAGTCTTTCTCAAGCTGAGTCCGGGGTGGACCTTATTACCAATAATAGAAAGATTAAAACCAGTGTCATGGTTGAGGATGGCAAAATTCTTGTTCTTGGAGGGCTTATTCGGGATGATGTCAGGGAATCGGTCCAGAAAGTGCCCTTCCTGGGAGACATCCCTTTCCTCGGTGTGTTGTTTCGGTATAACACCTCAAGTCATAAAAAGCGAAATCTCATGGTCTTTTTGCGGCCCCATATAATTCGTAGTGAGGCAGACAGTTCCCGCATAACCTTTGATAAGTACGATTACATGAGAGGTCTCCAAAAAGAATTTGCCGAGGACGGTATCTATCTCTTGCCCGATGAGTCTCCAGATGTATTGCCTGAATGGCCTAATGACTAGCGCACAGGATCACTATGACCTCTGATTTTGAAAGACATCTGCCATTCTCTTTTGCCCGGCGCCACGGTATGGTGGTCACCGAATTGGAGGATCAATCCGCCACCGTCGTGTGTCAAGAACGGGTTCCTGCTCTACCACTCGCTGAGGTTCGGCGATTTCTGGGAAGGCCTTTACAGTTGAAAACTGTCTCCCGAGAAGAATTTGAAGGACTCTTGCAACGAATTTACGAAAGCGGCTCTAGTGAGGCCATGCAGATAGCCGGTGACTTGGGCGAAGAGATGGACCTTAATTCTATTGCCCAGCAGCTTTCCGAACCCCAGGATCTCTTGGAAAGTGAAGATGATGCCCCTATTATCAGGTTGATCAACGGCCTGCTTACCGAAGCAGTCAAGATCGAGGCCTCGGATATTCATATTGAACCATACGAAAATCGATTGCGGGTTCGATTCCGAGTGGATGGCGTGCTGCGAGAGGTATTGCAGCCAGCCAGAGTGTTGGCCTCACTTATAGTGTCTCGTATCAAGGTAATGGCCAAACTTGATATTGCAGAAAAGCGGTTGCCGCAAGATGGTCGTATTTCTTTGCGTATTGCCGGGCGGCCAGTGGATGTCCGTGTTTCAACCATGCCCTGTGGACATGGTGAGCGGGTGGTGTTGAGGCTCCTTGACAAGCAGGCTGGCCGACTTGATCTTGAGCAATTGGGTATGGCGCCTGAATCCTTAGATGGCATGAAAAGCCTCTTGAGTCGGCCCAATGGGATTCTGCTGGTAACGGGTCCGACCGGATCAGGAAAAACAACCACTCTATATGCTTCCCTCACTCTGCTTAATCAATCCAGCCGCAATATCATGACCGTGGAAGATCCCATCGAGTATTATCTGGATGGAATCAGCCAGACCCAAGTGGTCACTAAGGTGGATATGAGTTTTGCCCGTGGTCTGAGAGCAATTCTACGGCAGGATCCCGATGTGGTAATGATCGGTGAGATACGCGATCTGGAAACAGCTGAGATTGCTGTGCAGGCGAGTCTTACCGGTCACCTGGTTCTTTCGACTTTACACACCAACACGGCAGTTGGCTCCATAACTCGTTTGCGAGATATGGGCGTTGAACCGTTTTTGCTCTCATCATCGGTCATCGGTATTCTGGCTCAACGCTTGGTACGATTACTTTGTCCACACTGCCGCCAGGCCCATTCTGCTTCAGAAGCGGAATGTATTTCACTTGGTCTGCCTGTATCTGACGCACCTCAGCTCTATACGCCCAATGGTTGTGATGAATGTCTTGGCCTGGGCTATGGCGGCCGGAGCGGTATTTATGAATTGGTTGAAGTTGATGATGCTATGCGTTCCATGATCCATGACGGTGCAGGAGAACATGAAATGGAAATACAAGCCCGTAAGCGCACCCCCAATATTCGCCAAGACGGTGTGCGCCGTGTCCTTGCCGGTGAAACTTCCATGGAAGAAGTACTACGAGTGTCCAAGGAAGATGCCAAGGAGGCATAATTATTTATGGGCGCCTTTGAATACGCAGCTCTCGATACCGCCGGTCGCCAGAAAAAAGGGGTACTCGAAGGAGATACTCCAAGGCAGATCAGGCAGATCCTCCGTGACCGAGATCTCATTCCCCTCTCCGTAGAAGAAGTTGCCAAAGGTGAAAGTCGAAGTAGTTCGTTTCTTCTTACTCAAAGGGGACTTGCCCCGGCTGATTTAGCCCTTATTACCCGACAGCTTGCCACCCTGGTAAGATCTGGCACAGTACTTGACGAGGCCTTGGCAACGGTAGCCGAGCAGGCCGAGAAAGCACGCTTGAAAAGTATTCTGGCAGGTGTGCGATCCCGGGTTGTGGAAGGTCATTCATTGGCCCATGCCATGGATGATTTCCCTGGAGTTTTCCCGGAATTATACCGCACCACTGTGGCGGCGGGTGAGCAGGCTGGCTACCTGGACGTTGTCTTGGAGCGCTTGGCCGACTATACGGAATTTAGTCAATTGATTCGTCAAAAAGTCATGTTGGCTCTCCTGTATCCCGTGATTTTGACCGTTGTGGCGATATCTGTTGTAGTGGCTTTGGTCACCTTTGTGGTTCCAAAAGTCGTGGATGTGTTCGAAAACCTAGGCCAGGAATTACCCGTCTTGACCCGAGGATTGATCTGGATCAGTTCCTTTCTACAGGAATATGGTCTTGTTCTCTTGGTTGGTCTCGCAGGTTTGGTAATTGTGGTTCGGTTTTTATTGAGCCGGCCAAGGATTAAGATGCAATACCATCGTCTTCTTTTTCGGATTCCCTTGGTATCGCGGTTTGTGCGAGCAGGTAATGCGGCTCGGTTTGCCCGAACATTCAGTATTCTTACGGCCAGCGGCGTGCCTGTTCTGGAGGGTATGCATGTAGCGGCAAAAGTTATCAGCAATATTGCCATGCGGCAGGCAGTTGAGGAAGCTGCGGCCCGGGTTCGGGAGGGCGGAGCCGTTCATCAAATGCTGGCCAAGTCAGGTTATTTCCCGCCCATTACCATTCATCTTATTGCCAGTGGCGAGGCCAGTGCTAATCTTGAGTCAATGCTTGAGAGGGCGGCAGTGGGACAGGAACGAGAACTGGAAACCATGATTTCTGCCCTCATGGGAATTTTTGAACCATTATTAATTTTGGTCATGGGTGGCATGGTCATGCTTATTGTATTGGCCATTCTGCTACCGATTTTTGATCTCAATCAGTTGGTTCGTTAAATATGTTTTCTGCCA
Organism: uncultured Desulfobulbia bacterium; assembly: GCA_964443295.1. Classification (GTDB taxonomy): domain Bacteria; phylum Desulfobacterota; class Desulfobulbia; order Desulfobulbales; family CG2-30-60-27; genus CAYUCH01. The sequence goes on along the minus strand of CAYUCH010000002.1, from coordinate 64,507 downwards.
ATGGATATAGAGGTTTTACGCTTCTGGAAATCCTCGTCGCATTAGCCATGCTCAGTCTTGTTTGTCTATCCATGGCCGCTTCCAGTGGCAGGGCGGTGGATAATGCCGGTTATCTTAAAGAGCGAACATTGGCCACCTGGGTCGCAATGAATAAGGCTGCGGAAATTCAATTGGCCAAGAAATGGATACCGACCTCCACGGCAGATGGAGAGTCTGAAATGGCCGGTCGAAAATGGCAGTGGAAGGTAACTGGGTATGAAACACCGGACGAGGATATTCGTCGGGGGATCATAGAGGTACGGAAAGAAACTGATGACGAGGAGCCTCTCTCATCCTTAACTATTTTTCTTGGGCGTCCCTCGGGCTCATGAAATGTAAGCGCTCACAGGCGGCGTATCCAGAGTCTCGCAGGCTCGCTTACTTGCGCGCAAACAGGGCGTACAATATAGAAGAAGGCTATTATTGTCCGCCCTGTTTGCACACATCTGCACCACTTGTGAACACTTACAGGGCTTTGAGTTATCCGGATTGTAGTCGTCACCCTGTGAGTTGTTAGCATGAGAGAACACGGTTTTACCCTCCTGGAACTTTTGGTGGCCATTGCAATTTTTGCCATGTTGTCAGCAGTGGCATATAGCAGCCTCGGTTCCATGGTTGATATTCGGGAACAAGTAACAGACGAGATGGACCGCTTGGCTGAATTGCAAATGGCATTGACCATTATGGAGCGAGATTTTATGCAAACTATGGCACAGCGAAATATTCGCGACGCCTATGAAGAAGTGCAACCTGCCATGCAACGACATACGGCCGGCTCCATGGAAGGAGCTGTGGAGTTCACCCGAGGTGGGTGGAGCAATCCGGCAGGATTTATTCGAAGTAATTTGCAGCGGGTGGCATATCGATTGGAAGATGAGCAGCTGCTACGTCTCAGTTGGCGCGTGTTGGACAGAGCTTCAGAAAATGAGCCTTACTCTGCGCCAATTTTGAACAAAGTAGAGTCATTTACTATTCAGTTTTATAATGATTCTGGTGAATGGCAGGAGACTTGGCCTCTTGAGGAGAGCAGAGAAAAAACATTCTTGCTTGGCAAGTTGCCTGGGGCAATAAAAGTTGAACTTGAAATCTCCGGCTGGGGTGAAATTGAACGGATTTTTTTACTTCCCCATTGAGGATGTTGAGAAAAGTTATGTGGCGTCAGAAGTCCAGAAATCAAAACGGTGCGGCACTCCTTATCGTATTGTTGGTAACCGGTATGGCTACTGTGCTGGCAGTCTCACTTATTTCATCGCAGCAGGTGGAGATACGGCGTACAGCAAATGTTCTCGATACCGGTCAGGCTCAGTGGCTGGCACGGGGAGTCGAAGACTTTGGCATACAAATGTTGATTCGTGACAAAAAAGACAGTACCACCGATCATTTTGGTGAAGACTGGGCTTTAGGCCTTTTCCCCACCGAGGTTGAAGGAGGAATGGTTTCTGGAAGTCTTGAAGACATGCAAGGCCGATTTAACATAAATAACTTGTCGGCTAAGAATGAAAAATTTCAGGAGTACAGCCTCAAGCAATTTAAACAGTTGTTACAGATGTGCGAATTGGATGTAGAGATTGCCGGAGCAGTGATAGACTGGTTGGATGCAGACATTGATCCACGTTTTCCTGCCGGTGCTGAAGATGAGACATACTCAGGCTTCGAACCAGGATATAGAACAGCCAATAGTGATATGGTGAGTCCCAGTGAATTGATGTTGGTCAATGGCATGAGCCGGGAAGGATTTCAATGTCTTGAGCCTCTGGTCAGTACATTGCCCGAAGCGTCTTATATAAATGTCAATACTGCCCCGGCACAAGTGCTTGTAGCCTTGGCAGGTGAAGAAAATATGGGCTTGTCCCAGGCAGAGGAATCACTGGAAGAACGTGATGAAGAGGGGTATGCCACAGTGAGTCTTTTTTTGCAGGCCTCAGGTCTTGTTGGAAAAAATATCCCAGCAGAATTTTTATCTGTAGCCAGCAGTTTTTTTATGGCCCATTCAAATGTAGAGATTGGCAATGGAAGAATGGCTTTAAAAACTTTATTGCACCGCAAGGATGGTAAGGTGGTGATAGTACGCCGAACACTAAACGTCATTTAGGGTCGGAAGGACCGTGACCATGGAAAAAATTATTATACATATGGGGCCCACGACTTCCGAGGAAGTTTCTTGGGCTGTTGTTCAGGATGATGGTTCTGTTAGAAGCAGTAGAGGTAGTTTGCAGGAAGCAGCTTCCGATTCTGAACGTGCACGAACAACAGTTCTTGTACCAACTTCAGATGTGTTGTTTTTATCAGCTTTGATCCCCAAGGGAAGTAGGCAACGAGTGGCTCAGGCCATTCCATATGCTGTGGAAGAGCAGTATATCAACGAAGCTGAAGAAATGCATTTTGCTCAGGGCGAAAGAGGCGAGGATGATAAAATGGCTCTCGCCTTGATTTCCATAGAGCAAATGGACAGCTGGACCAGTCAACTCCAGGAAGTAGGTATAGATCCCCATATTATGGTGCCGGACGTATTAATGCTTCCTCATCATCCAGGGGATTATTCTGTTGTTATAAATAATGATGTGGCTTTGGTTCGAACGGGTTTACAGTCAGGTTTTTCGGTAGATTGTGAAAACCTGGAATCAGTATTGAAGGCAGAGTTCAGCGATCGGGAAGCGGAGGGAACGATAACAGTTCACCTTTATGCCAAGTCGGGGCAAACAGCCCTTTCCGAAGAAATGTTGTCTCCCCATGTTCTCATTGAACATCCTATTGATGATTTATTTACCTTGCTTGCTGAATCCCTGGAGGCAAGACCTGTTCTGGATCTTCTCCAGGGCCCGTATAACCGGCATGCCCAATGGGAGACTCTCTGGACAAATTGGCGAGTGGCCATTGGATTGTTATTGTTCTTCATTATTCTACGAGGTGGATTATTAGTCCAAGAGTTTGCCTCCTTGAACAACGAAAGCACTGCATTGTCGAGCCAAATAGAGACAGTCTATCGAGACCTTTTTCCAGATGCAAAAAAAGTTGTCAATCCCAAGGCCCAGTTGGAACATCGTCTTTCTCTGCTACGGGCTGATGGAAATGGCGGCGGCGGTTTTTTAACTTTGGTTGAAAAGAGTAGTGCTATTTTACTCGAATCACCGGGATTTTCCATGCAGAGCATGCGGTTTAAAAATAATCGCCTGGATATTGGTATTAAAGTGGCCAGTTTGCAAGATTTGGATGCCCTTAAAGAAAAGTTAGTTGGAACAGGTGGAATCTCTGTTGAAATTCGTACTGCAACAGCTAAGGGTGATAAGGTCGAGGCTCGTTTACAAATAAAGGGAAAGTAGTCACAGGTGTTGCGTAGTAGATAAGCAAAGACTTCGAATGCCCTTGGGGTACTACACCTGTAATTACTCATAAATTATAGAGTTAGATTTAGCAATCGTGCTACCTGATTCTATCAGTGGAAACTGAGGTTACAATGAAAGAGTGGTGGGAAAATATAAGTCAGCGAGAACGGCTTATGCTGGGGAGCGCTGGAATTTTTTTAGTGGCGTCTGGCGTCTATTTTTTTGTTATTTCCCCCTTTACCGAGCGATTTGACAAATTAAGGGACGCTGTGCCGGAAAAACGGCAGGAGCTCGCCTGGATGCAGGAAGCTGCCATGGAAGTTCGTGCTTTGCAAAGGGGAGGGCAATCCAAAGCACATAAGAGTGGTGGTTCGGTAATGACTATCATTGACAAGACTGCAAAGCGATTAGGCCTTGGGAAACAATTAAAACGAATTGAGCCCGATGGTCAGGATGGCGCCAAAGTATGGCTTGAGGATGTCCCCCATGATGATGTTATGCGCTGGTTGCACAGTTTAAAAGCAAAATATGGTGTGGCTGCCGCATCTCTGTCCCTGGAAGCTGGAGAAGCACCGGGGAGAATTAAAGCCAGGTTGACTCTAACGAGGCAGGAAGAATGAAAAAATGGATTAAGTACGCTGCCTATACTTTGGCTGCTTATTGCTTTTTCTTGGTATGGACTTTTCCGGCAGATCGAGCCTGTCTGATCCTTCAGGAGCGGTTGCCAGTTTTTAAAGAAAAAGTGTCTCTGTCACAAGTGAACGGCACGCTGTGGAGTGGCAGGGTAACCATGGCGGTGATCGATGGCATAGCCTTTAATAATTTTTCATGGTCTTTGCAACCTTTGGCGCTTTTGAAAGGGAAAATACAGGTCCTGCTGCGCTGCCGGATTCCCGATGGAAGCATGCAAGGAAAAGTATCTTTGGGGCGTAACACCATATCTGTCCATACATTTGTTGCTTCAATCCCAGCAGCATTTTTTGATAAGCAGACAAAGCCATTTGGAGTTGGATTGAATGGTTCGCTTTCTGCTAAATTGAGTCAGTTGGTCATACAAGATGGCCGGATAGATGAAGCTGAAGGAACAGTGGTTTGGAGTGGCGCTCAGGTTGTAGAGCCCCAGTTGGTGAAACTTGGCGACTTAAAAGCCCAGTGGACAACCGAAGAAAGTGGTGAAATTCTGGGAGTTCTCTCGGATGGTGGTGGTCCTCTGCAGGCTCAAGGAACCCTTAAATTAACCAGTGAAGGAAAGTATGACTTCACCGGCTCATTTCGTTCCAGAGATCGAACCCAGCCAGCTTTACTCGATACTTTGCAGCTCTTTGGGCGACCTGGGAAAGACGGTTCCATACGCACAGCTCTATCCGGGGAATTGCCTTTGATTCAATTGCAAAAGAAACAAGATCCAAAAAAGGAAACAGGGGATAAAGAGAATGAAAAGTAAATTATGTCTTGTGCGCGGGAATGCGGGTTTCACTCTCATTGAGATCATGGTGGTAGTAGTTATTTTGAGTATCATGGCCGCTTTTATCGTACCCAAAATTATGGAGCGACCAGACGAGGCTAGGGTAATGAAAGCCCAACAGGATATTCGCAGCCTGGAGGGCGCTCTTAAATTATATAAATTGGATAATTATGTCTATCCAAGCACCGACCAGGGTTTGGAAGCCTTGGTCAGCAAACCGTCGGACTCTCCTGAGCCAAAAAATTATAAAGAAGGTGGTTACATTGAACGACTTCCGAAGGATCCGTGGAAAAATCCCTACCAATATCTGAATCCCGGTTTACATGGTGATATCGACATCTACTCAACCGGGGCTGATGGCCAGTTGGGCGGAGAGGGGATTAGCGCTGATGTGGGTAATTGGAATCTCGAATAACCGCAGCTAAATTCACTATTGAGGTTGGGTTGAATGAAATAAATCCAACCTAACAAATCAGTCTTCTCCTTGAAAAGAGTCTCATGCATTTGGACAAGATAGCTTTTTCCCGTAAAGGTTTCACTCTCCTGGAAGTGATGGTGGTTTTGGTGATCATCGGTACCATCATCGGTATTATCACCATCACGGTGGATACCCGACGGGAAAAAGTCACCAACGCCGTGGATCGTTTGGCATCATTGACCCGTCTCGCCTCAGAAGAAGCAGTACTGCGCTCCCGTGAATTGGCCTTGGAAATAAAAACAGACGGCTATCATTTCCTCACCTTGGGGGATGATGGCTTCATTCCCCTTGAAGGAGACTCTCTTCTCAAAGAACGGAAATTGCCCGAAGACTTGGAGCTCGAACTTTTCTTGGCTGGCGAAGCGGTGGAAATTGATGCTGAAAAGGATGAGATTTCAGGAAAAATAGAACTGCCGCCGCGAATTTTCCTCTTCTCCAGCGGTGAGATATCCCCTTTTGAATTAAAAATTCGAGATCCATATTCCGAGGCCGAGTATTCAGTGTCCGGTGAAATGACCGGCGATATTTCGGTGGAGTAATAAGCTTGTCAGTATCTTTCAAGAAGTTCATCCATACTTATTTTTTCAATTAATCAGAAGTTTCTTCCCAGTCAGTAATTGGAATAAATTCCGAAGAAGAATGTTCTTGAGGGGTGGTAACCTTAACATAGAGGCGGCCTTCTACCTTAGAATCTAGGTCTTGAGTATCATCTGTGTTACTCTGGAGCCTCACAGTATACTCGTGGGGTAGGGTGGAGTTGGACAGACCAATTTTATATTCCAAATAGTCTTGGTCGTCTTCGGTATCAAGGATTTTTCCCGCTGAGGTAGTGATTTTGACCACTGTATCCTTTGGCATTGGATTACCATTTAGGTCGGCAACAGTAATCGTAAGAGTCATAATGGGATTGATGGTGAGATCGCCACTGTCGATTGAAAAGCGAATATCAGCATCACTGGTGGACATTGTTAGAACATAAGAAGCCCTAACAGGAACAGGTGTTTTAACACAGAGTCCTGAATTTTCAGCTGATGCAGTGCAGAGAGGCCCATTGAATACACCATTTCCACTGCTGTACTCCAGATTGCCGTCGAGGTCAAAAAATATATCCGTGTTCGGGCTATATACACCGTCTTCATTATCATCCCGGAAGACTTCCGGCAGGTCGGTAAAGGAACTGTTCACATCAAAAAGACCATTACCGTTGGTATCAACGAAACTCTCAGAACCAATGGCCGTAGCCAGAATGGTTACTCTGCCATCTGCTGGCCGGGGACTCATACTTACCCATTTAACGGTACAGATACCGTCGGTGGTAGTACAGGTAGAGGGGATAGAACCTCCTTCAGTTGTGAAATAAATAATAGTGCCATCTGAAACCGAATTGTTGAATTGATCTGCTGCCCGCAGATAAATGGCCACTTCAACACCATCATAGCGCCAGCCTTCTGGGTTTGGAGTTTCAGCTGAAATAGAGAAACTATCTTGATCGGGATATATGGTATCAGGAACAAATTCCTCCTGTACATCAATGACATCGGTGCCGGCGTTATCGATTACCGCCATGGTGAAGGCCAGAGATTGGAGTGAAGAGTTGGTATCAGGTAAACCCAATGGCAGAGTGGTTGTTTCGATTACTGTCTGGTCAGCGGTAAGTTCTAAACTATTTTCGAAACACTGATCAAAAAAGGAAACACTGACGGATACAGTCTGTGAAGTATTATCAGTATAGGTAAGTGTATCGGGACTGATGGAGAAATCGCTTATGGTGCAATCTGTGGTTGAGGTTAGAAAATTAGTAATATCAACCTGTATGGTTTTGTAGCCGATGGTACCGACCTCTCCATTAACAGCGAGGGTAATGTCACCACTGATCGAGAGATAATCAGAACTGTAGGCCAGAGAAGAAAAAGTAGGTTGAATTCGATCAGTGCCACCTGCACTCCCGCTCCCACCGTCACTACTGCATGAAAGAAGAATAAAAGAAGACAGAATCAGACAGGTACATTTAAAAAACGCTGTAAATTTATACATGTTGGCTAAATTATCATCGGGTTTATGTGCTTGTCAATAGAGATGGCATCGTTAAAATCTAAAAGGTTTCAAATGCCACCTAGCAATTTAAATTTTCACAGCATGGCACACGTCCGTCTCGCGGCTTACGACTATTTCCTTTTATCCGCGAGACCGACACCATATACGGACTGTTAACTATCATGGCCTTTTTCAATCTTTGTCATTATATCCAGGTTATGGGTTATTTGGGACCGGGTCTGTAATAGTGGTGAAAGGCTTGCAATCCTTTCACCTGCGTCAGTTTGGGATGTGAACTGTTCATTGAGGCAAACCAGGAAAGACCAGTTTGTGTCGGAATCCTCTATAGCAACGGGAAATAGATTGGGGCCGCCGGATGGTAGAGCTGAAAGAAAGCTGTTCATTTCCTTGAGAGAAGAGAATTCCCCAACCTGTACGGAAAAATATTCAGATTTAGAAAAATGAGAACTGAAATTCATGGCCGGGAAATGAATAGATGTTCCCGCCTGCACAATATTTGGGTTCTTAATGTGTGGATTTTCTTTTAGAACATGTTCAAGGAGGGCAGGAGAATATCTTCCATAAATTCTCTGCAAAAGAATATTGAGGGTCTCACCTTCATGGATGAGGAGCGTGCCCCAATTATTGTTTTTAGCTGGTAAACCCGCGGCGGGGGCGATGGAAGATATGTCAACAATCTCCTGTTTGACCTCAGTAGGTATCTCCGTTGATATAATGGAAGGTTGTTCAAATCGACTTTGTTCTGGCTGAGCCGAATGGATTACATCAAGTTTCTGAAAGGGCATGATGTCATTGGATAAGAACCAGAGGAATCCACATACACATGAGATTGCCACAGTCCCCCAGACAACATATTTCATGCGGCCATGGCCGTATTGGTTGAAGGCCATTCTCTGGGCACAAGCCCTTGCAAGAGAAGCGCTGACTCGACTCTTGTTTTGAATGATAAGTGAGAGAAGAGACTTGGCGCAGAGTTGAACAATTTTACGAGGGTACCCTTTACTCACACGATAAATTACCCAGAAAGCCGGACCGGTGAAAAGAGTAGAAGCAACTTTTCCGTCTCTACCAGCCAGGCTGAGCCTGTGCTGGATCATTTTTCTAGTATCACGGTAATTGAATGGGGTGAGTGAGAAAAATGTGGCAATACGGTCCGTGAAGTTGGATCTGGTTTTCAGCTCCTCCTCCAGCTCTTTCTGGGCAAATATGACAGTCTGGAGAAGTTTGTGATTGTTGGTTTCAAAGTTAAGAAGCTCCCGGATAATTTCAAGACAGAATCCTGGCAGTTTCTGCCCTTCATCAATGAGAAGGACTATTATCTTTTTATTTTCGGCCCCTTCTTCAATAAGAAAATTCTTGATTGTTTCCTTCAGAACTCGGTCTGGAGCATCAGCAGGTGGGGAGTTCAGTCCAAATTCATTTATAAGGGCAAGAAGAAATTCTTTGGGTGAACCAAATTCAGGGTCAAGTAAAAGGCGAACCAGAGAAAGATCAGTCCCTTGGTGTAATCTCCGTATGAGCTGTCGGCAGAGGGTGGTTTTACCGGTGCCGACATCACCAAGAACAACCGAGAGACCTTGGCGCAGACGGATGGTAAGTTCCAGTTTTTGGAGGCACTCAAGATGCTGATGGGAATCAAAGAAAAAATCAGGATCCGGAGAGTTGGAAAAAGGTTCTTTGTCTAAATGTAAAAGCGATAGATATTCCATATGCCTGCTAAAACTGCTCCACATCTCCGGGACCGCCTGCGCCGCCACCGATATTAATAGAAAAGTCGTCCATAAATATATAGTGGGGAATCCACCAAAACCACCATCGTCTCGTGGTACTTAATGAATGCAGGCCTATTTCGGTGGGCCTGAGAGAGTCAAAGTTTACCGTCGTGCGGGTTGCATCTTCAACAGGATTATCTCCTGAAGCCCAATCCAGTTCATTAAAAAGGCCGAAATCCCAGGAAATGGTATGACGGGGGTAGCTTCCCGGACCTTGAACATAGGCAGTGATGAGGTTACGGCGAACTCCAACATCAGTTTCTTCAACTCGTACCACCAGGGTTGACCAATCCGTCAGGTCATTACCGGTGAGGATATTGTCTGCTGCATCAACCAGATGATAATCGATTACAGAATAATTATTTCCGTTTCTTAGCCACAATACAACATAAAGATTGGTTGAGGCTCCTGGAATATCATTACAGAAGGCGTTGGGAAAAGTGGTCCAGCAGGTATCCCTTTTTAAAAAAGAGATACCATAAGTACGGTTCCCATCTTCACGGAAACTGAGCCCCACAAGAAATTCGGGATTAAAGAGCCATGGGTTAATTACTTTGATTTTCACTTGCAGGTCATAGCTTAACAGGTTGCCATTGGTGGCCCAGATATTAAGCAGGTTTGGAAGACCTGGATTTCCGTCCCAATCAAGTTTCAGGTAGGTTCTTTCGTCCTGAAGGTAGAGTGCCGGGCTGCCATCGGTATAGAACGGATCGTCAACCATATAGGCAGGAGCAGGGCCCTGCCAGGTGAAATTGTCAGTTAAATCGGCTGGTGTATCAAAAGGAATATCGGTTTGTCCACCGCCTCCCGGTCCGGGGTTTGTGATAGTGTAATTGACGGTGCGGATTGCGGAGAGCACTTGAGTGCCTTGGGCAAGGGTGCCGATCGATACCAAGGTATAATCCGGTGCTGTGTAGGAGAGAGACAATTGAAAGGAATCACCATTAGCAAAGGTATATGTCGTGCCGTCAAGCTGTGCTATGAGGGTCGCTGGGCTGTTGAGGTCTGCCTGGATGATTGGTAGGGCGTAACGGCCTCCGGATTCGGCCAGGTAATAGGCGCGGAATGTATCCATGGCCCCCAGCTGGCCTGTGGTTGTTGAGGTGGTCATATTGAGAAGTGAGACGCCAAGTCCGGCAATGATAACCATGGTACTAATAATGGCGATCAGTACGGAGCCATTTTGATTTACAAACGAGCCTGTAAATTTTTTTCTTAGGCAGGTCATCTCTTGTCTCAAAACATGTTCCTGAGGGTAACCCTGGTTTGAATGGGAACAGCAATACTTTCGGCGCTTGTTAAAATGAGACTGATATCAATAATTCTGGTGGATGCAGACCAGCCTGAAGCAGCTCCGATATATGTGTCGAAATAGGTGAGTGAAAAGGCTGCTACTTGATCAACCAGCACTTCCCCGTCGAGCTGGAGTTCCGTACCAACCAGTTGTACCTGATGGTTTTGAGGTCCTCCGGGCCTGCTGGCCGTGTATGCAAGGTTTGTTGCCGTTGCCGTTGTGGTACTGGTAATGGTCTGGAATTCTTTAATCATCCGAACCATGGCAAGCTGGCCTTTTCCAGTTGTGGCAAGGGCTTCTCTAGAAAACACAACTCCTTGGGAAAATTGGATAAACCCCATGGTTCCTACAACTCCCATAATACCGAGCAAACTGAGAACCAGAATAATCTCCAGCAGTGAAAATCCTTTCTGGAAATCGTTATGCTTTATTGGTCTCAATATCATATTTTCTCTCATTATTGAGTGAAAAGAGTGGTGAAAAATGGACCGCCATTGATCCCGGTAATGGTAACTTTCAGGGTTGACGTTCCGCCAAGTGTTTCGGCGCCGCCACCTGCGGGAAAGGTGACAAAGGAATTTGTCACCACATTATACTCACCGTAATTATTATTCTGGTTACCCACCGGGCCTATGGAGGTTTGCAGGGTGTTGAGGTTAAGGGTTCCGGCGGCCTGCTGGGCAAGGTAATAGGCAGTCATGTTTTCAATGACCTGGTTCACCGACATGGTGGTCTGCATGTTTTGTGTCGATTCACTGCTTTGAGTGAGCAAGGTACTCATATACGGAACGATAAGGGCCGCGAGAATTGCTCCCACAACCAGCGTGACAATTACCTCCAACAGGGTAAAGCCGGTATTTTGGATTACATCCTTTCTTACCGTCATGGTATGAATCCTGTGATATTTGCCACAGTAAAGGTCTGGTTTCCACTGGCATCGGTTACCGTCACAGTAATGGCAGCTCCAGGATCGCCCCACGTATCAAAGACAATTGGGTCGGTGGTAGCAGAAGCCGTACCGGTGGAAAGGGTATAGGTGAATGAGTTCTGGCCCGGAAGAATACCGCTGTCTGCTCCGTCTTGTTGCAGGGTATAGGAACTACCATTGAAATCAATGCCCCAGGTGACATTGTCGTTCATGGCTTTCATTTGGGCATAACGCAAATGGCTTTTTACAACCTCTGTTTCACCCATGAGATTGGCACTGCTGTCAAGTATTCGGCTGGTGATGGCCGCACCCATAACTGCCAATATGATGAGCACAGTAATAATCTCAATAAGGGTGACTCCCTTATTGTTTGAAGAGAAGAGGAAAAAAGGTGCCTGGTCACGATGTTGTTGCATGGCAAAAGTATACCATTTTTTTAACTGTTCAGCTGCACTCCAACTTCGCCCTTTTCGGTCTTCTCGAATAAAACCAGTATGCATCGAAGACTTAAAAGAACGAGGTAAGCGAACCTGTGAGACTCCGATATGAAGCACATCTGAATAACAGCGAAGCGGTGTCATACGGCCTGTATATTCGGGTAATCCTCTACCTGTGGTGAATAAATACACCATTTTCTTAAAAAGGACCAAACATCAGTGAGAAAGCCCAAAAAAAAGGCCTCTGAAAACAGAGGCCTTTTTGAAATACAGAGATATGAAAAAAGAGTCTTATTGAGGTAGAAAGGCTGTGCCTGTCGCTGTCCCTCCGGCAACAGATGTGCCGGCATTACCGGCAGCAGCTATGTCGACTTCAACAGGCGGACCAGCAGCCCCGGCAGTAAATGTAATGGTGAAATCACCTGCGGCGTATGGTGTCGTCAGGCCAATTCCGGTGAGACTTGCCAGGTTTACAGGTGCGGTTCCGTTTTGAAGAATGAATTGAGCGGAAAACATATTGACCTGGGCAATACCTTCTGCAACCGCTGCCTGAGCAGCACTGTTTCTGGCATCGGCCTGTAAGTCAATAAAACGTGGCACAGCAACTGCAGCCAATATAGCCAGCAGTACAAGGACAGAAATAATTTCAATTAATGTGAAACCTTGTTGCGAACGTAAAATTCTCTTACTCTCCATGGAAACCCTCCTGTTGTTGAAGCACGATTTGCCTGGACTCTTTAATAGGTACGGTTGGACACCTTTGTTACACATTAATAAATGAGTAATATTTACATTATCAAAATAGAGTAACGAATGCCATAACTTTACAGAATTGTTACTAATCTAATATTCATTTTTACCTCAACAAGTCAGATCATTTTACAATGTTAAAGAGATCCCACATGGGTAGCACAACTGCCAGAGCAAAAAAACCAACAACTGCGGTAAGCATTATAATCAGAATCGGCCCGATGGCCTCTGCTAATCCCTTGGTAGCATACTCAACTTCATAGTCATAATGAATTGATATTTGCCGGAGCATTTCTTCGAGAGAACCGGATTCTTCGCCTATGGCAACCATGTTGACTACCATGGGTGGAAAAAATTTGGCTTCCTGCAATGGTTTTGCAATGCCGTGCCCTTCTTCCATCTGCTCTGATAAACGATCAAATTCCCGTCCGATGGCCGCATTGCCGAGAGTGTCTGAAATTATTTTAATGGCGGCTAAGATGGTGATCCCACTGGCCGTCAAGGTGGAGAGTATACTGGCAAACCGGGCCATGGCGGATTTGGTGAACAGAGGACCGAGAATGGGCAGGTTGAGAAGCATGAGGTCCCGGTAATAGGCGCCTGTCTCAGTCTTAACATAGAGTTTGATGCTGATGAAGAGTGTTAAGGCTGAGACAATCATATAATGCCAGTAACTTGTTAATGCCTCGTGCATCCAGATACAGATTCTGGTGGGCAAGGGCAATTCAAGTCCAACATTATTAAAAACGCCTACAAATTTTGGGATGACAAAGGTAAGCAGAACGAAAAAAGCAATTGCCAGTACGAACACCACAATTTTGGGATAGCGCATGGCGGCTTTAATGTCTTCTCGAAGCCGGTATTCATGCTCGGTAATATAAATGACCCGCTCTAGAATAGTGGGAAGCGCACCGCTCACTTCACCTGCTCTGATAAGGGCGCAATACAGATCGGGAAAAACATCAGTATGCTTTTCAAATGCATCTGAAAGAGTAGAGCCTTCACGGATATCAACACCCATGGCGTCTAAGGTTTTCACCATTACTGGATTTGTTGACTGCTCATGTAAAATTCCAAAAACCTGGGTGATTGAGATGCCGGCATTAATCATGGTCCGCATCTGTTTGGTGAAGAGGAGCAGTTCAGGAATTTTTATTTTGGGCCCCAAGAAAAAAAATGAACCAGACCCCTTGTACTCTGAAGTTTCATCTACAGAAAGTGGAATGACGTCTTGGGCGAGGAGTTGGTTCTGGGCCATCTCAAGTGAAGGGGCTTCAAGCTCACCTTCAACACTGACTCCATGTTCATCGCGACCGCTGTATGAAAATTTTGGCATGATCAGTATCAATAGTCCTGAAGGAATGGAACGAGTCTATTGGCTCAACAGAACCGTGTCTGTTGCCTCCTGAAAAGTCGTAATCCCCTGGGCGATTTTTTCAGCCGCACTCTCCTGCAATAACTTCAGCTTGCCTTCCTCCTTCATGGCTTTGGTAATTTCGGTGGAGGTTTTCCTGGCCACAACCATTTCACGAACCTGATCGTCAACCACAAGAATTTCAAAAATACCGACTCTCCCTTTATATCCTGAATTCATACAGAGGGAACACCCCTTGCCGATACTGAAATCCGGGGCGGGATAATTCTCAAGTCCCCAGAATTCGAGAAGCCCTTTTTCGGGCTCAAAGGATTCTTTGCAATGGGGACAGATACGGCGCATGAGGCGCTGGGCTCCGACACCAAGCAATGAAGCGGAAATGAGAAAAGGCTTAATGCCCATATTCTGGAGACGACCGATGGCACTGGTTGAGTCGTTGGTGTGTAAAGTGGAAAGAACGAGATGGCCGGTAAGGGCTGCCTGGGTCGCAATTTCTGCCGTTTCGGCATCTCGGATTTCGCCGACCATGATAATGTTCGGATCCTGGCGCAGAATGGATCGCAGGCCTGATGAAAAGGTCATCCCTGCTTTGCGGTTCAGCTGGACCTGCCGGACGTTTTCCATTCGGAATTCCACCGGGTCTTCCAGCGTGATAACATTGATTTTCGTAGAAGTAATTTCATTCAGAATGGCATAAAGGCTACTTGATTTTCCACTGCCGGTGGGGCCTACAGATAAGTACATACCGTATGGTTGTTTTACCATATGCATGACTCTCTGGTGATCAACCGGTTCAAGGCCTAATTTGTCCAGAGGGAGCGCCCCTGCCGAGACATACAGCAATCGAAGAACAAGGTTCTCTCCGTATAGGGTTGGCAGAGTCGAGGCGCGGATATTGATTTCCTGGTTGTCGACCCTGATATTGAAACGGCCGTCCTGGGGAATAAGGGTATTGGCGATATCCATATTGGCCAGAATTTTGATGCGACTGATAATGCCGGCCAGCATGGCCCTGGGAGGCGGAGGAATTTCGTGTAACATGCCATCGATTCTGAGACGGACTTGAGCTTTTTTTTGATCCGGGCTGATGTGGATGTCACTGGCACGTTCCTGCACTGCCTGGCGTAGAATGGAATTGGTCATCCGGATTACCGGCGCCGCATCAACCGAGTCTGAAACAATACCGATGGTATCCCTGTCTTCCTCTTCAGCATCAATGTCTGTTGAATCGAGACCACCGAGCATTTCGCTCAGTTCGGATCGTATGCCGTAGATGCCATTTAACAGGAGGTTGAATTCGTTTTTAGAACAGATCAGCGGTTCCACTTCCATGTTGGTGTGGCTTTCAATTAAGTCCAGGGCATTAATGTTCATGGGGTCTGCCATGGCGACCTTGAGAACAAAAGCCTCTTTTGATATCGGTACAACCTGGTTTTTTGTCGCTATGCCGTGGGGGAGAATAGGGGCGAGTTCCGGACCGATCTCGTGCTTTTCAGGATTATATTTTTCAATCTGAAGTTGATCACTGAGCATCGTCATGATCTGATCTTCAGAGACAATGCCATTGGTGATAAGAAAATCACCCAGAAACATTCCAGAGTTTTTCTGTTCAGTAAGACAGCTGGCCAACTGCTCCTCTGTCAGGAGCTCAGCCTCGACAAGCATCTCACCAAGTCGTTTTCTTATTTTGCGCACAAAAAATTCCTATTCAATAAGTACAGAGCATCTATTTGCCTTCTTCTGGCAGCTTGTTTTCCGCTTCGTCGGCAGGTGTTTCCAGAGAAGCAACATTGTCACTTCCAGTGAGAATTTTAGGGGTTATGAAAATGAGCAATTCTTCAAATTCATTGGACCGGGAGTCGGTGCGGAAGAGATATCCGAGATACGGTAGATCCTTTAACCAGGGGACGCCAATATTCCCATCGGTGTTCCGGTCTTTTGACAATCCGGCGATGACAACGGTGGAACCGTTTTCAACAATGAGTTTTGTTGTGGCAAGCTTTTTGATGATGAACGGATTGCCAAGTACTGTCCGGGTAAGGTCTACCTCGTCTTTCTTTGCCTCTATATCAAGCTTGATCATTCTACTTGAAATAACATGGGGAGTTACTTTGAGTCGCAGAACAGCGGATTTGTACTCGACTTTGATGTTGCCGTTTTCATCCACGGTCTGGAAGGGTACATCAGTGCCTGATTCAATATTGGCTTCAATATTGTCAAGAGTGGCAATTGACGGTCTTGAGAGAATATTCACTTTTCCTTTTTTCTGCAGGGCGGAGAGCTGCACATCGAGCATATTTCCTTTGGTGGTCATATGCAGAAAACCAATGGCCGCCGGATTTACAGAGCCAATGGCACTGGCGGGTAGATCAATACCGAAAGCCTGTCGGTAAATACTGCTGCGGTTGGTTCCATCCACGCCGCTGTCGTAGTCGATGTTACCGTCTGCATTTTCCTGGCCATTCACACCAGGGGGATGAATGGAACCCCATCGGTCACTGGACATCTGGTCATTCATCAGCCAGCCCCATTGGGCACCCAGTTCTCTGGCTGTGTCTTTTGATGCTTCAACAATATGGGCTTCAATGAGAATTTGTGGAGTAGGTTGGTCCAGCTGTTGCAGGTGGTCAATGACAACACTGAGGTTTTCTTCCACATCCCTGATAATCAGAGAGCGGGAATGGGTGTCAACGGAAACTGAACCGCGAGGATTGCCTTTGCTGTCCTTGGTCAGAAGTTCTTTGACTGATTCCACAATGGTTTGAGGGTCGGAAAATTCAATGGGGACAATTTGCGTTACCAGTGGTGAAACCTGCTTTTGCTCCATCAACAGAGTCTTTTTTTCAACCTGTGCCTTTAAGTCATCAAGAGACATGACCCGCAGCACATTATTCTCCAGGGATACAATAAGGCCATAATTATCAATGATACTGAGAAAGACATCGTTCCATGGTGTATCAACGATATGGGTGTTGATGGTACCTGTGATATTGGGGCTGATCATGATATTCTGTCCCGCCATACGTCCGAGAGAGCGGAGAACAGTGGCGGTATCGGTATCAGCATAGGTCACTGTGATTTTTGTATCGGGTAAGGCGTTTTTGTCAATTGCGCCCGGTAGAGAGGAGTTGGGAGTAGTAGATGTTGCGGTATCGACGGTTCTTGGAGATTCTGTATCGAGCAGAGAGCTTTTTGAGGTGCCGACACGTGGACCGGTGGGGAGAGATGTCTCGGCTTTTTCCCGCCATTTTTCGAAAAATGGGTCCGGTTGGCTTGTTTTCTCTTTGCTGGAACACCCCCAGGATATCGCCAGGCAAAAAAGTATGACGATTAAATGCAGGGGGCGCATGGGTTTTGTCTGCATGGGATCAGTTCTCCCTCTAAATATTTAGGCAACCTGGAAAAATTGCCCGTCGGAGTCGTGCTCCGCGTTCTTATCTGGCCCGAATACTGATTTTTCAAGGTACCTTCCAGAACGGAGCCTAATATTTTTTTTGCCGTGTTAATTGAAATATTAACTCTCATCTAACATCCTGCGGGACCGTGAAAGTGGTGCTGGCCGTGATGGCGAAGGGTCTATTTCAGGAATGTCTTTCGGTGCTTTGAAAAGTACCCTGAAAGTGCTGCCATCTTTACCGAGAATAATATGGAGTGGTGATATCTCCAGTAGAGTATAGCCTTCAATCGTATCATTCTGCTGGTAATCCCGGCCATTTATGATTGCCAGGCGACTGGCTCCCATATCCATATATCCTGAGTACTCAAAGGTATCAGGATCTAGCACTTTGATTTTATTGCCGGCTTTTGGCTCAGCCAGGGATGTTCGGTGTACAAAAACGGCGGAAGGCCACGGAGTACCGGCAAGTGCAAGGATTTCAGTTGCATCAGAAGTCTTCCGGGAGGTGGTAAGTGCCATCAGTTGGCCGGAAACATCAGCAGGCCCAGCAGATGGTATCGCTGGTTGTGATGTGTTGAGTTGTTGGTCGTTACGGGATGGAAGAACAAGAAAGTCGATCACCAGATAAAGAACAGCGAGTGATGCAAGAATGATGAGAATTTTTTCTCTTTTCTGGGTACTCGTTTTATTCATTAAAACCATCCATCCATGACTATTGAAGCTTATTTGTCGCACCATTATTCAAATATGGGCCGGATTGGAAATCAGATGATATTCACCGCAATGGTTAATTCCAGTCGTATATCTTTATTTTCCGAATCAAATTTCATCGCAATAATCCTGTTCATGTATTCAAGCTGCAAAATGTTCATCATCATTGTATAGAGATTTCGAAAATCACCGACAAATATCGCTGAAACATGAAGTTCGCCTGATTTTTTTTCCGTTTCTTCAAAAAGTGGTCGAATGTTTACAACAGCAGTTCCTGCCGATTTGGCACTGTGCTTGAGATCGGTCAATACCTTTTCCGGCTGGTCCGAGTGTAAGGGCTGGATATTTTGCCTGCCGGTTAATGGGTGGTCTTGCAGCCCTGCCAGAAATTGATTTATTTGTCTGCCTGTTTCCGTATTTTTTTTGATCTCTTTGAGATGGGTCTTTTCCTGCGGAATCTTTTTATTCAACGCCAGGTTTTCTGTAATGGCTGGAATGAGGGATATGAGCAGGAAAAGCACCACCGGTAGAAGACAGATACCCAACACCATTAGGTTTTGTTTCTCTATGGGCAATGATGATCCGCGGTTCATGAAATTATTGCTCTCTTTTAAGCAGATTAATAGCACTTGGTTCGATTTCGGCAGAGATAGTGAAGCCGAGAACATTATCTTCTCTATAGCTGAATTTCCCTCTCTTGGTGACCTTGGAGGTACTAAAAAAAGAGCTGTCAGATAATTTACGAAGATATTTAGTCAAGAGGAATTCTCTTTGTTCTTCTTGTCCCGTGACTATCCCCGACAGTATGACCGAGGAGATGCCTTTCTTCTTACTCTCTAAATCATCTTTTCCCGGGAGCAGGTCAAGCTGGATGAGTTTTAACTCTGTCGGTAGATTGCCAGTGAGTTCCTGGATTAAAGCCATCGGAAAATACCGTTCTGCTAAAAGAAGAGTATTAGCAGATGTTGTTTTCAGTTGCTTCAACTTTGCGTGCAACTGCTCTGGACTGGAGGTGACGGACATATTCCGTGAATAGTTTTTGATTTCTTTATCAAGGGTGGCAAGGGTCTCTTTTTTTGCAGCAATCTGATGGCTCTGGGTGAAATAGAATGCAGAGCAACAGAGGAGTAGGACAATACAGGCCGCGGCGATGATTTTATTGGTATGGAAAATATTTTTTTGCCGCTCTTTTTCTTCATAGGTATGAAGAAAATTTTGGGACGTTTTTTCGTTGGAGAGTGCCATGCCATAGGCGGTTAACAAATGGGAACTACCGAAAGACGGTGCTGTTTCAGGGAGATAGAGGGAGCATTCAATCCCTGTTTCACTTGTCATGTAATCGGCCAGACCCGCGCCGTTCTCTTTGAGACCAGAGAGGTATACCATTGTGGAACGAGGCAGGCTGAAATTGTTTTTGCAGTAATCAAATGTCCTTTCCGTCTGCCTTGCCAGTCTCAGGGCGGCTGGTAATTCTGTGGAAAACACATCTTTTTCAGTACTGAAAAAGTCATTTCTGCCTGCAGTATCCTGCTCCTTTGGGGTGCCGAGTAACCATTGGCGAATGGTCTGTTCTTCAATGACAATTTCTTGGGTTTCGGCAGCTCCAATTATTGAATCGACAAGGCTGCCAACGCCTGTTTTTATATCCCGGGAGAAAATGAGCTGGTTTCGGAAATAGAGTTCAATAAAGGACTTCTCTTCACCAAGAGAGAGATGCGCAAAGCTTTCATCCTTTACCTGTATGTTCCCCTGGTGGATTTCATTGCCAAAAGCTGTGGCGGGTGATGCGAGGCCTGCTAATGGGAAGCCGATTTTATTGAATAGTTTTTGGAGACCCTCGACTTCTCGCTTGGTAGCAAGAAAAATAAGACAGAGGAGTTTTGAGCCTGCATCAGAGCTGATTTCTTTCACCGGCTCAAAATCCAGAATAATTGCATTACGGTCGAAGGAGACTTCTTTCTTCGCAGACCAAAATACGGTGTTGACTAGTTCCTTGTCCGGTACTTTTGGGATTATGACATTATGGCTTTCAACAGCTTCACGGGGCAGAGCACACCAGATTTTCGTCTTTTTTGCTGTGCCGCAGAAGTCAGATAAGCTTTTTTTCAGAAAAGAGGCAAACCAGTCAGATTCAATCAGGGTAGTAACCATGCCGGTTTCAAGTAACGGCTTCTCCAAGTCAAAAGAAATAAATTGACTGCTTTGAGGCACAAAGCGAGACTTGGTGGCAACCACTCTGACCAAGGCGATGCCATCGGGACGGATATCTATTCCAATACCATCTTTCTCCCCTGTTGGTAGAAATGCCAATGGGGGTGACACTGATGATAGAGTTCGGGGCTGTTCAGGCTTTTTGTCTGATGGTGTTGTTTGTCTTAGGATAGTTTCGGGTGAACCCTGAATGGTGTCTTTTTTTTCTTCTTTTTGTTCAGGAGTGATGTCCTTTTCCATGGTTAATGGCAGATTCGCTACTTCCACAGGGTCTGATTCAGGGGGATTGGACGAGTCCACGCCTTTCTGCTCCTCCCGAATCATTTCCAGAAGTTTTTCTGTGGCTGATGTGTCGTCGCGCTTAACCATGGGCTCCAGAAAATAGAATCCATAACTTTATGTATGGGAGGAATAATGAAACAGCTATTACCGGTCTGCATGTGTTTTGCATGGCAATGCCTATGGGAAAATGTGTAAGAATTTTAGTACAATATGTACTGTTTTTTCCATAATGTCAAGGTGATAGGGGAGGATGTCAGGGTAACTTAAAAGGGGAAGGTGTGGGGAGTTTGGGCTGACGTGCAAAAAAGCGCCTCCAATTCTACTCTGGAAGCGCTTACAATAGTAAAAGTTCAGTATTTACTATGAACAAAGAACAATTCAGCTAATTACCCAGGTTGGTATGCCCTCGGTATTCTTTATTGGTTTTTGTTCGGATGGGCAATTGCCAACAGCAATACTGCTGAACTCATTTATCCGTTGCCAGCCATCGCGCGTTTCTCCAGTCATCCGACGATCTTGGCGTTTGCGACGTTCGCATCCGCCGTTTTCGAAATAATTTACATCATACGTTTGTCGTCGGTCATTGTCACAGCGTCTATCATATCCGCAACGATTCATGTTGCCTCCGGTAAAAAAACAAAGGTGAGGAAGAGAAAATTGCCTGTTAATATCCTAGCTTATCTTTAATAAAGCGCAATTTGTTTTCATAATAATTATGAAAACTTGCAAGAACTGGGCCGGGAATTAATTTTTCAAGTTATTTGTTTGATTTCAAGAAGATAGCATCTTGGTGTCACACTCGAAATTCTCAAGATTTCATCAGTTTCCAAGAAAGCGGAAAATTGTGTTCATAAATACGGAAACAGCAAGAGGCTCTTGAGTACATGAAAAAAATAAATCCGTCCCCTTTTGAGATTTGGCTGTTTGATTTTAGAAGGAGAGAAAGGAAAAGGATCCCTTCGTATTCATTCAAATATTGTTAAGAACTGGCAATGCTCCCGCGACAGGATCTGGATTTGCATCAATTTCTATAATTCCATTTGGGGTTGCAGCACAGAGATCACAGTCAATCAAATCAAAAACTCCACCACTGCTATCACAGGTCGGACAGAATGGGTGCACATCCACAGTGCCATCAAAAAAAGACAGGCCAATAATTTCATTGTCTCCGGATATGGTGCAATCAGGGTTGTTGTCAAAGAAAACATTGATAGTCTGACCAATGAAAATGGGTAGCGTTCCTCCTTCGGGTACTGGCACACAAGGTCCTCCCACACCTGTCATTCCTATGTAAGCGGCAATACCATCATCAAGTCCCACCGGACCATCAGTAGCTCCATTTGCAACTACACCCTGTAACAGGATCTGTGTATTGTTTGCATTACATGTTGTTGCGTATAAATCGTTTAAGGTGAGTTCTCCAACCAGGTCATTATAAGCTGCTCCCTGATATGGATTGCGCGCCATCTCGTACTCGCCATCTGCGTTACTGTTTTTTCCTGACAAGCCGAGTATGTCTCCGTCATTAATTACCACTGCTGCAACAGTATAGCCTAATCCTGCGGCATTTATTTGTCCATTATCGCCAGCATCTGTCACATCTGTAACGCATGGCAGAATGGTTGCAGGGCCGGTAGCTTGATTGACCATTATTCCATACAAAGTACCGCAAAAGGTAAGTTGGTTGGTGGTTGTTAAAAGAATTTGTGGTTCATACTGGAGCTGGGCATGGTTCCATTGATCGAAACCTGGTAATGTTGAGCCGGTAAAAGGCAGAGCCAAAGTGGTAAAAGGAAGTCCACATGGGGGAGTGCAGCTGGCACATGCATCTGCAACACCATCTGCGTTAACTGAGTCAGGACAAGGAAGACTACCTTGTGTGGCGGCGAAAGTTTTTAGTGCTTGAATGATTGTTGTCAAATCTTTTTTAGCACTGTTCCATTTGTTGGCCTTTAGGCTTGTTCTCCAAAAAGCCGTACCAGCAGTGAGGACAAGGCCGACAATCACCAGAACGACAGCTATTTCAACTAAAGAAAAGCCAGCGTTTTTATTCATTAGGTAGAGTGATTTTTTTTGGTGCTTGAACATGAAGGACCTCTTGAAAGTAAAGTCATAACCCATCTCAACACTTTACACTTTTTGTTTTGAACTTTCACCTTTCTATCTCTTATACAACCACAGGGTCAAGGTGGCTCCACCAGCAAAAACAAATCCCAACCCCCACACGACTCTTTGCAATACTTCACCATATTGTGCATCCGGGGGAGGCATGAGAAGATAATAGCCAATGCCGATAAAGAGAGTCCCGAGTATTATAAGAAGTTTCAAGCCCATCAATACTTCCACTGTTTGAAGGCTGCAGGAAGAACGAGTTAAGGTTCTTTCCTTCAGTTTTTTGTTCAAGATACCGATTGGTATTGTAGTATAGCATTGCAGAAATAAAAAGACACACGGTTATCTGTTTGAAACCACGACAGATTATAGAAATGAACAATTGACCGATACTTAGAAAAGAATTATAATGAAAGATGTAACTCTGTAAATTGTTTAGATATTTTGATGAAATTTACACGGAATTAACGGTTTGGAAGGAAATCGGATAGTTTTATTTCAACCGTAATTTGCTGAAATAACACTAAAAATGACAAAAGACCCCTGTGTTTGATTCGTAAATGTAATGTGTTCTTAATATAAATGTGATCAAAATGAATGGATAGAGATTTGTACTTTTCATTTAATTCGGTATATCTCCGTGGGGGATGGAGAAAGGGGGTTGTATGAAGTACCTGAAACAGAAAGATGAGAGAGGTTTTACTCTTGTCGAGATCGCCATTGTTCTGGTCATTATCGGTCTGCTCTTGGGCGGTGTATTGAAAGGACAGGCTTTGGTTCAGCAGGCGAGAGTGAAAAATATTATTAGTACTATTGACGGATTACGGGCAGCGACCATGGGCTTTTATGATCGGTATGGTCAATTGCCTGGTGATGAAAATATGGCAGGTATTCCTGATGGTGATGGGAATGAAGGCAATAGAAATGGACAGATAAATAATCCTGCCGAGGCATTCATGTTGTACGAAGATTTGCAGCTGGCTGGGTTCATTTCAGGTTCATATAATGGCACTACCGATTATTTGGCCCATGCTTTTGGCGATCAGATTTGGCTTTACTGGGTGAATCCTCCTGGTCCTGCTACTCCTACCAACCATTGGTTCCGACTTGACAACCTGCCTTGGGAAGTGGCTCTTGAAATTGACCTCAAATTAGATGATGGCGATCGTAATACTGGTTCAGTTGTGGCCAGCGAAAACTATGTCCCAGCCAGTGCTAATATTGGACAGGTTTACATCCTGCTGTAAATAGTTTTTGGTCAACAATAAATAAGCATGCTGTCAAATTTAAAGGCAGCATGCTTATTTTTATTTATAATGCTAACTCCCTGTATTTCCCTAAAAAAGCGTGTGCTTTATGTGAAAGTATGTTTTATTGACACAGTTAAGTTTCAAATTGGTTTTTAACGTCAGGTAAATTCAGTAATAACTGCACTTTAAATTTATGGCAAAACTGGATTTTTCACTGGGGGAAACACTCCTTGTTTCCATTGATCCAAGCTCCGGCGATCAAGAGCAGACTGAGCCGGTTGCCCGCTATGCCTGTCTGAAAGGCAATTCCATCATCACAGAAGGGACATGCAGTGTTAATGAATTGTCCCAATTGCCCGGTAAAGACCGGCGCTTCTCATTTTTATCAAAACTCTGTTATATCGAACGCTCGGAACTGGCTGCTCCAAAAGAAAGCATGCTGCAGATGGCGGCCCGCCGTTTTGTAGACGGCGAGTCCGTTTTTACTGAGCCCTATCGGGTGCGGTGCCATGTTGTGTCTAAGATTGAAAAACGCATGCAGACCGACATGGTGGCCATTCCTGAATCCGATTTCACCCAATCCTGCGAAGACCTTAATATAGAAGAACAGCCTGCCGGTTTGCTGGTCACCCTGGAAAATTCCATTGCCGCTCTGGTTGCCCAGGCAACTGATGAACCGGTTATTGTCTTTTGGGCTGGTGGTGAGTCTTTTCTCAGTATACTTGTTGAAAAGGGCAGCGTCCTGGCCAGGCGAGTGGATCAGGTGGATCCGGACATTGCATTATATAGGGATTCTATTAAAGATAATCCCTACCAGAATATGCTGGATGCCGGTGAGCGCGCCATGGAAATGTCCGCCAGACATGCCCGGATGGATGTTTTCTTACGGCTCAAGCTCGGTTCTCTCCATCCATCTTTTCCAAGACCGGCAGGTGACGAGCCGAAAGAAATTCAGGAAGAAATACAGCCAGATACTCCGGTGCTTGAAGAACAACCGCTGGAACTGGAGTCAGCTCCCAGCCAGCCAGACATGCCAACCCTTGATGATTTGGCTCCGCCTGATGCTATAGATTCGTCGCAAGAGTTGGAGGACAAACTGGCAGCGTTATATACAACGCAGCAGCCTGCAGATGAACCTTGTCTTAGGCCTTTGTTTTATCCGGAAGTTTTTGGCTTACCTTTCGTGTCGTCATCATTGAATTTTCTCGATTCCGCCTATCAACATCGTATAAAGGCCTATAAATTTGCACTGCCGGTGGCAATTTTAATTTTTTGTTGCAGTGTAATGCTGGCTTCACTAGGTGGATATCGATTGTATAAGGCTGTTTCAATGAAGGATGAATTTCAAAGCCGTATAACCAACATTTCGCAAGGAATGGGTGCTCTTTCTCCGCGCATCCCTGATCCAAAAACCCTGGATACATTACAAACAATAATTGATCTTTCGGAGCGAGAGAAGAGTGAGCTACGGGTAGACCATTTTTTGGCTTGGATCAGTAATGAGACACCCCCTGGGATTGTGATCAAGAAATTGGCCATCAAACCTAAACCTATTGGCTCTGGTGAAGAAGATGGTGGTTCCGGCGGCGCCTTTAGTCGATCGAAATTTGCACCACCTCCAGATGAGCAAGCTTCCGGCGGAAATGAAGGATTTGAGGTCGAAATATCGGCTCTCATCAAAGGGGATTATGAAGAGACAAAGAAGCTTTCAGTTCAATTTGTCAAGGAACTCAGCAAGAAGACAACCTTGTCCAACAGTAACTTGATTTTTACACCTAATACCCATGGTGATGATGGTGTGGCAACTTTTTCATCTTCTCTCGTTGCCATGGCCGGGGATATATAAATTGGTGCGGTAGTCGAGTATGGGAAAACCTATAGGAACGCTTTTAAAAGAAGCCGGCATCATTACTGAGGAAATGATTGTCTATGCCTTGAAGGTGCAGAAAACCACCGGTGAACGGTTGGGTGAAACTCTTCTGCGCATTGGTTTTGTGACTGATAGTGAGGTCGCTAGTGTCTTGGCAAACCAGGCAGGCTTCCCCTTTACTGATTTAAAAGGAGCAACCCCTGATAAAAAAATCTTGGGCCAGATCCCCTTCAATTTTGCCCAGAAGTCAAATATCCTTCCATTTGACTTTGTGGAAGGAGAGCTTGTGGTGGCAGTTGGGGATCCTTTTGATTCCAGGATGCTTTCCAATATGGAGCGGTTTTCTCGATTCCCTCTATCTCTTTCAGTTGCACCGGAAGGGGAGCTGCGCCGGAAAATAGAACAGCTTTATTACCTTGCTGACCATCCCATTCAGGCGGAAGTCGAGCAGATCGGCATGGATGCCCAAGCTGATCGAAATTTTTCCGCTGAACAACTTTCCGAGCTTCTCCTTTCAACAGCGATTGAAAACGGGTCTTCTGATATACATATCAGCCCAACTAGTTTTGCTACCTTGGTTTCGTATCGTATCGATGGTGTTTTGCAACTTACTTATACCTTGCCCCAGGTATGCCATTCTCGTTTGGTTGCCTCATTCAAAGTTATTTCCGACATGGATATTGCAGACCAGAATCGTCCTCAGGATGGTCGAACGTCGTTTGAGTTTCTTGGGGAAAACTATGACCTGCGTGTTTCCACCATTCCGACACCCCACGGAGAAAACTTGGTAATTCGTGTGTTGGTCGGTGGGAGCGGTATGATACCCGTGGAAGACTTGGGTTTCAGTCAGGATCAGGTGGACCAGGTCACCAGATTGACAAGTGCGCCCTATGGCATGATTTTGGCCACGGGACCCACAGGCTCAGGTAAATCAACCACACTATATAGTGTTCTTCGTAAGGTCAATTCCATGGAAAAAAATGTAATGACCATCGAGGATCCCATAGAATATCAAATGTCCCTGGTTCATCAAGTGGCGGTCAATGTCAAGGCAGGTGTGACGTTTGCTTCGGCAATTAAGAGTTTTCTGCGGCAGGACCCCGATGTTATTCTTATCGGTGAGATCCGCGATGAGGAAACGGCTATTTTGGCAAGCCGTGCAGCACTAACCGGCCATCTTGTCTTTTCCACCCTGCATACTAATGATGCACCAGGCGCGGTGGCAAGATTGCGGGATTTAGGGTTGGGAGATTTTATGCTATCATCTACTCTTTCCGGGGTTATTGCCCAACGCTTAATCAGAAAATTATGCCCATTCTGTAAAGAAGAGGTCGATTTGACTCTCGAGGACAAGAAATTTTTTGATTTACAGGGGGAGAAACAATTCTCAAGGGTCGGCTGTGAACGCTGTCGGGGAACTGGGTATATAGGTCGGATGGTTGTGGGGGAGGTCTTAGAGGTTGATGATGAAATAAAGGTCCTCATAGCCGAAGGTGGATCTCCTCATGAGATTGCTAATATGGGCATGGAAAAGGGAATGACCAACCTGCGTCAATCAGCATTGGCTCTTATTGAAGGTGGCAGGACGGATATTGCCGAGTTTATGCGGGTTGTAAAATAATAAAGAATCCACCATGCGGATATTGGCAGATTGAGTAATAATTAAGCTTTGTTTTGGATTGAGTTTTCGGGGCGCTGGTTAGAATATGCCATTTTACATCTTTCAGGCGGTTTCACACACAGGTGAGCTTAAGAAGGGGAGCGGTCAGTTCGACAGCCTGGAATCCCTTGACCGCTTTCTGGCAACTCGCCAGGAATGGCTGAGCCATGTCATCACCCTGCCCGATATTTTTGGGTGGATGGCTAAACACACTTCGGCAAAGGTTAAGCCCCTTGAGATTGCCGAATTCTGCAATAATATGGCCCTGTATCTGGGGGGCGGTATTTCTATTCATGCCGCATTGACCGATATGGCTGATACCACAAAAGTACCTGCTTTTAAAAAGGCCTTGCAGCTTATTCAGAGTCAGCTCAATGAGGGGCAGCATTTTTCTGTGGCTTTAAAACAGACTGGAATTTTCCCGGAAATAGTCATCCATATGGCCCAAATTGGTGAAGAAAGTGGAACATTAGACCGTATGATGAGTGACGCAGGTATACATATTGAGCGAATTGAGGAGATCAAATCTGCCACAAAAAGGGCCATGATCTATCCATGTTTCACCTTGTTTGCCATCATCGGTGCCATGGTGTTTTGGATTGCTTTTGTTCTACCGCAACTTATAGAATTATTTCAGGGTATGGGGGTGGCGCTTCCTCCTGCAACGAAATTGTTGATTTCTATAAGTAATTTTTTAACAGCCAATTGGCTGGCAATAATTCTGATTGGTGTCAGTATTCCCATTGGTTTGACCGTGGGGAGGGGATTTAAAAAATTCAGGCTCATTACCGATCGGATTTTATGGCATATGCCCATTGCCGGAACCATTATCAGGGGATCCCAGACCGCCTTTTATTTTCAGTATCTTTCGTTGATGATCAGGGCCGGTGTCCTTATCGCCAATGCCTTGAAAACCACGGCAGGAGCATTGTCAAATACTTTCCTTATGTCAAAAGTACAGGATATTACAGAGAGTATTCGAGGTGGAACATCTCTGTATGATAGTTTTAAAGAGACCGAGGTCATTGAACTGATGGCCTGTCGCATGGTTGGGATTGGCGAACAAACCGGTAATCTGGAAGATCAGATGGACAAGTTGGCCACCATTTATTTTGCCAGGGTAAAAGCCTTGGTGGACATTATTGGCAAAACTTTGGAGCCGCTCATTTTGGGCGTGGCTGGTGCCATATTTATATTTTTTATTATCGCGCTCATGGGCCCACTGTACGGAATGTTGGGGAACCTGAATTTATAGTGGAGTTATTGAGAGAAGATTTCTGATCACCGAGAGTATTTATGTCGATTTTTGAAAGAAAGACATGGCAGCTTCAATCTATGGCAGCAATTGTGCTGTTTTGTTCACTGTTACTGTTCTGGTATGGAACAGCCAGACTAAACCGTATGAACAATGATCTGCAAAAGGTTGTAAATCTTGAACAAGAATTACAGCGATTGCGTACAGATATAGTGGTGTATGAAGAAGCGCTCAAGAAAATAGACCTGAAGGCTGATGCTTCTTTACAGAGAGAACCCGTTGATCTTGAGGCTGGTTTTTCAGAAGATCAGATTGGCATGTTACGCGAAATTTTAGTCTCCACTTATGAAAGTGATGGCTTTTTTTACCTTGAATCATTTGAATTGGAAGATAAACCTGGGAAAACAGCAGACCATCCATCGGAGCTTCACCTGTCTTTTAAAGGTGAGAAGATGGTGATTTTCTGGAATATATGAAAGCTTATTTGCCATATACAACAATTGCAGGTGCTTGCCTGGTCTTTTGGGTTGTAATAAAATTCGGGACCAGCATGATACCTGCTCATCGTTTGCCTGCTGTTAATACTCTTCCCTTGCCGGATAGAATTCTTGAAATAGAACTTCGGGAAGATAAACCATCTTTGCCTATTCGGACCAGTGCTTTTTTGTCTCCCAAGAAAACTCGTACCAGAACGGGCTCAGTTATAAAAGGGCTTGATAGAAAAGGAACCGGGGCCTTGCAGGAACGCTTTGCATTGCAGGCAATTGTGGTTGATGGTGAAAGACGGTTTGCCTCGATTGACGGCTATAGTATAGTGGGCGAGGGAGATCCTCTTGAAGAGTATACAGTAATCGCAATTGGAGTTGATGCTGTCAGGCTGATGGGGCCTAAGGGTGAAGAAGTGCTTGTTTTTCAAGATGTTAAATAAGGGGGAAGTAAAAGGCGGTGAAAAACAATAAGCGCATCATAACCAATCTGTGTTTGTGTCTTTTTTTGGTGGGGCTATTGTCCGGCTGTATGACAGTTACCGAACCAACTGTTTCGCCAGAAACGCCGGGGCAAAAAGTCACTGCAAAGAAGAAGTTTCCACATACATGCAAAAAAAACCAGGCTGGTCGTGCCACTGATTCAGTTGATAAAGAAAAAACTCTTGCATATACACTTGATTTAACCGATCGACTTTCTCTGGCATTGGAGCAGGACGAACCTCCTCTGCCCGATGAAAAGGATGTCGGCCCTCTATATAGGTTTCGGGCTGATAATATGACCCTGCCCGATGCCTTGGCTTTGTTTGCCAAAACGTATCAGCTTAACATTATAGTGGATCCCGACGTTGTAGGTGCCGTGAATGTGAATTTTCGTGATCTACCGTTAAAAAATGCCATGGAGGCGATTCTTGATATCCATGGCTGCTACTGGGAAGAAGATGAAGGACTCATTCGGGTTCATTTAATGGAGACCAGGACATTTTCAATAGACTACATTCGTCTTAAGCGTTCTGGTAAAGGATCGAGTCAGGCAACGGTTTCATCCGGCACATCAAGCAGCAGTGGTGAATCTGCTGGTTCCATTCATTTGGGCGAAGAGGACGAGATTTCTTTTTGGGAAGAATTTGGTGACCAACTGGAATCACTCATGTCAGACGAGGGTTTGTTGGTTATTAATAAACTGTCAGGCACTATTCAAATTACCGACAGGCACAGGAATATTGTTACCATCGAGTCGTACATAAATGCGGTGGGAGCAGCGTTACACCGGCAAGTTGAAATCGAAGTGAAAATTGTTGAGGTGACTTTGACCGATGACTCGAGCCTTGGGATTGATTGGTCCCGAGTTGATTTGGGCAATGCAATTTTATCCGCTTCTGCCTCCGTATCTAATCCTGTGGGTGGCACAAGTGCCAAAACGGCCACTCTGAATATTGCATACAGTGGTGACGATTTGGATGCAGTCTTAAATGCCCTGAAAGAGCAAGGCCAAGTTAAAGTTGTTTCTCAGCCCCGGATCAGGACTCTCAATAATCAGCCAGCCATGATAAAGGTAGGTACTGAGCAATCGTTTTTTATCCTTGAGTCAGAGGAAGATGAAGACACTGGAGATCGAACTGTTACGGAAACACGTAATACAGTAACCGTGGGAGTGGTCCTTTCCATCACACCTCAGATATCGGAAGATGATTGGGTTATTCTCAACGTTGTTCCCATTATTACTCGTCTGGTTGATAAGGTTGAATCACCATTGGGATCAACAGCGCCGGTGCTTGATGTGAAACAATCTTCCACATTAATCCGCTGTCGGAATGGGGAAATGGCAGTACTTGGTGGTTTGATTCAGGATGAGTTGTCTGATACCGAAAGAAAGGTGCCGTTTTTAGGTGATTTGTTTTTGGTAGGTACATTATTTAAGGGTACTTACAATTCTAAAGTAAAAAGAGAGCTCGTTGTCTTCCTCGCACCCCGAATTATCGAAGATTAACCAGAGCATGCTAGTCCTTGTTGACCGAAGACCGCCTTCTGTCTACTGCTCTAAACCAAAAAATTTAATTTCTTCAGGCAATGTATGGATTTAAATTCCTGCTACGATGAATTGGGATTTGCCGAACCGCCTTTTAGTTTGACCCCGGATACGGATTTTTTCTTTCCCGGCAGCCATCACCTGAAAGCCTTGAAGCATTTGCAGTTTGCCTTGGCAAGTGGTGGCTTTACCCTCTTGACCGGTGAGGTGGGATTGGGCAAAACTCTCTTGTGTCGGCAACTTCTTCGCGGTGCGCCCGTAGGTATCAAGACGGCCTATATTTTTAATCCCCAGCAAAGCCTTACCGACCTTCTTAACTCTATTCATTACGATCTTACCGGCGAGGCCTTGGACGGGATGTCTGACGGGCAAATGCACCGGGCTATTTATGATGCGCTTCTGAAAATGGGGGAAGAGGGCAAAAAAGCAGCAGTATTAGTTGATGAAGCTCATCGCCTGACACCTGAGTTACTGGAGGGTTTGCGTCTTCTTTCAAATTTAGACACAGAGAAGGAAAAGCTCATGTACCTTCTCCTGGTTGGTCAGCCAGAGCTTGATCGAACCCTGGCCACAAAGGAAATGCGTCCACTGGCACAAAGAATCAGTGTTCGTTATCACCTGAAGCCATTCAACTTTCGAGAAACCCGGAGTTACGTGCGGCACCGCTTGCAAACTGCGAGGAAACCAAGCAAAAGGGAGCCCCTGTTTTTTAACTCTCGCGCTTTATTTGTTCTGCACCGATTAAGTAAAGGAGTGCCAAGAAGGATTAATCAAATATGTGATCGTGCTGTGTTGGCTGCCTTTGCCTCTGGGCAAAGGCGCATTGGATCGCGAATTGTGATGCGGGCCGCCAGGGAGTTCAAATAGATCAGCTGGGAAGTGAAGATATGAGTATTGTGGAAGAGGCGCTGAATCGCCTGCAGGAAAAAAAGAAAGAAGATGAAAATGGCACCACAAGTAGTGTCAGTGGCGATAATGGGATGCCCGATTCCGGAATAATTCCTTCCTTTGAAGATTATTCACAGAAAAGATCTTGGAAAAGAACATGGCTGTTTCTTGCTGCCGGATTGTTTGTATTAGTGGTTTTGAGTGGCGGACTTTTCATGTATTTGCAGGGTTTTCAACAAGATTCGCCTGTGTTCATAGCTCAACCACAACCTGAGCCGAGGCCCCTTGAGGAGAGTGGGAGTACAGGTGGTATGGATCATGTGGCCGGGGAGCAGGTCATAAATGAAGCCGTGGTCCAAGGGGAGCCTGTCGTTAAAAGCACCTCGGACACGCTGGTTGCTGGTGATAAAGAGGGAGCACAGGAATTTATTACTACTGTTAACACCACACAGACTATGCCAGTTGTGGTTTCGGAAAATGAGCATATATCCACAGGTACTGAATATCAAAAAGACCATCTGTCAATAGATGTCTCTTCGTCAGGTTCTCCAATTGAAGAAAAAACCGGTGTTCAGGAAGATGAGGCTCCGGGCGATATTCAGCAACCAGTATATGCTGAGTCTGCAGTGTTAGTTGTTGCAAATGAGGCGATGGAGCCATCTACTCTGGACCAGGGCTCAAACCATGTGGAAGATCCACCGTTGATTGAGCAGTCTTCTGCAACTTCACCTCCTGCAGCTCAGTCAATGGCTGCTCCTGTAGAACAGGATCCTCCGGATCCTTTTTTGTATGTTAAAAAAATGATTGCCCGAGGAGACTTTGAAGAAGCCATTGTTCAAGTTGCGTCTTTAGTCGAGTTCAATCCAGAAGACTGGGAAACCTGGTTTTGGTTGGGAACGGCACACTTGGGTTTGAATCAGCTTGCAGAGGCGACAAGGCCATATATGGGTTCAACGTGCAATTGTGGCCCAGCAACAGGAGAAACATCATCTCGCCTTGCAATTACTTTATGAAGCCCAGCGGCATGGACCTGGTATGCCGGAGATTTATCTCAACAAGGGATATTCTTTTGAAATACTAGGGCGAATTGAAGGCGCAACAAGGAATTATCGGGCTTTTCTGGAACTCACAGAAGGTAATAACGCTTTTATGAATCAAAGGCGTAAAATAATTCAATGGTTGATTCAAAAAGAAGGAACTCAATGAGTTAATACTTCTTTTTTGCGTTTTTTTTCTTCAATGGCAAGCATCTCAACTTCAAAAATGAGGAGTGAGTTTGGTGTAATTATCGGCCCAGCCTGTCTGCCACCATAGGCTAAACTGGGAGGTATGAAGAATTTGTATTTGCTACCAACTCGCATTTTTTGAACCCCTTCAGTCCAGCCTTCAATAATATTTTTCCTTCCTTTCATCGGAAAAAGTAGAGGCTTTCCCCTTGCTTTAGAGTTGTCGAATTCGGTGCCATTGAGCAAGGTGCCAATATAGTGAAGTTGGACATTGTCGGAAAGATTTGGCCGTGGGCCGTTTCCTTTTTTCAAAACCAAGTACTGTAGTCCAGTTTCGGTCTCTATTACTCCCTTTTCCTTTTTGTTGTCTCTCAGAAATTTCATACTTTCAATGAGGTTTCTTTTGGAAAGCTCCTCGAGGTTCTTCCTCATTTCCTCATTTCGTTTTCGGTTGAATTCATTCCTGATTTTAACTGCTTCTTCGATTGAAATAACTAAATCTGTGCCGGTATAGAAGTCATTAATCCCTTGGTAAAGGCTTTCAAGGTCAAAGTCAGTTTTGAGGTTTTTCATTCGAGAAGCAACTTCGATTCCATAACTGTAACTGTATTTTTGAGTCTGGCTGGTGAGTTTAGAATCCGTTTGATGATTTTTGGCCAGAGCAGGAAGGTGGATGCAAACAGCTAGAAATACCAAAAAAAACAATATGTTAGTAAGTTTTCGCATGGTCGTTTCCTCATGAATTTAATTCAGCAAAAAATGGCGAAAAACAGAATACCATTTTGCAATATTGTAATGGACAGTTGGTGAGGATGCTTTTTTACCTCAGGGGTTACAATTTGTAAAGCAAGGACCTGTTTGGCGAATAAATTTTGCTGATTATTAAGGTGTAAAAGAAATCTATCCCATTTTCCCCCACCACTTTAAACGGCAGGTTTTTTGGTGCCTATATATCATTGATTTCACAAAATATTTTTTTTTTGCTTCAGAAGTGGTAGTGAGATTTGTCCACATATACCAGATATGGTGTAGGTGGTGGTTGGGCTGCCTATATATTGTGGTTCTTTGTAAATATCTTGTGAAATCAAAAAGATAAGAGAATATTTTTTTTCCTTGACACTCTTGCCATAGGATTTCTATATAAAGGTGTGGGGTAAAGTGGGGTAAAAGCCAAAAGAGGTTTTTTTATGGTAGAGGGAGGCCCTCGAGGGCCGGTTAATCATTTTCGAGGTCGTTCGGATCATGTCCTAGATGATAAGGGAAGGTTGAGTATTGCCAGCCGTTTCAGGGATGTATTGCGCCGGCAATATGACGAACGTCTTATGATTATTTCCTGGAATGATTGCCTCCGCGCCTATCCCTTGTCCCAGTGGGAAGAGATAGAAATGACCCTGCGGACCACAGACAGAAAAAATCCCCGCATGACGAAATTAATCCGTTGGATGTCCGGAGCTGAACAGTGCAGCCTGGACAAACAGGGACGTGTGCTCATTCCTGCCAAACTTCGTTCTGATGGCGGTATTGGTAAGGAAATAGTGTTTAACGGCATGCTCACGTATTTTGAGATTTGGGACAAGGCAATATGGGAGAAAGTCGGTCGGCCTGGTCCTGATGATTTTGAACAATTTGAAGAGACCTTGTTGGACTTAGGTCTGTTCTAGTTTTTTGGGAGGTTACCCGCGCGAGGGACGATGCATAAACCGGTAATGGTTGCAGAGGTGCTAGAGCAATTAGCGCCAGTAGATGGCGGCACCTATGTGGACGGTAATCTGGGTCTGGGGGGACACAGTGCCAGAATCCTTGAGCGTTGCAAGCCAACCGGTCAACTAATCGCTTTTGAATGGGATGCATCGGCCATGGCCCTGGCCAGAGAAAGGTTGGAACCTTTTGGCAAACGGGTCCAAACCGTCCATGGCAATTTTGCGGCGCTCAAGGAAACTCTGGCCGAAATGAAGATAACTGCCGTTGATGGGATCTTGTTGGATCTTGGATTGTCCTCTTTGCAGCTGGATGCGGGGGGGCGTGGTTTTAGTTTTCAGGGAACTGAACCATTGGACATGCGCATGGATCAACGAAAAGAAAAAACCGCAGCTGACCTACTTAACAAATCAAGTCAAGAGGAACTGGCTGATATCTTTTTTTATTACGGTGATGAGCGACAGGCTCGTAGAATTGCAAGTTTGGTTGTTGAGGAACGCCGTAAGGAAAGTATAGAAACAACGGATCAATTCGTGAAAATTGTATCAACCGCAATTCCAAAGCGTTTTCACCCTCGCAAGATCCACGTGGCGACAAAGGTTTTTCAAGCACTACGCATAGCAGTAAATGGAGAGCTGGACAACCTTCAGAAAATTCTGGCAGAAGGACCTGGGCTGCTGAAAAAAGGTGGGCGGTTTTGTGTGATCTCCTTCCACTCTTTGGAAGATAGACTTGTAAAGCGCTGTTTTCAAAAAGATTCACGTCTTCAGGTATTAACTAAAAAACCCATACGGCCGACAGAAGATGAAATTCAAGAAAATGTGAGATCTCGCAGTGCAAGGCTGCGAGTCGCAGAAGCAAGGGGGTAAAGTGTACTACGATTATGCGCGTCGATATTCACCTGTAATGCTGAACAGACAACGGGTCACCTCTCGTATGTATCGAGATACTGCTGAAGGGGGCAGTGTAAAACAGGCTTTGGTTTGGGGGGTTGCAGCCGGATTGGCTTTGGTTCTAACGAGTTGCTTTGCACTGGGGCTCATGCTGAAAAAAGACCAAGCAGAATTGTCATTGCAACAGGCAAATTATCGGCAACTAGAGTCAAAAGGGCAGGAATTACTAGTCAAACGTGACGGACTTGCGAGTCGGCAGCGTATTGAACAGGCTGTTAAAAAAAACGGGCTTACTTCTCCTGACGGAGATCAGGTCATAAAACTGTAGGACTGATCCATGGGTGGTCAGGCTCGGGTCAGAAAATCAAAAACAGTTATCTGGCTCGCTATAGCGATTTTAGTCCTGATAGGCTTGGTTTTGGTTTCGCGTATTGGACCTACCGGGTGTGAATCAGAATTGCAATACGGTTCAATAACCGAGCGCCAAGGTGAAATAAATGTACCACCCGTTAGAGGAAGTATTTTTGACCGGAATTTTGAACCATTGGCAGTAAGTTTTCGCCTTGTTTCAATGTTTGCAAGACCACTCGCGTTGGATGATCCTGATTTAGCTGCAAAAAGGTTGGCGCCAGTTTTAAATTGGGAGGAAGACGCATTACGGAGAGAGTTTAGGTCCACAAGGGGGTTTGTTTGGTTGGCCAGCAGTATAACCCCTGAAATAGCCAGACAAGTACAGGGTATGGGCTATGATGGTATCCGGTTGGTTGATGATTTTGTTCGGTATTATCCCCAAAAACACAGTGGGGCTCATGTGATCGGATTTCAACAAAATGAACAGGGATTATCAGGGCTGGAATCACAATATGATTCGGTTTTACGTGGGGAAACTCCAGTGGGTGCTGGAGTTGAGAATGTGGCATGGGAAGAGTCAATATCTCAAAACAATCCAGGTAGTTTAGTCCTGAGTATAGATATACGGAGCCAAAAGTTATTTGAGAAAAAACTGAAAGCAATAATGCAGGACACGTTGGCCGATCAGGCCATGGGTTTGCTTATGAATCCACAAACAGGAGAGATTCTAGCCTTAGCGAATCTGCCCTCATTTAATCCCAATCGATTTTGGGAGTATGACGTGGATTTGTTGGAAAATAGGATACTAACCATGGGTATTGACCCAGGGGAAATGCGGCGAATCTTTCGCTTGGGGGCGGCAACTCAGGCAGGTGTGCCAGGCTATGCTGCAAATTCAGACGAAAGCAGTGGTGTTGTCGCAAAAGTGTTGCTGCCACAACAAACAAAAGAAATGCGCTCCCTGACGCCTTATGGTGACATGGCTTGGAGCTTTGTGCAGCCAGGAATGTATGCCTCCCATGAAATCACAGAGCTTCCTGACCCGCAGGTGAGTCAATACGTTTTGGAGGAATTGGAGTTAAAGCTCAGTACAGATAAAAAAAGTACAATTGATTTACCAAGTGATGAAAGCTCTCTAAAGGATACAAACGATTCAGCGACGGATTTTTCCTTGTTCAAAAGAGAAGGCAAGACAACAGCTATCCACCTGCTCACTGCCTTTTCGGGTCTAATAAGTGGCCAACAGGATTTGCGTCCACACCTTGTTAGTTCACTTTGGTCAGACAGTTCATTGTATGAGTCTTCACGGTACAAAGAAGGAATTTCAAATATCCAGTCATTTCCTGCTGCGCACCACAATGGAATTCTGGATTATTTTGCTGAAATCGCCGGAAAAGGGCCTGGTGGATCAGTGTTTTTTGAGTCCTTAGTTGAGCTGCAAGAAAAGAGAGGTCCAGCAGAAAATGTTCTGCTTTCACAGGGTGGAGAAAAGCGAGATTTGGTTGATGAAAAAAAATACCAAGGAATTTTGCTTGGTGTAGCACCTGTATATAACCCAGAGATCACCATGCTGGTAGTCTTGGATGGAGCAATTGTTGATCTCAATATGGAATCTATTGCAAGAAGAGAAATGTTCTCAGCAGTAAAACCATTTCTAAAATGGCATCGAGAAAAGAGCAGGAGGCCAAGTTTAAAGGAAATTAAGAAGCTAGAAAAAGAAATTTTCGCTTCCTGGCAAGAGGATAAGAAGCAAGAAAAAGGCTCGGCGGTACCGGTAATTCTCCGGGGGGAGAATAAGATGCCTGATGTAAGAGGCATGAGCTTGCGTAAGGCCCTGCAAAAAATGGGCGATTGCGATTTAGCAATTAGGATTACCGGTGCCGGCCGAGTGGTTAGACAATATCCCTCTGCTGGTAGCTCCTTGAAAGGGAACGATTGTCTCCTTGAATTGCAAATGGATGAATAGGTATTGAGGTCGGCGGAAGAGAAACATGGCAAAGGCCGACAAAAGAACCGAAAACAAGAGGGAAACAACTGCAAAAACACTGCAGACTCTCTTTCGAAACGTAGCCCATCGGGGGGTGGGAGTGGTCCCAGGCAAGGCGATTGATGAGGTTGTCTTTAACTCTCAAAACGCGCACAACAGAACCTTATTTGTCGCCTTGCCGGGCCAAAATCTTGATGGACATACCTATGTGGAAGATGCCATTGATCGAGGATGTTCAGCATTGGTTATTGAGGAGGGGCGATTTCCTGACTCATTTTTAACAAGGGCAGTAAAAAAGCAGGGTGTCAGCTGGCTTATAGTTGCCGACTGTAGACAAGCTTTGGGGCAGATTTCAGCAGCGTTTTATGATCACCCTGCTGAAAATATGACTTTGATTGGAATCACCGGCACAAATGGCAAGACCACAACGAGTTATCTTTTGGAATCAATGTTGGCAAGTGTTGGAAACAAAGTAGGAGTAATCGGCACAGTTAATTATCGGTATGGCGGTGTTCACGAAGATGCACCGCTTACCACTCCAGAACCGGTAGCCATGCAAAGTCTATTGCGGAGAATGGCCGACAAGGGGGTTACCCATACTGTTATGGAAGTCTCTTCCCACGCATTAAGTCAGAAGAGAATTAGTGGCCTGGAATTTGATGTGGCACTGTTCACCAACTTGAGCCGGGATCATCTTGATTTTCATGCAACTATGGAAGAGTACTTTGACCATAAAAAACTACTATTCACGGAACATCTTAAGGATAAAGGAACAGCAGTTGTGCTCACAGGACTGAACACGCCGACCAATGAAGATTGGGGAAGTCGCCTTATCCGTGATTTGAATAGAAATACAAAGCGTAGATCATTTTCAAAGAAGCTTCTTGATTGTGGAGTTGATCAGCAAGCCATTGTTATAAAAAGGCATAGGATCACGGCCCATGGATTATCAGCAAAAATAGATACGCCCAGTGGCCCATGGACTATTCAATCTAAATTGGTTGGCTCATTTAATGTTCATAACATTATGGGAGCGATTGGTGTTGGAGTCGCCCTGGGACTTGATCCTAAAAAAGCGGCAAAAGGACTGGCGTCGGTAGATAGTGTTCCAGGTCGTTTAGAGCAAGTAAGCAATCCATTTGGGAAGAAAATATTTGTTGATTATGCCCATACTCCGGATGCTTTGGAAAATGTTTTATTGACGTTAAGAGAAATCACCGTGGGACGCCTGGTAGTCGTTTTTGGGTGCGGGGGAGACCGTGATATTGGTAAGCGGCCGATAATGGGAAAGGTCGCTGGGAGGTTGGCTGATGTGGTTTTGCTCACTTCGGATAATCCACGATCAGAGAATCCCGGGACAATTTTGAATCAAATTGAACGGGGAGTATTGGCTACTCTTCTCAGTCGCCACAGAGCGGAATGGATATTTGCAAAAGAGAGTCGCCGTGGTTTTGACGTGATTGAGTCAAGGCGAGAGGCCATTCAGTGTGCAACTCAGAATGCCGGACCAAAAGACGTTGTTTTAATAAGTGGTAAGGGTCATGAGGATTATCAAATATCTCAAAATGGCCGTTGTTTTTTTGACGATCGATTAGAGGCGGTAAAGCAGAACCGGATTATTCAATGGTGAGTTTATCAGAAGCTGGCTTGGGACCATGTAGGCAGGTCCCGTGGAGTAATTATCCAAAAATGAAAGAGTCTTCCCCGTCAGACCTCATGAAAACGCGTTTAATTCCTAGATGGGATGTTGCCTCGCTTTTAGTAGCAACAGGAGGCCATCTTCTCGGTGGATACCATGAGCCGGATTTGGGAGATGTGTGCACTGACACCCGAAGTATTAAAGATGGTGATATCTTTGTTGCCTTAAAGGGTGAGCGCTTTGATGGACACAACTTTCTTGAAGAAGCACGTAAGTGTGGAGCGGCAGCATTGGTGGTCAGTCGTGACTTTCAACCAATGCCACGTATGCCCGTTATTCTTGTGGAAGATACCTTGCAGGCCCTTGGAGATATGGCTGCTTTTCGACGACTTTCTTTGCCCTCCCTTCAGGTACTGGCAATAACAGGAAGTTCTGGAAAAACAACGGTTAAAGATATGGTGGCAGCCATTATTAATCGACGTTATCAGGTCATAAAAACAACAGGAAACTGGAATAACCTGATCGGTTTGCCACTGTCACTTCTGCCTGTGAATACTTCCCATGATATGGCAGTTATGGAAATGGGTATGAACCAACCCGGCGAAATAGCTCGTCTAACAGAAATTGCTGATCCTGACATCGCCTGCATTACCAATGTACAGAAAGCACATCTTGAGGGATTGGGAGATCTTGATGGTGTGGCCCGGGCCAAAGGAGAACTGTTTGATGGCTTAAGTGATTTGGCTGTACTTATTGTGAATTTGGACGATCCTAAAGTATGTGATCTGGCTGCTCCTTTAAAAAATAAAAAAATCACTTTTGGTCTTGCATCGAAAGCAGAGGTCAGGGCTACCCACATTCGAAGTTTGGGAGAGCAGGGCATGGCCTTTACCCTTCATGTAGGGGGCGAAAAGAGGAGGATTTCTAGTCATTATCCTGGCGTGCATAATGTACAGAACAGTCTAGCTGCAGCGGCAATGGCTATGGCTGCAGGTTTGGATGTAGATTCAATTGCAGATGGAATAGGTGAAGTCGCTCCTGCAGCTGGGAGGTTGGAAATATTGCAAACCTTGGATGGAATTAAAATCATTAATGATACATATAATGCCAATCCTGGATCAATGGCTGCAGCGCTTGCAGTATTAAGAGATCTTGCCGGGGAGAAGAGAAAAATTGCCATACTCGGAGACATGTTGGAGTTGGGCCGTGAAAGTGTTTCTGCCCATCGAAACCTAGGCGAGGAAGCGGTGAAAAAAAATTGTGATGCACTGTATGCAGTAGGGGATTTTGCTCAAAAGACAATTGAAGGAGCAAGGGAAGCTGGTTTTGAAAAACATAAGGCCAAGGTGCTTGAGAACAATCAGGCTGCCATAGATGTGATAAAAAAATTGTTTGTCCTTGGGGGCATTGCTGAAGGTGATTGGATACTTGTCAAAGGTTCAAGGGCAATGGGCATGGAGTCAGTGGTTCAAGGTCTGGCAGATCCGGTTGGGGCCGCGCATAATGAAGGATAATACAACAATAAAGAGGGAGATGGATTAAATGCTGTATCATTTTTTATATCCACTCCATTCCCTGTTCGGTGGTTTCAACGTATTCAGGTACATCACCTTTAGATGCATCGGAGCTACTCTTACAGCATTTGCCGTTCTTCTTATTGTTGGTCCGATATTTATTCGATATCTACAAAAAAAACAGATTGGTCAGGTTGTACGCTCTGATGGACCAGAATCCCATTTATCAAAGCAAGGTGTTCCCACAATGGGGGGATTACTTATCTTGCTCGCTCTAACCGGCGCGACCTTGCTCTGGGTTGATTTAAGCAGCAAGTTAGTATGGTTAGTATTAGGAGTTACCCTATGGTTTGGGGCTATTGGGGCCTACGATGATTACCGGAAAATTTCTAAAAAGAGCAGTGCAGGATTAAGTTCACGCGGGAAATTGTTTTTGCAATGTCTTGGAGCAGTTGCAGCGGGATTGATCCTCTATGGGTTTCCAGAATTTGATGGTCATTTAACCTTTCCATTTTTCAAGAATATACGTCCAGATCTGGGTGTTTGGTATATCCTCTTTGCCCTCTTTGTCATTGTTGGAGCATCCAATGCGGTGAATCTGACCGATGGACTCGATGGTCTGGCTGCTGGGCCGACGGTGGTCACAAGTTCTGTGTATTTGGTTTTTTCATATCTAGCCGGTCACACGGTTTTATCCTCATATCTGCAAATTGCGTTTGTCCCCGGGGCCGGTGAACTTGCTGTGTTTTGTGGTGCCTTGGTGGGAGCGAGTATAGGTTTTCTGTGGTTCAACGCCTATCCAGCCCAGGTTTTTATGGGGGATGTTGGCTCTTTGTCTTTGGGGGCGGCGTTGGGAATGGTTGCCATTATTATAAAACAAGAAATTCTTTTGGCAATTGTTGGTGGGGTGTTTGTGGTGGAGGCATTATCTGTGATTTTACAGGTGGGATATTTCAAGATTTCCGGCGGCAAACGAATTTTTCTAATGGCTCCTTTTCATCACCATTTTGAAGAGATTGGTTGGGCGGAGCCGAAAGTAGTGGTGCGGTTCTGGATAGTGTCCATTGCTTTGGGGTTGACTGCCTTGGCAACTTTGAAATTGAGATAAGAATTTAGGTATCACAGGAAGATAGAGGCGAATAAGAGTGGGAGAAGTAGCAATTGATCTTGGAAATTTTGAGCATAGGGACGGTGGCGAAATGAGTGACCAAGCCCCCTTGAGCTTAAGTTCCATTCGAGCAGGCAAACAAGCCGTAGTGGTTGGGTTTGGTAAGTCTGGCATTGCAGCAGCACATCTTCTCAACTCCCGTGAGGTAAAAGTTACCGTGTCAGAAAGTAGTCCTCTCTCTTCTTTGGATAATGATGTTGTTACGGAATTACAGGCACTGGGAGTGGAAATTGAGGCAGGTTGTAATCGAGAACAACTCTTTACCACAGCAGATTTCATTGTGGTGAGCCCAGGAGTGCCTTTGGATATAC
This sequence comes from uncultured Desulfobulbia bacterium, assembly GCA_964443295.1. GTDB lineage: Bacteria > Desulfobacterota > Desulfobulbia > Desulfobulbales > CG2-30-60-27 > CAYUCH01. Next base: position 21,654 of record CAYUCH010000002.1, on the reverse strand, counting down.
CTTGCTTAGAAGCAGGAAGGCGAGCAGGAGTGCCGATTATTGGTGAATTTGGTTTGGCTTGTCTATTTTTAAAAACACCAAGTATTGGCATCACAGGAACAAATGGAAAAAGCACCGTGACAGCATTGATCGGTGACATGTTCAAAGCAGCTGGGAAGAAAGTTTTTGTTGGAGGAAATATCGGTATTCCTTTGGCTGAGTATGTCAATGGGAATCAGGAAGATGATGTTGTTGTTCTCGAAGTCAGTAGTTTTCAATTAGATACCGCTGGGATGTTTAAGCCTGATGTGGCGGTATTGCTGAATATTACCCCGGACCACCTGGACCGATATAGTTCTTATGAAGAGTATGTAGAGTCAAAATGGTCAATTTTTCGAAATCAAGATAACCGCTGTTTCGCAATTATGAATTTGGATGACCCTGAGATAAAGCAAAACCAATTAAGGGGGGAACGGAATATGGCGGCTAACTGTTTCTACTTTGGCAAGACTATTGGTGATCATCCAGGCACATCTTTAAAAGGGAACCAGGTGTTATCGTCACCTGGGGATTCCATTCCGCAGGAACAATATGACTTGTCGGCAACAAATTTAAGTGAAGAACCCAATAGGCATAATGCCATGGCAGCTATTCTTGCAGCCAGGTTGTTAGGGTGTTCCAAAGAAGGGGTTCGAAAAGGTTTAGAGCAATTCACATCATTGCCTCATCGTCTGGATTTAGTGGGTGCCATGAATGGGGTGGAATTTTTCGATGACTCAAAAGCGACCAATGTCGGTGCGGCAGTGTCAGCCTTGGAGTCTTTTGAGAAGCCTGTCATCCTGATTGCCGGGGGGCGAGGGAAGGAAGGCGGCTATGAAGCATTGGCACATGCAGCTGAGCAAAAAGTGCGAGCCTGTGTGCTGATAGGTGAAACGAAAGAAGAAATGGCGGAGGCATTATCGCAGGTAACTCTGCATTATGGCGCAGAGAGCATGGCAGATGCTGTTTTAATGGCCGCAGAACTTGCCAAACCGGGAGATGTGGTCCTTCTGTCCCCGGCCTGTGCAAGTTTTGACATGTTTGGGGGATACGCAGAAAGAGGGGAAGAATTTAGGAAGGCAGTTGATAAATTAGGGCGTCGTAACAAAGGGGGGAATGGGGGAAATATTTTTAAAGACGCCTAAGAAGTAGGGGAAAATAAATCAATATATTTCCCTGTGAAATACGGGGAAGCAATTCGGGGGAGTTGAAAATGAGGATGAGGACAATTTGTTGTGTATGTCATAAGACAAAAAGTGCAAATGGATGGGTGGAGCAATTTATTTCACATTATAAAACCCTTTCACATGGTTATTGCCCACAATGCTTTCAGATAACCATGAAAAGGATACAAACAGAATTTTTCGAGCCACGGCAGCGAATGCATTAGGTTGAGAAATTTAAATTTGTCGCATGAATGGTGAGCAACAGGAAAACGGTTGAGTGAAAAGGCAAAAAACAATTACAAAAGTCCTAGTCACCGGAGGTGGAACTGGTGGGCATCTTTTTCCAGGGATAGCTGTGGCTGAAAAATTTCTGTCACGGTTTCCGGAAGGTCAGGTACTTTTTGTAGGAACAGAACGAGTTGTTGATGCAAGAGCCTTGCAAAATCGTCAATTTTCCACCATCACATTGAAGTCTGGTGCTTTGAAAGGCAAAAGCATAATTGGAAGACTTTCCACTCTATTGCAAATGCCATTGAGTATTGGAAAGGCACTGCGGATTATCCATGGGTTTAAACCGGATCTGGTTTTTGGAGTCGGAGGGTATGTCACCGGCCCGGTGGTGTTGGCAGCAAAACTTCTTAGTATACCAACCTGTATTCATGAACAGAATTCCATACCAGGAATGGCAAACAGACTTCTGGGGAAACTTGCCAATAAAATATTTATTTCCATTCCTGGTAGTGAGACTTATTTCCCGGTTGGAAAATCCGTTCTCACTGGTAATCCTGTCCGCGGAGAGCTTCTTGGCAAAATGGATACCAAGGTGAAGAAGCAGACAACTCTGCTGGTACTAGGCGGTAGTCAAGGGGCTCATAAGGTGAACAGCCTGGTGGCAGGCACATTGGTTAATGAAGTTGAGAACCTTCCAGAGGATTTCAAGGTTGTTCATCAAACAGGCCTGCGGGACGAAGAAGAAATAAACCAGATTTACAAAAGGGCCGGCATCCAAGCGAGGGTGGCGGCCTTTTTTGATGATATGGTTTCTGTCTACGAAGGTGCAGATTTAGCCGTTTCCCGTGCAGGAGCAACAACTTTGGCAGAATTATCGGTACTTCAGATACCTGCTTTGCTTATTCCTTATCCCTATGCAGCAGACAATCATCAAGAAAAAAATGCCAGCTACATCGTTGAAGCTGGAGGTGCTCAATCGTTTAGAGAAGAAGATCTTAACGAGCAAAAACTTGGGGAAGAAATTGGAAGACTTTTGGGTGATCCAGCAGAGCGGCAGAGAATGGCAGACAGAATGGGGCGGGTTGCTTTTCCACAGGCAACGGAGATGATAATTGATGAATGTTTGGCGGTATATGGTGAACGACGTGGCGGCCAACCGGCAGGTGCAAGTAGCAATGGGCTTCATGTTTGGTGAGAAGCGAATCTGTAATGGCAGTATAGGGCTATCTATAAGGGTATAAAAAAAGAGAGTGTATAAAAAAACCAAGAAAATACATTTTGTCGGAATTGGCGGAATCGGTATGAGTGGTATTGCCGAGGTCCTGATGAATTTAGGATATTCCATCTCGGGTTCTGACCTTGCAGAAACCGACATCACAAGGCGATTGGCCAGCCTCGGTGGTAAAATAAGTAAAGGCCATGATGCTGATCTGGTGCAGGATGCTGATGTAGTCGTGGTCTCCAGTGCAATACAGGAAAATAATCCAGAAGTTCAGGCTGCCAGGGCGATGCACATTCCGGTCATCCCAAGGGCTACCATGCTCGCCGAGCTCATGCGATTGAAGAAATTCGGTGTGGCCATAGCAGGAAGCCATGGAAAAACTTCCACTACATCTTTAGTTGGGTGGATTCTGGCTCAAGCGGGATTGGATCCAACTGTGGTGATCGGTGGCAAAGTAAATAGTCTGGGTAGTAACGCCAAGTTGGGTGAAGGAGATTTTTTGGTTGCCGAAGCAGATGAATCCGACGGTTCATTTTTGCAATTATCTCCTGTTTTAGAAGTGGTCACCAATATCGACCGAGAACATCTCGATTACTACGACGGCATCGAAGATATAAAAGACGCCTACTTGGCTTTCATGGAGAAAATTCCCTTTTACGGAACAGTAATTCTCTGTCTGGATGATCCTCATATAACCGATTTATTGCCGGAGTTCAGCAAACGGGTCACCACCTATGGTCTTTCCCACCAAGCAGATATTCAGGCCAGAAATGTATCTATCCAGGGATTTAAAACACAGTTTGAAGTTTTTGCCGGTGAGGATCTTTTAGGAACAGTCAGCTTGAATATGCCAGGACAACATTGGGTTTTAAATACCCTTGCTGCCATCACTGTTGGTCTGGAATTGGAAGTTTCTTTTACAGTTATTGCCGATGCCTTGCAGACATTCACTGGTGTTCAGAGGCGTGTGCAGATTAAGGGTGAATTAAATAATGTGACGGTGGTTGATGACTATGGCCATCATCCCACAGAAGTAAAGGCAACCATCTCAGCTTTGAGAGAAGCCTGGCCAGATCGGCGTCTCATTGTTCTCTTTCAACCCCATCGATACAGCAGAACTCAAGCATTATTTCGTGAATTCTGCACAGCATTTCACGGCGCTGACTTACTTTATTTAACTGAAATTTATGCAGCAAGTGAAGAGCCGATTCCCAATGTTACGGGGATAGACTTGGTAGAAGGAATTAAAAAGCACGGTCAGCGTCATGTTCAATTTGTTGAGCAAATATCCGACCTACCAAAAGAAGTGATATCGGAAATAAAAACTGGTGATGTGATTTTAACCCTTGGTGCAGGGAGTATATGGCAAACGGGGGAAAAACTCTTAGATTTGATGTCCGGTGAAAATTAATAAATAGAGGAATCAACAGGGTGTAATTCATGGGAGAAATAGGGGAGCTCGGGAATATGTCTGCTGCGAAATTTCAGAAGAAGGGTCAGACATTTTCCAGTGGCCAGGATGAATATAAACCTTCCTATGCAGAGAAATTAGAAAATTTTTGGAAGGGTGACATTTTGTGGAATTGCTCCTTAGCCTATTTTTCAACTTTTAAAGTAGGGGGGCCTGCAGAAGCTTTGATTATGCCAACTGGAGTTGATGAATTGTCCAGCTTGGTAGCAGGGTTGAATGAAAATAACATCCCTTGGCGGGTAATTGGCAGGGGAAGTAATATTTTGGTGCCGGATGAGGGGTATCCAGGCGTTGTTATTGTTCTGGGTAAACCATTTTCATCAATAACTAAATTGGAACAGAATGAAGACCAGGTAGTAGTCCAGGTTGATGCGGGCTGCAGTCTGACAGGTCTGGTGAAATGGACCCTGGAAAACAGCCTGGCCGGGCTGGAATTTGCCTCTGGAATACCTGGGAGCATAGGCGGCGCATTACTTATGAACGCTGGTGCTTTTGGAGGAGACATGAGCAATGTGACAGAATCTATATTGGTAATGGATTCTGATGGAAATAATCGAACAATTCCAAGGCAGGATTGCCAATTTTCATATCGAAAATTATTGATAAGGTATTCCGATACAAAAGACTTTGTTGAGCTCGCACCAAATGAGGGGCAATCAAAGGAAAATGCAATAATTTTAGCGGGTGTTTTTCGCTTTCGTAAAGCAGAGATTGAGAAGATCAAATCACATTCCCGGGACTTAATAAAGAGACGGAAGGCAGGTCAACCGCATGGAGTGGCCAGTGCAGGATCATTTTTTAAAAATCCGTCTCATATTCCAGCGGGTCGATTAATTGAGGATGCTGGGCTGAAAGGTCTTCGTGTCGGAGGTGCTGTCGTTTCACAGCATCATGCAAATTTTATCGTCAATGCTGGTGGAGCCACAGCAGGTGATATTGTGGCGCTGATGGAATTAGTTCAGGAAAAGGTGTGGTCCCACTCCGGCATTATGCTGGAGCCTGAAGTAGATGTGTGGGCGAAAAAGGATGGGAAGCACCATTAGTGGGGGAATACAATTGGGGAACAAAACGGGTGGGGGACAGGTAAAGGCGAGGTCAGTTATAAGAAGGGATGTGAACAATGAAAAGGGGGCCGGTGGGCAAATATCGGGGCGGCAGATACTCGCCCCCCAGAGCGGACTCGGTAAGTTGGAAACGGAAAGCCATAGCAGTAGTGACAGCTGTTGCAGTGGCCGGCGTCATTTTCGCGGTGGTTGGTTTCGGCCTGCATAGCCTTTTGGTACGGTCGGATTTTTTTCAGATAACCTCCATTAAAATCAGCGGCACAGACAAGGTTGAAAAAGCAGAAGTAGTTGAACTCAGTGGTATTAATATTCACTCCAATTTATTAGCAGTGAATAAGACCGCTGTGGAAGAAAGATTAATAGCGCATCCTTGGATTAAATCTGTCAGGGTATTGCGTGATTTCCCAAACCGGCTGCTTATCTCTTTGAAGGAGAGAAGGCCGGCAGCTTTGATTTCGAATGAAGCAGGACTAAGCTATGTGGATGGAGCTGGAACCATTTTTGCATCTTTAAAAAAAGGAGATGCCTTGGATTTCCCGGTGATAACAGGCATAAGTGGTGGTGCTGCGGGTGGGCAGGAACATAGAGCCGGGTTGGTTGATGCACTGCAATTGATAAGATGGGCTGGCAGGGGGAATACAAATTTACCAAGGCAGAATATTTCTCAATTGCATTTGTCTGGCGATGAGAAACTCATTCTTTTTCTTGCGGATCGGCCTTTTCCGATTTTTTTAGGACAAGGAGATATGGGTAAAAAATACAAGAGATTGGCCAGGGTCCTTGGCTGGCTCTACAAGAAGGGTGAATTTAAACAAACCACAGCCATAAGATTAGAATATTTAGGCAATAAAGTACTGGTGGAGAAGGGCGGTTCAGGATAATATGTATGAATTATTCTTCGTAGGATTATGAGGCTGAAATTGTAGTGTTTCCAAACCATTGATGAACATGTAGAAGTCAAAATGTTTCAGGGGTTGCATAGTATATTAACTCGTACGGTGTGGAACATGTTCGTCTAGCTGTTTTACCCTCATTACTATTCGTACCCGGAGGGGAAAAAAGCGAGACCGATAAACCTTTGACTTTGGACTGAAAATATACGGGCGAATGATGAAAAATGCCCGGGAGAAGTAATGGCACAAAAGAACAGAGGAGAGTTAATAGTCGGCCTTGATATTGGCACCACTAAGATATGCGTGGTGGTTGGTGAAGCCCATTCTAAGGACGAAGTTGATATAGTCGGTATTGGTATTGCTCCTTCTGTGGGGCTTCGCAAGGGAGTGGTGGTAAATATTGAATCCACCGTTCATTCCATCAAAAAAGCCATCGATGAAGCAGAACGTATGGCGGGATGCCATATTTCGTCGGTATATGTTGGAATTGCCGGTAGCCACATAAAAGGTTTCAACAGTCGAGGCCTGGTGCCCACCCGCAACAGGGAAATACGCCAACTTGATATAGATCGGGTTGTGGATGCAGCCCGAGCGGTAAATATACCCCCGGATCAAGAGATTATTCACGTGTTGCCCCAGGAGTTCATTGTTGACTCCCAGGAAGGCATTCAATATCCACTGGGAATGACGGGGGTGCGTCTCGAAGCTGACGTCCATATCGTGGTTGGGGCTATAACTCCGGTGCGGAATATCGTGAAATGTTGCAATGTAGCCGGCCTTGAAGTGTCTGATGTTGTGCTTGAACCTTTGGCCTCTGCAGGAGCGGTTCTTACTAAAGAGGAAATGGAACTGGGAATCGGCCTCCTCGATATTGGTGGAGGTACATCAGATTTAGCTATTTTTGCCGACGGTACCATTAAACATACTTTTGTTTTGGGACTAGGAGGCCACAACCTGACCAATGATCTGTCAATAGGCCTTCGTACTCCCTTGAAAGAAGCAGAAAGGCTGAAGGAAGAATTCGGGTGCTCACTGTCATCCTTGATTGATAAGGATCAAACAGTAGAAGTGCCCAGTGTTGGGGGAAGGAAGCCTCGCAAGATGTCCCGACGAGTAATGGGTGAAATTCTTGAGCCAAGAGTTGAAGAAATGTTCACTTTGATTAATCACGAACTCACTGAGTCCAGGTGTAAAGATATGATCAATGCCGGTCTGGTCATTACCGGTGGAACTTCATTGTTGGCGAATATGACAGAGTTGGCAGAACAAATTTTTGATTTGCCAGTCCGGCTTGGGTATCCCCAGGGAGTTGGTGGTATTACTGATATTGTCAGTACTCCTCAATGTGCAACAGGAGTCGGATTGGTCATTTATGGTATGAAAAATGAGCCTCAAAGTCAGTTCCGAGCTAAGGATGACAGGTTTTTGGGACGAATTTCTGGTCGTATGCGGGATTGGTTTCGGAAGGTGATTTGAGTTGGTTGTTATTAGGTGAAATGAGAATATTGGTTCCGGTCCTTATTGGGGAGACGCGGTACATGGCGTAATCGTTTTTTTTAGCAAAGAACAGTTGCGTTTGAATTGATGGGGGTAGTTATGACTTTTAAGCTAGTGGAGAGTGCCTCGCGGGCAAGGATCAAAGTTTTCGGTCTCGGTGGTGGTGGCGGTAATGCCGTGAACACCATGGTCGCAGAACAACTCCAGGGAGTTGAATTTATATCGGGCAATACCGATATGCAGGACCTTGATGATTCCAAGGCTGATATCCGTATTCAACTTGGTGCCAATGCGGCCAAGGGTCTTGGTGCTGGCGCCAACCCGGAACTTGGTAGGGAATCGGCTGAAGAGAATGCCGATGAAATTCGAAATCTTGTCCGAGATACCGATATGGTTTTTATCACCGCTGGTATGGGGGGAGGAACAGGTACGGGTGCCGCGCCTGTGGTGGCAAGAGTATGTAAAGAGGCAGGGGCACTTACCGTTGCCGTTGTTACCAAACCTTTTTGTTTTGAAGGCAAAGTGCGGATGAAAAATGCCGACAAAGGTTGGGAAGAGCTGAAAAAACATGCTGATACAATCATCACCATTCCCAATGACAGGCTTCTTTCTCTTTCTGGAAAAGGAGCGCGATTCCTGGATGGCATGAAAATGGTGGATGACGTATTAGTCCAGGCGGTGAAAGGTATCACTGATATGATTAACCTGCCTGGCTACATCAATCCGGATTTTGCCGATTTGAAGGCAATCATGAGTGAAATGGGCCCGGCACTAATGGGAGCAGGAAAAGCCACTGGTGAAAATAGAGCTGCCGAATCGGTAAATATGGCCATTGCCAGCCCGCTTCTTCAGGATATCAGCATTGACGGTGCACGTGGTGTTTTGGTTAATATCTCATCCCGGGAAGACACATTAACCATGGCTGAGGTCGCTGAAGTCACCACTCGCATTCAGGAAGAAATCCACGATGACGCCAATATTATTCTCGGAGTGATTTTTGACGAAGACTTGGGAGATGCATTACGTGTCACAGTGATTGCGGCGGGGATTCGTTCTCCTGGTGAGATAGAAGAAATTGAGAAAAATGTTACATCTATCATGCAGAAACCTGAAGAAAGAGCAGACTCAGAATCCTCAGAAGGTGAAGCTGATCCTAACCGAGGCTATTCTTTGCCCGCACGTGGACGTGGGATCCAGTCTTTGCCCAAGAGTTTTTTTGATGAAGATGTGTTGGATCAACCGACCTTTTTGCGAAAAAACGAGAGTTGAAGTATGGGAAATTGACCAATAGGTCGGTTCCCGCTTTATTAAATGCGAAAAAAAAACCTTCCCAACCACCAGGACCTTAGGCAAACCGAAAGCGGTGGTTGGCGGAAAAAATGGAAGGGTAGAATACCTGTGGCCCTTCTTTTTCCCAACTCCTATCATCTGGGGATGTCAAACCTGGGCTTTCAATTAGTTTACGACATTATCAATCAGCACCCTGATTTTGTTTGTGAACGCGTTTTTCTACCAGAAGAGAAACATCGGCCCCTTTCCATTGAATCCCATCGTCCATTAAGTGATTTTCCTCTTCTTTTTTGTTCAATTAGTTTTGAACAGGATTATTTGAACCTTTTGCGAATGATGCTTATGGGGGCAATTGAACCTCTGGCGGAGAAGAGACTTCCCCATCAAGTAGCGGCTGGGAGGTTTCCCTTAGTAGTGGGTGGTGGAGTTGCAACCCTGATGAATCCTGAACCATTGTCTCCTTTTGTTGACCTTTTCATCATTGGAGATGCCGAACCTCTTTTGCCCGCCTTTCTTGACTATCTGAAAGAAAAACCAATGGAGCACGAAAGACAAGATTTGCTCCTTAAAACTGGCGAGACATTTAGCTCCTGCTATATTCCAGGTCATTATAATGTGTCCTATAAGGATGATGGAACACTTGAGCATATGACTGGACCTGGAACATTGCCTGAAAGAATCAGGAAAGCCTATCTTGAAAAGCCGTCAGTAGCTGGTCATTCAAAGATCTTTAGTTCTGAAACTGAGTTTGCGGATATGTTTCTTACAGAATTGGGGCGCGGGTGTACAAGGGGATGTCGTTTCTGTGCAGCCGGTTTTGTTTATCGGCCACCTCGTCTTTGGTCTGCAGAAAAAGTCGTTGAAGCCTTGAAGAATAGGCCCAAAGACAAAAGTCGAGTAGGCTTGCTTGGTATGGAAATGGCTATTCCATCAGACCTCGAAGGTATCTCGGAATATTTAATGGCCGATGGTTGTAGCCTTTCCTTTTCGTCACTGCGGGCGGATGCTTTGGCCAAGGTTGGATTACGGAAACTATTGGCGGAAAGTGGACTTAAAAGTGTTGCCCTCGCTCCAGACGGTGGTTCAGAGAGGCTACGCAAGGTCATAAACAAAGGATTTAAAGAGAAAGACATTCTTGAGGCTGCTCGATTTCTGTTTGACATTGAGGTGGCTAACCTGAAACTTTATTTCATGATTGGGCTTCCCTCGGAGCAGGAGGCCGACCTCAGTGAATTAGTTGAGCTTGTTATCAAGGTCAGGGAAATAATGCTTGCAGTAGGCCGACCGAAGGGACGGCTGTCTTCATTGACACTCAGTATTAATTGTTTTGTGCCAAAACCATGGACACCATTTCAATATGCACCATTTGCTTCAGTGAAAGACTTAAAGGCAAAAATAAAGTACATAAAAAAAAGTTTGGCTGGTCAGGCCAATATGAAGATAAATATGGACCCACCTGATCATGCTTTTTTTCAAGCAGTGTTGGCCAGGGGTGACAGGAAAGTTGGAATGGCCCTCTTGTCTTATGTGCAATCTGAAAAAAATTGGCGCCAACTCTTTCGCCAGTTAGATGTCGATCCTGATCTCTATGCCCTGCGCGAACGAAAGGAAAATGAGTTGTTCCCATGGGAAATTCTGGATCATGGAATTACTAAAAGCTATCTCTGGCAAGAATATTGTAAAGCATTGGAAGGACGAACCACTGTGCCCTGTGATACCAGCAAATGTAAGCGATGTGGAGTGTGTGTTGACGAGCTCAAGGACACGGGAGTTCAGTGAAGCACAGGCGTTGTTGGTGAGTTAAGTTTATGACCGATAATAAAGCTGCAAAAATCAATTTGAAACCTTTCCGGCTTGTCAAGTTTTTTACCTTTTCTGGGCTTGCTGTGGTCCTGTTATTTGCATTGGTCCTCTCAGGTGTTATTGCCAACCATACAAAAAAAGTCTTACTGCAACGCCAGGAAGATTATGCTCGGGTATTTGCTGAGAATTTGAACCACCAGGTTTTTCAGCAATTTGTTCTGCCTACAGTTTTAAGATATGGCGAAATTGCCCTTCGAAATCCCCAACAATTTCAGAGATTAGATGCAATCGTACGTAACGTCACCCATGGCATGAATATCCAATCAGTGACTATTTTTGACTCGAGGGAAAATGTCATTTCTTATAGCACTGAAAATGAGCGTATGGGGCAACGGGATGAAGGTGGGCAGGAATATCTCAAGGCTTTGTCGGGAGAAAGTAATTCTGTATTGTTTGCCAAAGGTTCCCTCTTGTATCTTTTACCCGGTGCTTCACCAATTACCTGTCAGTTGGAGACCTATATACCGTTTAGACAAAAAAAGCCCTTAGGAAGAGATACTGATGTCATAATGGGTGTGATTGAAATCTCTCAGGATCTCGACAAAGAACTGGAGGATATTATCCAGCTTCAGGGCATGATAGTCTTTATTTCGGTGGGCATTATGACTGCTCTTTTCTTAGTCCTGCGATTTATTGTGGCAAAAGCGGATCGCATTATTGAGGAGCGTGCAAGGGAACGTCGGAAACTTGAAGAGCGGTTGCACCAATCTGAGCGCCTGGCCAGTTTAGGTGAAATGGTCGCTTCCGTTTCGCATGAGATTAAGAATCCTTTGGGCATTGTTCGCTCAACAGCTGAGATATTGAGAAAAAGAATCGAATCTGTTGCACCGGGGAATGATCATTTGGCTGGTATAATAATTCAGGAAACCAGTAGGCTGGACGGGATTGTCCGCGAGTTTCTTGATTTTGCCCGTCCTCAGGTGCCCAGGAAAGTAGAAGTTTCAATTAATGAATTGATGAACACCGCTGCGCAGTTTTTAGAGGCTGAGCTGGAGAAGAACAAGATAAAGTTGGAGTTGCATCTTGATGATAAGCTAAAACCAATTATGGCGGATCGTGATCTTTTGTACAGGGCTTTTTTAAATATAATGATAAATAGTTTGCAGGCTATGGAAGAGGGAGGTGAACTCATTGTTTCAAGCTCTAAATCGGAAGAGAGAGAAGGGGAGTTCTGTGTAGAGTTTAAGGATACTGGTCCGGGAATGACTGACGAGGTCCGCTCTCAACTTTTTCAACCGTTTTTTTCTACCAAGAATCGAGGCACAGGTCTAGGACTGTCAATTGTGAAAAATACTGTTGAAATCCACGGTGGAAGTATTGAAGTAATGAGTGAAGAGGGGAAGGGAGCTTTTTTTCGTTTGGTCTTTAAATAAGGGTGCCCACAAGGGACACCCCTATTGGATAAGGTAGGGAAAGAAATATTACTATTTATTCTGGTCCTTAATCTTTTGTAGTTCGTCCCTATCTTTGACAAGTTCTTTGTAGGTTTCTTCAGCCCGTTTTTCAGCTTCTTTCTGGTCTATTTTTTGTTCTTTAATTTTGGCCTGGATTTTTTCATCTTTGACTTGCATACCTTTTGTTCCAAACAAGGATGAGGCAAGATAACGGTTTGAAAAGTGCATGAGTTCAATATCGTCGGTTTTTATCTTTTCAAGGGTTTCAGGATCAATTTCATAAGTGTCGAGGAAGGAACTCTCGAATATAAAACTGCGGAATTTATCAAGGTCAGTACTCGCCATGAAGAATATTTTTTTGGCTGGCTCACTCAATGTTGCCTGGACACCGAAGGATTTCCGGCGCATGATAATTTCCATCCAGTCTCGATTCATCTCGTCTGATTCATCAATACCCTGGTCAATCCGCCATTGACCAATGGTCATTTCATTATCTTCTTCATGGCCCTTGCAGTGATCTTCCTTGACTAGAAAATAAAATTCTTCCGCTTCTGTGTTTTCTTGACCGGCCCCATGGAAATAGGACATACCCACTGGATAATAACGGCAAGTTGTAGGGCGATGTTCATATATAGTACAACCCTTTTCTGTCACAAATGGGCAGCGGCCGTTTTCATCAAGGTTGATTTTAACCCCAGGCAGGTCAGTCTTCTCAAGATACCCCGGGGTTGTGAAACGAAGTAGAAATTCATCTGCAGGGAGATTTAATTCTCTGCGAATTCGGAGAATGTCATACGGAGTTAATATGATGTTAATGTTACCGCAACAGGCGGTAAAGCATGAAACTCCTGGATGACAACGAAACTTGAGTTTGCTGTCTGCATTGAGTTTGGTCGGCTGGATATTACTGGGATTGTTCTCTGGGCTAAATGCATTTTGCATCTGCTCTGGGGATTTGGATTGGGTCATACCTATCTACCTATAAAATGATTGACAATAAACTTCATAAAGGGCATCGGCGGCAGACTGTAATCATCATGGGAGGTAGTTGTCAATGAGGTAGTTGTCATTAATGATAAATACGAAGAAGAGACAAAGGCATTAAGAACACCAGAACAAAATCCGACCTTGAGGCATATTACATATATTAGGTAAAACCTGTTTGATTATTTTTCCACTAATTCCTTCATACCATTAAAAATAAATATGAACTCAGAAGTGGTATGGGAAAATTGATTTTACCCGCCAAAGTTCTGTTGAGAATAAGTTGAAAATATAATACCAATGCCTAATTTGACAACGGTTGGGGATGGGTCGTTTTTTCTTGACTTTTATTTGGCGGCAAATTATACAGTCGCTTTAATAAAAAAATGAGTGTGTCCTCATTTTACCCAGTAGGCATATTTTTCTGCTCAAAGGGTGCAAAAAACAGGCGAATTGCTTGAAGTTTGGAAAAGAAATATCGCCTATGAACAATGTGAAGAAAAAGGTGAATACACCTGTGTCTTCACTGAAAAGGTTTTAGGAAAATGTTGATTCTGCATTCCGCAGAATCGTAAAAGTACAACAATTATTGTAGAGGAGGTTAATGAATGCCAAGCTATGTGGATCCTTCTAAGTGTGACGGCTGCAAGGGTGGCGACAAAACGGCCTGCATGTACATCTGTCCCAACGACCTGATGGTTTTGAATGTTGAGGAGATGAAAGCTTACAATCAAGAGCCTGATGCATGCTGGGAGTGTTACTCCTGTGTAAAGATTTGCCCCCAGGGCGCTATCTTTGTACGAGGCTATGAGGACTTTGTACCCATGGGCGGTCAAGTTCATCCGATGCGGAGCTCCGATTCCATTATGTGGACCGTGAAATTCCGTAACGGTAACATGAAACGTTTTAAGTTCCCAATCCGGACAACGGCTGAGGGTGCTGCCAATGCTTATCTCGGCGAGAAAGGTGCAAACCTGGATGACGAATGTCTGCTCCTGGAGAGTGACCTGCCGACCCCCAAATAAGGCGAAGTGATTTCAGCTTTATTAAATTTAATACATCTTTTATTAAAGGAGATTATAAATGGCATTACCAAATAAGCCACTTGGCGAACTGGCTGCTGTAGTTGATCCAGAGATTGTAGAGCACGATACCGATGTGCTGATCGTTGGCGGTGGTATGGCTGCTTGCGGTACCGCTTTCGAGATCCGTAAATGGTCCGACGAGAGCCTGAAAGTCCTTCTGGTTGACAAAGCTTCCATGGAGCGCTCCGGTGCTGTTGCACAGGGCCTCTCTGCTATCAATACTTATATCGGCGAGAATCCCATTGAGAACTATGTGAAAATGGTTCGTAACGATCTGATGGGTGTTGTCCGTGAAGACCTTATTTATGATCTGGGCCGTCACGTTGATGAGTCAGTAAAACTTTTCGAAGAGTGGGGACTGCCCATTTGGAAGAAAGATGCCGACGGAAACAACCTTGACGGTGCCAAACCTGCTCCGACCCTTCGTGAAGGCGGAACTCCGGTTCGTACCGGTAAATGGCAGATCATGATCAATGGTGAGTCTTACAAGTGTATCGTTGCTGAGCCTGCTAAAACCGCACTGGGCGAAGAAAATTGCCTTGAGCGTATTTTTATCGTTAAAATGCTTCTTGACAAAAACAAAGACAACACAATTGCCGGTGCTGTTGGTTTCTCCACCCGTGAGAACAAAGTTCATGTCATCAAGTGTAAAACCGCCATGGTTGCCTGCGGTGGTGCAGTAAATATCTTCCGCCCACGTTCAACTGGCGAAGGAAAAGGTCGCGCTTGGTACCCAGTATGGAATGCTGGTTCTACTTACACCATGTGTGCTCAGGTTGGTGCTACTCTGACCATGATGGAAAATCGTTTCACGCCTGCCCGTTTTAAAGATGGTTATGGTCCTGTTGGAGCGTGGTTCCTTCTGTTCAAAGCAAAAGTACAGAACGGCCTTGGTGAGTTCTACGCAAACAGCGATTCTGTTAAAGAAGAGCTTGAGAAGTTCATGCCTTACGGCGCTTCTGCAGTGACTCCTACCTGCCTTCGTAATCATCTGATGATTAACGAGCTGAAAGAGGGACGTGGTCCAATTTATATGGCTACCGACGTTGCTCTGAATGCTTTCATCGATGATAAGAGAGCATCTGGAATGGACGAGAAAGAAGTTAAAAAATTCTGGAAACATCTTGAGTCTGAAGCTTGGGAAGATTTCCTTGATATGTCTGTTGGCCAGGCTGGTCTCTGGGCCGGTATGAACGTAGAGCCTGAGAAAGTCGGTTCTGAGATTATGCCAACCGAACCTTACATGCTTGGATCTCATTCCGGTTGTTGCGGTATTTGGGTTTCCGGTCCTGAAGAGGATTGGGTACCAAATGTTGACGGTACTCGTGCCCATAAATACAAATGGGGCTATAACCGTATGACCACCGTAGACGGTCTGTTCACAGCTGGTGACGGTGTTGGTGCTTCCGGTCATAAATTCTCCTCTGGTTCTCATGCTGAGGGTCGTATCTGCGCCAAGATGATGGTTAAGTACTGTCGTGACAATGCAGATTTCACCCCTGAGCTTATGCAGACTCCTCAAGAACTCGCTGACGAGATTTATGCTCCAGTTAAACTTTATCATGAGCATGTTGGCGCTTCTACGGCTGCTAACGTTAACCCCAACTACTGCAAACCTGCAGGTCTCATGATGCGACTCATGAAAGCCACCGACGAGTACGGTGGTGGTGTTGCTACATACTACATGACCTCTGGTAAGCTTCTGGGAATCTGTCTTGATCTTCTCGAGCTTCTCCGTGAAGACGCTGCTAAGATGGCTGCCGGCGACCTGCATGAACTCATGAGAGCATGGGAAAACTACCATCGTATCTGGTGTGTTGAAGCTCATATCCGTCACATTGAGTTCCGTAAAGAAAGCCGCTACCCAGGCTTCTACTACAGGTCTGACTTCCCAACCTGTGATGACGAGAACTGGAAAGCTTTCGTTAACTCTACTTTCGATCCTAAGACCCAGGAATGGAAGTGTGAGAAGGTTGAGTGTATTAATATCGTTGAGACTGATCCTTGGATCTAATAGCTCGCATGAGCTAGTATTTCGCGATTCCGATCTCCAGGCGCCGTCATTGGCGGTGCCTGGAGATTTTTCTATCCAGTGGAAGAATAGTTTGTTGGGTTGAGTTGACTGGGGAAATGAGAGTTTTTCTCGGGTTGGTTGAACCTAAAAAATTACCTTCCTTTTTTCTATATATGCAAAAGAGTACGCAGTTTTAGATTTTTGTTAGCTACATAATTATTGTCGGTTTCGTATGTTGCACCCCTTCGGGGCATAAATGCCCGTTTATTTGGGTGAGAATCACGAGACGGACGCATAACTCGCTTATATAGTTAAAATTGCCAGGTGGCATTTTTAACCTTTTTATTTTTTTAAGTTCATTATTTATTGGCGCAGTACAAACCTAGTTAAATGGAGGAAAGACATGACGGACGAAAGTAGCGCCCCTGTTGCGGGTGGAGTTCTTGTCGTGGGCGGCGGTATCAGCGGATTAACTGCTGCATTGGAAGCCGCTGAGGTCGGAAAGGACGTCTTTCTGGTCGAGCAAAATCCCTACATGGGTGGGCGCGTAGCTCAGCTCAATCAGTATTTCCCTAAACTTTGCCCCCCTTCCTGTGGTCTGGAAATCAATTTCAAGCGGGTTAAGAACAATAGAAAAATCCGCATGTATACAATGACTACAGTCCAATCAGTGAGTGGAAGCCCTGGAAATTATCAAGTAACACTTGAGAGCAAGCCCAGAGGTGTAAACAATAACTGCACAGCATGTGATGCCTGTGTGGATGCTTGCCCTGAAGAACGAGATAATGCCTTTGATTTTGGCATGAGCAAAACCAAGGCGATTTATAAGGCTCACGACATGGCATTCCCCATGAAATATGTTGTGGACAGTGATGCTTGTACCGACTGTGGTAAATGTAAAGAAGCCTGTAAATATGATGCCATCGATTTGGATGAGGCTGGCAAAACTTTTACTTTGGACGTAAGTTCAGTAGTATGGGCTACCGGCTGGAATCCATATGATCCAACTCAGATGGATAATCTTAAATATAATGACAGTGATTCCATTATTACCAATATGATGATGGAACGACTTGCTTCACCAAATGGACCGACAGAAGGGAAGATCCTTCGTCCCGGTGATAACAAAGAGCCTGAGAGCTTCGCTTTTGTACAATGTGCAGGTTCCCGTGATGAAAATCACCTTGAATACTGCTCATACATCTGCTGTATGGCAAGTATGAAGCAGATCACCTATGTCCGTTCGCAGTATCCCGAAGCTAAAATTTATGTTTTCTACATTGACCTGCGTACCCCAGGAAAATATGAGAAATTCCGTGAGAAGTTGATGAACGATGAAAATACTGAGTTCATTAAAGGTAAAGTTGCGGAAATTATTCCTGGAGATGACGGAAGTGTAACTGTAGTTGCCGAAAATGCTGTAACCGGCGATAAAGTGAATCAGCAGGTGGATATGGCCATCCTGGCGACTGGGATGCAGCCGGCTGCTAAGGATCAGGCCGCGGCGCTTGGTTTGGCAACGGATGATAGCGGATTTATCGTGTCCGATGCCGACGGTGGAATGGTTTCTGCAGGCTGTGCCAAGAAGGCAGCCGATGTTGTAACCTCCGCCCAGAGTTCTACTGCAGCAGCCCTGAAAGCCATTCAAGCGTCGAGGAGGTAGGTCAATGGATAAGAAATACGGTGCATATATCTGCACAGGATGTGGTATTGGAGAGGCCATCGACGTAGATGGCCTGATGAGCGCTGCCGGGGAAATCGGCATTGAGGCGAAAAGCCATGAAGCTTTCTGCTCTGCCGCCGGCCGCGAGATGATTCAGAATGATATTGATAATGACGGAGTAAATACTGTTGTTATTAACGCCTGTTCTCCTCGAGTATTCCAGGATGAATTTAATTTCGGCGATGATAAGATCACCATTCGTGGCAATATTCGCGAGCAAGCAGTTTGGTGTATGGAAAAACCCTCAGACGATAAGTCTGAGGATACCATTAAAGAGTTCACCCAAGAGGTCGCCGAAGACTATGTCCGGATGGCCTGTACTCAAGCACAAAAGACTGAATTGCCTGATCCCTATCAGCTTGAGACCATAACCAAAAAAATTCTGGTTATGGGTGGTGGTGTAGCAGGCCTCACTTCTGCTAAAGAAGCAGCTGATGCCGGTTACGATGTAACCCTGGTTGAGCGTGAAGAAAATTTGGGTGGTAAGGCTCTTGGCTGGCGGAAACAATTCCCCACCACAGCACCTTGGACCGACCTTGAAGAGCCAACAATTGCGGGCATGGTTGAGGCCGTTGAAGGACATGACGGTATCACCGTAAAGAAAGCCACTGAGGTGGCCAGAATTGCCGGTGCTCCTGGTGAGCTGAAGGTTTCTTTCAAGGAAGCTAAAACAAATAATGAATGGGATGCTCCTGCCAAAGTCAGTGTTGATGAACAAGATCTTATTGACAAGGGTGAGATGGAAGATCCTAATGATGGGCTGAAGCCATATATGGACGAAGATCCTGCTGCTGAAGATTTCGGTGGTGTTGTTCTTGCAACCGGTTGGACTCCTGCTGATGTTTCAGAGTATGAGCATCTTGGCCATGGCACCATTAACAATGTTGTGACCAATGCCCAGTTTGAGAAATTAGCAAAAGAAGGCAACGTTCCTGCAAATGTTGCTTTTATTCAGAGTCCTGGTGGTGAAGAGCATGATATGGACTTCCCATACTGTAACTCTGTAACCAGCATGGTCGCCCTGAAACAGGCTAATTATGTAGTTGATGATAATGCCGAAGGCAAAGCTTACATTCTCTACCAGCATATGCGTACCCCAGGTAACATGGAAATGTTCTATAAGGGTGCTCAAAATAAAGACGGAATTTTCCTTACCAAGGCAACTGTAACTGAGGTTAAGGAAAATGGCGGCAATCTCGTTGTAACAGCCAAAGATACTTTGCTTAACGAAGATCTGGCTATTGAAGTTGATATGGTGGTTCTTGCCGCTGGTATGGTTCCGACCACTAAGAATGAAGACTCAGTAAACCTGGCATATCGTCAAGGCCCAGCCTTTATGGATCTAGAGCTTTTTGACGGGTATGCTGATTCGCATTTTGTCTGTTTCCCATACGAAACTCGCCGTACAGGTGTTTACACCTGCGGTGGTGTTCGTAAAGCAATGAATATGGAAGAGACCATTGATGATGCAACAGGTGCAGCGCTTAAAGCCATTCAGGCCATTGAGTCTGCTGATCGTGGTGTTGCAGTTCATCCTCGTTCCGGTGACGGCACCTATCCTGAGTTTTTCTTCCAACGATGCACCCAGTGTAAGCGTTGTACTGAAGAATGTCCTTTTGGTGCTCTGGATGATGATGAAAAAGGTACTCCTAAGCCAAATCCAACTCGATGCCGTCGTTGCGGAACATGCATGGGTGCTTGTCCTGAGCGAATTATCGGATTCAAGAATTACAATATCGATATGATTGGCTCCATGGTCAAAGCAGTAGAAGTTCCTGATGACGATGAAGACAAGTTACGGGTTGTTGTTTTTGTCTGTGAGAATGATGCCTATCCTGCCATCGATATGGCCGGTATGCGCAGACTTCCCATGAACGCCTTGGTTCGTTTTATCCCTGTTCGCTGCCTTGGTTCAGTGAATATGGTCTGGATTAAGGATGCCTTGTCATCAGGTATGGACGGTGCTCTTCTCCTGGGCTGTAAATTTGGTGATGATTATCAATGTCACTTCGTAAAAGGCAGTGAGATTGCCACTAAACGAATGGAGAACATTGGTGAGACCTTAAGTACACTTGGTCTGGAGCCTGAGAGGGTTACTGCCAAAGACATTGCCATCAACGAATTTGATAAGGTCGGTCAAGTCATCAGCGATTTTGTTGAGGAAATCATCGAACTTGGTCCAAACCCATTTAAGGGTTTTTAATATTGATGTTATTTAAGCTATCCCGGCAGATTTATTTACCGGGATAGCTGTTTTTTGAGTTAGTTCCCAAAGATTTAAAGCCGGGGGCGTGAGCCAACCGGCATGTGAAATTTAAAGGGATGATTGAGGAGGATATAATGGCGGAAGGAATGAAGGTAAACCCCGATCTGCAATTCATTAAATACCTGAAGAAATCAGGTGGTGATACATTAAAGAAATGCTATCAATGTGCCACCTGTTCAGTGGTATGCCCATTGTCTTCAGATCAAAAACCTTTCCCTAGGAAAGAAATGATCTGGGCCCAGTGGGGTTTGAAAGATAAATTGGTTGCTGACCCGGATGTGATGCTTTGTCATCAATGTGGAGATTGCACAGCCTATTGTCCACGGGGTGCGAAACCAGGTGATGTGCTCGGTGCTATACGTGCCTATGCGTATACCCATTATGGATTCCCAGGCGGGTTGGCAAAACTGGCCAGTGATGGTAAGAACCTGCCAATTCTTATTGGACTTCCGGCTCTTATTATTCTTGTCCTGTGGTTTGTGTCAGGGGGCATGCATCTTCCGGAAAGCGGACAGCCAGTTGACTTTGGGCAGTTTTTCGGACACTGGGATTGGCCGTGGCTGACCAAGAACGTTTTTTTTATTGATATGATTTTTCTTCCAGCCTTTGCTTTTGCAGGTTTTGCTGCTTTTAAAGGTGCAAGGGCTATGTGGAAAGACATGGCTGCCGGAATCGATACCAATCCAGAATTTCGACCATCAGCCCTTCAGTTTGTAAAAAACTTCTTATTCCCAGCAGTAGTTGAAACTGTTCAGCATAAACGCTTTAAAGATTGTGGAACCAATTACGACAGGATTAAAGGTCATCTACCTCTTCTCCTTGCCTTTGTTGGTTTGTTGGCGGTTACTGGATATTCATTTGTCAGGAAAGATTTTGTCAGCCTTTTTGTCAGTGAAGAGTTAAAGCATGTTCTTCATGGGCCTATTCCCCTTGCTGATCCATTTAAGATTCTTGCCAACATCAGTGCCATTGCACTCATTGTCGGAGTTGGAATTCTCTGGGCAAACAGAGTGAAAATGCAAGAAGAGAATAATGTCGCTGCTACTTTTTATGATTGGTTTCTTATTGTTGAAATCATGGCAGTTGGTGTTACAGGTTTGGTAGCAGAGTTAAGCAGACTGATCGGGGTTGCTCCTTTAGCTTATCTCTTCTACTACATGCATCTTGTTTCTGTATTGATGCTGTTTATTTATATGCCATACACAAAATTTGCTCATTTGGTCTACCGCACCTGCGCCATGGCATTTGAGAAATTTAGGGAAAGTGGGTTTGTAAAACAGGCCGAGTAATACAGAGTGGTTGTTTTAGCCTTGATGGTCGGCAGAAATAATCATCTTTAAATTGGGTGAAAAAAATCTTTCGACCTTAGTAAAAAGTGGTTGATGTTTGCCCGTTGAGGATGTAGGATGCCGGGCTACGCTGGCGTAGCTCAATTGGCAGAGCAGCTGATTTGTAATCAGCAGGTTGCGGGTT
>CAYUCH010000001.1:48354-125332 GCA_964443295.1 uncultured Desulfobulbia bacterium | reverse complement strand
TGGCCGGAATCAAATGGAATGGGTGGTCGGGATCGTCTGGAATTCGCATTCAATGGCCATTCCTATCTCCTATGGAAAAATCCACGCTGTAGCGCAGCTTGATAATATTCGGTTTTATTGATCGCAGTTATATGCAGATTGCAGGTAATTGTTACGTCCGTTCGGGCACTCAATCACTTATAATTATAGCATTAGTCGATATTCAAAAAGCAAATGAATTATGACGTCCTTGAGCTACATAAAAAAGTTTCAAATGCCCCCTTCTATTTTGACATACTACGATGTGGCACACGTCTGTCTCGTGGTTTGTTGAGGTCGTTGTTGTTGCCCAAAGGCGTTAGATTGTGTCACATGGATTTTAATCCACGAGATCGACAATTATGATGGTATTGAGAGAAGTAAAAGCGTTTCAAATGTTAGTCGTATTTTGCTCCGTTATGCCGTTGAATTCCTTCATATGACCTACAGTTGTACGATGGAAATGGAAATGGAAATTGATAGGTGTGTATCTCATTGTTTTCATTGACATGTCGCATTGTAGCAGTATACAACTAATGAAGGTTGTCGACGTTCGTCGAGTGCTTTCCTGATTTTTCAGAAGGAGAACCAGATGATTTTTAGGGTTTTCGCCAAAGAGGATTTGTCTAAGCTGTACGAGCTGTTATCTGTCAATATCATTGTTGGACCAATTAAAAAGGGTCTTGATCGAGAGGGGAAATCTCTCTATGACTTCGATGTAGTGTATGAGTTTGACGATCTTGCTTTAGACTACACAGCCACAGTCCATTCAGCTAAACGTTTTTTTCTTCCCCATGAAGAGTTACTCAGTACATTTTCCGTCGGGCCGGATGGCTGGGAGAAAAATGTAGAAATCAATGCCTATAAGCCCCATGTGTTTTTTGGAGTGCACGCCTGCGATATCAATGCTCTGAACAAACTGGATAAGGTGTTAGCCGGGCCTCATTATCCCAATCCTTATTATCTCGGGAAACGGAAAAACATGTTCATCATAGGCATGGAGTGCATGCCTCAGCCCCAATGCTTTTGCCAGTCCATGGGGACTGATACAGCCTTGCACGGTTTTGACATGTTTTTGACTGACTTGGGCGACACGTATTTTGCCGAGATTTTGACCGCCGAGGCCTATAATGTCCTGGCACAGCTGGATATCAGCGATCCTACCCATGACGATCATCAACGTTTTATGGAAGTTCGTGCCAAGAAAAGTTCTCTGTTTTGCTCGGAAGTGGATGCCACCGACCTTACCAAAATATTGGATTTGGAGTTTGAGTCCGGCGCCTGGCAGGATTGGGGTGATAAATGTCTCTCCTGCGGGACATGTGCCAATGTCTGCCCCACTTGTTACTGCTATGGGGTAGAGGAAAATGTCGATCTTGATTTGCAAGGCGGCACCAAGGTCAAACGGCTTCATTCTTGTAACTTATTGGACTTTGCTGAAGTAGCTGGAGGCCATAATTTCAGACCTGAAAGCGCCAGTCGTCTGAAATATCGCTATTACCACAAACACCGAGGTTTTGTGGAAATTTTCGAAGAACCGCTTTGTGTGGGATGTGGGAGATGTGGAGAAGCGTGTCTAGCAGATATTACCGTGCCCGAAGTAATCGCCAGTGTGCGGAAAGGTGATGAGGTGGATAATGGATAATAAATTACCGTTCATAGACATCCTGGCAGGAACGGGTGGACAGCGTAGGGCCGGTGACCTGAATAGTTTTGAGTACACCTATAAAGCAGAGATTACAAATGTGTACCCACTCACTGCCACAGAGAAACTGTATCAGATCCAGATAAAAGATCCCCAGGAGCGAAAGAGATTTTGTTTTAAGCCGGGCCAGTTTGTCATGCTGGAATTGCCTGGAATAGGCGAGGCACCTTTTTCCATTTCATCATCACCCATACGTCATGGCGATATCGAGCTGTGCATCCGGGCGGTGGGAAACCTCACCAATTTCCTTGACCGGGTAGATCGCGGTACCCAAGTTGGGATCAGTGGGCCGTTCGGTACCCATTTTCCGGTGGAAGAGATGGAGGGGCAGGATGTTCTGCTCATTGCCGGTGGACTGGGGATAGTGCCATTGCGGTCGCCTCTGCTTGCCGTGTTGGAGAACCGCAGTCGTTATGGCCAGGTTGATATCATATATGGTGCCAGAGAGCCCAAGGAACTCCTCTTTAAATACCAATATGAGGTGTGGCGTCAATTTGACATTGATCTCAAGATCATCGTTGATAAGGCGGATGAAACCTGGGACGGGAGAGTTGGGCTTATCACTGAAATCCTGAAAGACCGAATCGGGGCAGGTGGTTCTCTTGCTGAAAATACCTGTGCCATTGTCTGCGGTCCTCCGGTGATGTTCCGGTTTGTATGCGACATGTTGACCAAGGCGGGGCTTCCCATGCAGAAGATGTTTGTTTCTCTGGAACGGCGCATGCACTGTGGCAGGGGAAAATGTTGTCGGTGCAATATAGGTTCCACTTACACCTGTCTTGAAGGACCGGTCTTTGATTATTGGTCGGTCATGAACCTCAAGGAGGCGATCTGATGGTTGAAGAAGGGCTTTCGTATCTCGGTGTTCCCCTGGCAAAACCGCGAGTGGCCTTTTTTGAGTTCACTGCCTGCGAGGGATGTCAGCTGCAGATATTGAATAATGAAGCGACGCTGCTGGATTTTCTTTCCCTGGTAGAGATCGTCAATTTCAGGGAGGGGATGACTGAAAAAAGTAATGATTATGACATTGCCTTTGTGGAAGGAAGTATCAGCAGGGAAGATGAGCAGGAACGGCTTCTGGAGATCAGGAAGAATGCCAAGGTCCTGGTGGCCCTGGGATCCTGTGCCTGTTTCGGTGGTGTGAATCAGCTGAAAAATCGTTTTAACGATTTGGATTGGGTCAAAAAAGAGGTCTATGGCGATTTTCCCATTGAGACCGATGTGGTTCGTCCGATTAAAGATTTTGTTGATGTTGACCTTGAAATCTACGGTTGCCCGATAAAAAAAGAAGAAGTGGAAAAGATTGTCGCCAATCTTATCGTGGGTAAATCGGTAAAGTATCCCGAGTATCCCGTCTGTATGGAATGCAAGGCCAACGAAAATCTCTGTTTATATGAATTGGGCGAGATTTGTCTCGGGCCTATTACTCGAGCCGGTTGTGATGCCTGGTGCACAAATAACCGCCGGGGTTGCTGGGGTTGTCGTGGTCCTGCCGATGCCCCCAATATAGTACAACTCAAAGAGATAATGGCTAAATACGGCTTTGATCAGGATACTATTATCGATCGGCTGGAATGTTTTGGAGGATTTGCCAGCGAGGTAGAGGCTATTCGCACAGGCCAAGAATTAGCCGGGGAGAAAGAATAGATGAAAGTTAACTGTGATATCAATGTTCACCACCTGACCAGGGTGGAAGGACATGGCAATATCAAGATCAAGATAGAACAGGGCCAGGTAAAAGAGGCCAGTTGGGAAGTGGTGGAGACACCACGGTTTTTTGAGGCATTTTTAGTTGGCAAGCATTATGAAAATGCACCATATATCTGTGGTCGGATTTGTGGTATTTGTTCCATCGGCCATACCCTTGCCAGTATACGGGCCGTCGAGAATGCTTTTGGTATAACTCCCAGTGAGCAGACGGCCAAATTACGATTATTACTCAAGCATTTTGAAACCCTGCAAAGCCATGTACTGCATCTCTATTTCCTGGCAGCTCCAGACTTTTTGGGCACCGGAAGTGTTCTGCCATTGGCCGAGTCCCATCCTGATGAGGTGCAACGAGCCCTGCGCTTGAAACTTTTGGCCAACGATGCTTGTGATATCATTGGCGGGCGACGCCTTCATCCCACCAGGACAGTGGTCGGTGGTTTTACCATGCTGCCCGATCGTCGAGAACTGGAACTTCTTAAAAGGCGTCTTGAAGCAGCAGCAGCAGATCTGGAGGGATCGGTGCGTCTGTTCAGTTCATTGAAAATCCCGGATTTTATCCGTGAGACGGAATTTGTCTCTTTGAAGGGTGCGGACCATTATCCCTTTATCGGTGGAGATCTGGTTTCCACCGATGGGATCGTTAAGCCGGAGGCAGAGTACCTTGCAATGACCAATGAGTACTGCGTGGAGCAGTCCACCTCAAAGTGGAGCAAACTCTCCAGGGAGGCACTCGCAGTGGGAGCATTGGCGCGATTTAATAATAATTTTGATTTCCTCCACACAAAGGCGAAAGAAGTAGCGCATGTGTTCAGGTTGAACCCGGTTAATCATAATCCCTATATGTGTAATATAGCCCAATTGGTGGAAGTTGCGCATGTAGTGTGGGAGTCAATAGAGCTCATTGCGGAGCTTGTAGACCAAAAACAAGAAGAACCTCGGCAGCCTGTGACTCCTTGTGCTGGAACCGGGGTGGCAGCAGTTGAGGTGCCACGGGGCATTCTCTATCATTCCTATACATTTGATGATAGTGGGAAGATTACCAAGTGCGACTGTGTTATCCCCACCAGTCAGAACCATGCCAATATTCATATGGACATCGAAGCATTGGCGGCAAAATGTGCTGGAGAAGGGAAGAGTGACGAGGAAATTGAGCTTCTGGCTTCCATGCTGGTTAGGGCCTACGATCCCTGTATTTCCTGTTCAGTGCATTGAACGGTGATTCCAATCCATGAACTGCTCAGCCGCATCCGCTGGGACAGGGAATTCGGGCAGGGAGATTTTCAGATCGGCTATTACGACCGGATCCTCAACTCCATTATAAGAGTTCCGTTCTCAGAGGTTGTTTTTCCTACGGACGATCACCATGTCATTCAAATCATGGACCAGGACGGCGTCATTCATTCCATACCCATGCATAGAATCTATGAAGTTCACAAAGACAGTCAGCTGGTCTGGCAGCGCAAGAGATCATCTCCTGCAGAAACGGCCTAGATTTTGTCCAACACTTCTCGAATGGCGGTGACCATTTCTTTCTTAATGAGGGGTTTCATAAGGAGTCTCGCAACTCCGATATCCTTGATTGAATCTTCAGTGATATTGGCGCTGAAACCGGTGGCCAGAATGATTGGCATATCAGGCCGAAGAGCTTTTATTTCTTTGACCAACTCAACACCGCTCATTTCCGGCATGGTAATGTCGGAGATCAGAATGTCGAATTGCTGCGGGTTCTCCTTAAACAGATTCAATGCTGCAACAGGATCAGACATGGTCACAATTTGATATCCCAGCTCTGTGAGCATCTCCTCGCCAATATTCAACAGAACTTCTTCATCATCAACAAAGAGGATGGATTCACTGCCCTCGGGAAGTTGTAGTGCTACCTGCTCTTCTTCTGCCAGTTCTTTTTGAACGACAGGGAGAAATACATTGAAGGTAGTGCCTTTTCCCAATTCGCTGTAGGCCGTGATTGTCCCTTTGCAATCTTTTACAATACCATGCACCACTGCCAGGCCAAGGCCAGTACCCTTGCCTTCTGCCTTGGTGGTAAAGAAGGGATCGAAAATTTTATCAAGGGTCTCTTGTGTCATGCCGTGGCCATTGTCACTTACTGAAAGTTTGATGAACTTGCCGGTTTCAATCTCAGGTCGGCTCTTGGTAAAACTCTCATCAAGCTCACAATCGGTAAGCGTTACATCCAGCATTCCTTCCCTGCCTTCCATAGCATGGTAGGCATTGGTGCAGAGATTCATGATCACCTGATGGATATTGGTCGGATCGGCCAGGACCAGACTTTCCGATTGGACATCCTGCCTGAGTTGAATAGAGGTTGGTAATGAAGGTTGCATGAGTTTCAGAGCCTCCTTGATGACCAGCCTGGGTTGTATTGGTTTTGCTTCAAACTCGCGCTGGCGGCTGAAGGTGAGAATTTGTTTTACTAGATCCTTGGCACGCTTAGCACCCTTGAACGCCTCACCAAGATCCCTCTGAAGTTTATCCGGTTTCTCAATATGCATCTCTGCCATTTCAATGTAGCCGAAAATTGCTGAAAGGATATTGTTGAAATCGTGGGAAATGCCTCCGGCGAGTGTCCCAAGGGCCTCCATCTTCTGGGCCTGGTGCAACTCTTTTTGCAATCGTTTCCGTTCGGTGATATCAATTCCTACGCCAAAGAAAAAATCGAATTCGCCATCGCTGTTCATTATTGGTCGGCCATGCCATTCAACAAGGATCTCTCTGCCATCTTTGGCAACAACTCTATTCTCATTGACAGTGGCCTTGTTTTCTTTGGCGATATTGTTGAATGTTTCCCTGACAACCTCCTGG
Source organism: uncultured Desulfobulbia bacterium (assembly GCA_964443295.1). GTDB lineage: Bacteria > Desulfobacterota > Desulfobulbia > Desulfobulbales > CG2-30-60-27 > CAYUCH01. The sequence goes on along the minus strand of CAYUCH010000001.1, from coordinate 119,076 downwards.
TCCTCTTTCGGAACAAATAATGTAATGTAATCTTTGTGAAAAACCTCTTCCTGGCTGTAACCAACGGTGTTTAGCATTGCCTGATTCATTATCAAGGTTTTACCCTGGCCATCAAGGGTAACCAGGAACATTGGTGAGGCGTGGATCAGGAGATTATTGAAATCACGTTCATATCGCAGTTCTGCGTAGAGCCTCTTCCTTTCCGTGATATCCCGTACGATGGACTGGATATACTTATCCGATTCAGTTTCAAGGAGACTCACACTGACTTCAGCGTCAAAGACCTCGCCGTCATGCCGTTTATGCAGCCATTCGAAATGCATTGTTTGTTGCTCAGGTAAACCTGCAACAATTTCCCGAACCCTTTCAAACGAGCCTCTGCCATCCGCCTGCATTGAAGCTGAAAAATCAGCTGGAGATTTACCGATCATCTCTTCAGCAGTACATTTGAAAATATCCAATGCCTTCCTGTTGACTTCAACTATAGTGCCATTCGATGCTTTATGAAGGAGTATTGCATCGGCAGCAGAATCAATAAGGGTACGGTATTTTTTTTCACTGATGGCAAGCGCATCTTCCATCTGTTTTCTTTCAGAGATATCGCGAATTATCGATTGGATAAATTTCTCCGAATCGATTTCAAGGAGAGTCAGGGTGACTTCAGTATCAAAGACTTCGCCATTAGATCGCTGGAGCTGCCATTCAAATGTCAAGGAACCCTGTTTCAAAACTACGTCAATTACTTCCTGGGCCTTCTTGTGTGAATCCCTGCCATCCGCTTGTGTTGGCGGTGATATATCTCCCGGAATCTTGTCAATAATCTGGTCTGACCTACATCGTAACATCTCCAGTGCTTTCTTGTTGCAATCAACACATCTGCCATCCGGTAACTTGCGGATAATTATTGCGTCACCGGCAGCGTCAAAAAGTGTACGGTAATTTCTCTCACTGACTTGCAGTTTTTCAAGGGCTTGTTTTTGTTCGGTGATATCAACGGCAATTCCCCCCAGCAGGCCCTCACCATCGGGCATTTCAATGGGGAACTTGATATCCCGCAGCCACCCTTTCTCGCCGGTGAGACTTTTATATGAGAACACCAGGTCAACGGGATGATTTTCCTTGAGGACCAATCGATCTGATTCTTCCAGCTGCCGCGCCACCTCCGGAGCAAACAGATCGTGGGATGTAGTTCCGGCAATTTCCTTTATTGGTTTATGAGCCAGACTCAGCGTCCGGTGATTGGCATAGATATGTTTCAACTCGTTGTTTTTGATATAGACATGGTCCGGAAAGTTATCCATAAAGGAGCGAAACTGAGTTTCACTTTTTGCAAGGGCCTTTTCCGCCTGTTTTTGCTCGGTTATATCATGAGCAATTCCTTCGACAGCTATAACATCGCCCTTCTCATTAAAGATTGGATTTTCCAAAACCTCCAAAAGCCTGACTCCACTGTTCTTATGGAATAATTCGACCTTATATGGTGGTTGCTGTAGACCCTTGATACTCTGTCTGGAATGGTGTTCGACGTCCTTATTAATGGGGTTGTCGGTCATATATTCAGAATAATGGGCTAAAAAATCCTCTTGGGTATACCCCAAAACACTGGTAATAGATGGGCTGATATAGGCAAATACACCATCGGTATTATGGGAATACATAAAGTATTCTCTTTCCAATGACTCCACCAGCCTGCGAAATTTTTCTTCAGCCTTTTGATGTTTTTCGATTTCTCGTTTGAGAAGAAAAAAAATGAGAACCGCTGTGACAAGGACAAAAATCCAGCCTTTGATGGTCTGTACTGTGGTTAATACTTCAACGTTCTTGAAGAGAGAGAGAACAAGCTTGTCGGAGAAGAGAATATAGAGAACGGAAAAAAACGCAAAAAATAAGGCGATCCTCAGTGATCGAAAACAGGGAGAGTTGAGCTTCCGGCATTTTTTTTCCATTACGCACCGTTATAAAGAGAATCCTGATTCGTATTAATCAATTTCTGTAGGGGAGATACAAAAGCCATGTGTCTTCAGTTTCATATGCTTAAATAAATGTTCGCATAAAAAGTTGGGAAATTCAAATGAAGAAAGGATGTCTTCACTGCTTTGTAGTAATGGATGTCCGGTTGGACTCTCTTTGTGGAAAACAAAAAAAAGAGCCGGAACCCACAACGGGTTCCGGCTCATAAGGAAGAAAGGAGGAAAAATCCTTAACCGCTTGTAAAGCCATGCGGTTACTTTCTTTGGAAGGCTTTAGAATGCTGCCTCAAAGGTGAGATAGATCTGATCCATCTCTTCAATTGGGGCATAGAATTGTGCGGTAAGCGGATCGGCGAGATCATCAATGTCAGCAGGTGTTCCCAGCCACATTCCACTGTAGGTGTAATCATAAGAATAATGCTGATATCCTAAGCGCATGAAGGCTTTACCGTATTTAGAGAAAGCCTCGCCGCTTGGCAGGTCATATACCATATATACTTCGTAAACTGAACCACGGGTGTAGAGCTTGCTGGAGTACATGTCATCATGGCCAGGTGTGAAGGCCAACCAGTTTTCAGAACCCCAGTTGTACTCAGCACCAAGTTTCAGGCCAAGTTCGTCCATATCGTAGCGTACACCAAAATATACACCATAACCGTCCTTGTCCTCTGGTGTAGCACCCCAAGAACCAAGAAGGCTTGCACCCAACTCGTCGATTCCTTTGGCAGCGGTACGGCTCCAGCCACCGGTCAAGAAGTAGTTGAGACCGCCGACTTTGTCGAGATACAGGGCACTGGTGTGGTATATGTTGCCAAGATTTTTACGGTCAAGGTAGATGTCTTCGCTATCGGCGTATGGATTGTTTGGTGTGTTTTCATCATACTTGGCAGCAATCTCAATTGGGTTGGGGTAATTGGTGTCACCTGGTACGTTGAAGATATTGAAAGCACCAAAAGATTGGATGTTGATAAAGCGGGAGCCACTTTTATATACATCCCAACTCACTCCAGCAAAGTCCACATCGTTCATGCCAACGCCATCAACTTTGGAACCTGCTTCAAAACCACGACCGTAACAAATCCGGACCCGTCCTGATCCTTCCATGTCAAATGGAGCAGCGTATGCATATCCTACGGAGACACCATCAAAAGGGTAGTCCATATAATTGATTGGGGTAGCCATTCTTTTATCCATTCCCATGCGAAGGTGGGCTGGAGGACCATCACTGGTGGGGCGGCGTCCGATGGAGAACCATAAAGGCATACCGGCGATGTTGTTCCAGTTCATGAAAGCGCGATCCATCATGATGGCGCTGTTGCCTGGCTGACGACCATTGGTACCGTCAAAAGAACGACTGGTCAAAAAGTATGGGCTGTACACACCATCGATGCCTTCTTCAGAATGAAGCGGACTATCCATGCCCCAGAGTTTATATCCTACAAGGCGGGCTTTTACTTCCACATTTTCAGTGGCTTTCACTCGGAAATTGAGACGTAAACGAGTGGTGTAAACACTGTCATTGTCATAATCTGTTTCTGGTTGAGCAGCAACACCGCCCATTGCCATCATGCCTCGACGTTCAGCAACAGTGGGTGCCATTCCGGCAAATTGATTGAACGCAGTGTTCATGTTATCCGGCGTTGAATTTTCATTAACCATTTGGAAATTTCGCATTGCTACGGCAACTTCGCGGGCATTCCAGTATTCAGGTACTTTGGTGTCATTCCAATCAATTCGTGAGCGGATATCGCCGGAGATTGTAATACGGGATGCCAGGGTCCAGTCTTCGGATTTTTCATCCATGGCTTCCAGTTGTTCTTCGGTATCTCCCTTGAACTCTTCCATTTCTGCTTTGAGTTCTTCCATCTCTCTTTGTAGTGCATCATATTTGGCAGCCAGGTCGTTGGCTGAAGGAGCGGCTAAGGCCGCGGCTGGCAGTGCTAAAGCACTAACCAGTGAAAGGGCAAGCGTTTTGCTTGCCAGTTTACGTGTGCAATTCATTCTCGTTCCTCCTGCAAAATGTGACGTGATTACGTCGCATAATTACTTGGGCAAAACCCTCCATTGTTAGCGTTTAATTAATTAATAAAATTCTAACAAACTGTCAATTCATTTTTTTCTGTTGAGAATTGGAGTAAAAAAGTAGCGTAAAGCTGGAATTTGTTTCGGTGATATGTATAATTAAAGGAATTGAACCTTTTATGTTGACTTGGCGCTTTAGAATTTGATAGTGCTCATATGTAACATAATTGTTGAAACGCATGAAATAGGACCATGTTTTTGTAATGTGCTGTTTAGGGTTAAGGGAGGGAAAGGTCCGTGATGATGGAGAGTGAGAAACGTGCTGCAGAAATGACATCTGCACTGAAAGACAATGGTGGTAGATTAACGCCACAGCGGATGGCTGTGGTAAAAATTTTAGCTGAGACGAGTACCCATCCCAGTGTTGAAGAAATTTATGAAAAGTTGCAGGTTGATTTTCCTGCTACCAGTCTTGCCACAGTCTATAAGACCGTGACATTGCTGAAAGAACTGGGTGAAGTGTTGGAGTTGGGCTTTGGTGCAGGACGTAACCATTATGATGGTTTGCATCCCATGCCACATCCCCATATAGTTTGTACAGGCTGTGAAAAAATAGTCGATGCCGAAGTGAGCGCCATGGGCAAACTATCTCGCAAATTGGAAAAAAGCTCAGGTTATGTGATTAACAGCCACAGGCTGGATTTTTTCGGTCATTGCCCTGACTGCGTGGAGGGTACTTCATAATTTCATTTATGCTGTAACAACTCAGGCAAAAAAAGGCCCGCATTGCGGGCCTTTCTTATGCTCATTTGGCATTAAAATCCGTGTTATTGTTGAAAAGTTCAGGAAGGGAGGAAATGAAAGTTTTGATTTCATCTCGAACCCGTCGATAGCAATTCATCCCTTTTTTTTCTGACTTAACCTTACTTGCTAATTTAGGTGGGTCATCAAATCCGTGATGTATTTTTTTTGTATCACCGGGAAACATTGGGCAATGTTCGTCTGCATGGCTGCAGAGGCTTATGACCAAGTCAAATTGTTGAGTGGGAAGTTCATCAATCGTATTTGATCGTTGGAAAGATATATCAATACCAACTTCTGTCATGACCGATACTGCTGTTGGATTTACGCCATGTTTTTCAATCCCAGCAGAGAAAAATTGGAAACGATTTCCATGTATGTGACGAGCCCATCCTTCAGCCATTTGGCTGCGGCAGGAGTTGCCGGTGCAGAGAAAGAGAATGCGGGGAGGGGGGCGCGTCGTCATTTAATCCTCATATCCTGAAATGGATAAGAAAAAATTATCATACGGTTAAAGTTCAGTTGCTGCTAGGTGTGTCTCTATGGAATTAAGGGAAGAGTTGAAAAGACAAACACTTCTTTCCGGAGGATATTAGTCAACGGATACCGCTATTCAGATCCATTATACAGTCAAAAAGTTTCATGAGATCTTCCGCCTCAATACCTTCTTCCTCATGGACTAATTGGTAAAATGGGCATTGTTTGCAAATTCTCAGTTTATGGACAAAACTTGCCTGGATTCTTGAAGCACAAAAAGTACCCTCAACTACCCAACAACAGCGCCCACCATTTTTACCGCTATTCTTGCCGTTTAGTCTCGTTTCCTGTGAGGCAGGGCATTCGCCAAGTTCTTCTACCTTCTTACCTTCCGTTTCACGCCCGCATTTTTTGAATTCCCAACAATTTTTTTTCATAAATATCTCCAATCGGGCCGAGAATCTACTTGAATAAAAAATGGCAAACAAAAATCATGCTCTATTTCTTGCACTCTTATGCCGTTTTTCATCTAACCCGCAGGTGGCCAAAAATTGTTTGCCATGCAAACGGTAGGCGATAGTAGTAAGATTTTTTAAGGGCTTTTTAATGGTAGCCAGTTCTGGAAATGGTGGCAGGATTGGCAGGTACTGCTCCACCGGGCGAGGCGCTTTAATTTTCATTTTTTGGTCAAGTCCTTCAGCAACTCCACTTTCTATGCCACCTTCCATGCCAGAGTTCATAGCTGGTTCATCAAGGGTGTGCAAAAAACCCATAATGGTTCCCAAATCGTGTTTTCGGTAAAACAGGTCAATCTCACCACTGATTGTGTCTTGCAACTCCTGGAGTTCAAGGAATTTGAGGCGGTACATCTGTACGTGTTCCGTTAGCCTTTCGTAGCAATCGAAAACCAGATTTTTAAACCGGCCGGATTGTGTGAAACCACGTAAGCGTTGTCCTTCAAAAACCCTTTTCCTGATATTTATCGAATCAGCGAGATATGGATCGTAAAAAAGCTGTTCATCAAGTCCGATGAGTTCGAGAAAGGCGAGAATGGTCTCTTCGTTTTTCAAAAGGATGTATATTCGGACCAGGTCGAAACTGATCCGTTTCTCTAAGATAATAGAGTGTTGGCGGATTTTTTCCGTGAGATCAAGGGAGTCCTCTTCAATGAGTTTTCTAAAGCCGAAATATTGGTCGGCAATTTCTTTCTTTATTTCAAAAGCGAGTTGGTCTATGTAGTCATTCTTAAGCATGGCCTGTATTCCCGAATTTCATTGAAGATGGATACATTGTATCAATTTATGTAATACCAGGGAACATGTATTTATTGAAGAATAATGTAGGGGCAACCATATGACTGCGATACCTTGCGGTATTGCATGAAATATGTCAAAAAAGAAGGTTGTTGCGTCTAATAAATTTAGAGGAGTTTTTTGTGGTTTTAAAAACGGAAAATAAGAATACCCCGCCTAAAGACGATGGTATGCAATTGATCGACAACCATGGTCGGGACATTACATATATTAGACTTGCCATTACCGACAGGTGCAATTTGCGTTGTGTGTATTGTATGCCGGCTGAGGGGATTGATTTTCTCCCGCGGGAAGAAATTTTATCTTTAGATGAGCTCGAACGGCTGGTGAGCATATTTGTCAGCATGGGAGTTAATAAAGTAAGGATAACTGGGGGGGAGCCTTTTGTCCGCAAAGGACTCATGGTTTTTTTGAAAAGGCTAAAATCCATGCCCGGTCTTGAAATACTCAGCCTCACGACCAACGGAGTTGCTGTGGCGCCAGAGCTTGATGGCCTAAAAAAACTGGGCATTTCCGGATTGAATGTAAGCCTGGACACCCTCAAGCCCGAACGCTTTAAATCCATAACCAGGCGCGACCAAATGCAAGCAGTCCTGGAGACTATAAAGCAGGCTCTTGCTTTGGATATCCCCCTCAAGGTGAATTCAGTCATTCAAGAGGGCATCAATGATGATGAGATCATTGATCTTGCAGAATTAGCACGCAGCCAGCCCATTGAAGTGCGGTTTATTGAGCAGATGCCATTTTCCGGTGGTTGTTCCGGGGTGGGAGAAGGTTGGAAATCGGCGGAAATTATTAATCGCCTTCAACAGCGATATCCAGACCTGGAATTGACCGAAGGGGTTTCGGGTACAGCCAAAATTCTTAAGGTTCCAGGATTTTTAGGCAAAGTTGGAATTATAGGAGCATATTCACGTACTTTCTGCGGTAGCTGTGGTAAGTTGCGCATAACTTCACGCGGTCAATTGAAAACCTGTCTTTACGATGATGGTGTTCTCGATCTCAGGCAATTGCTCAGGAGTGAAAAAACGGACAGAGAGATTGGTGATATTCTCAGACATTGTGTGGCTCAAAGGGCAAAGAATGGATTTGAGGCAGAGGCAACTCAAGGGTCGGCGGTTAAAAAATCCATGGCTACAATAGGTGGATAAGGTTCGGCCATATATCGTGAAATAGTAAAAACTCCGCAAGAAATTAAAAAATAAAAGGCACATAATCTGATACGTTTGGTCCTTTTTTTCCTAGAGCGAGGAATTATAAATGGAAAAAAGTCCTTCTAAGACCAAAAAAAATTGGTCACAGTTTTTAGTTGCATACTCCGATCGTGAGCAGCGGCTTATGATCCGTCGATTTTTAGAAATTAGTGGCTATAACGTAGAAGATGTGGAAGATGGTGAATCCGCCCTGGCATCTTTTATACGAAATCAGCCCGATGTAGTAATTCTGGATGGCAACTTGCCGGATACCAGCGGCTATTATCTCTGCAGCCAGATAATGAAACTTCCCAATGCGGAAAGAAGTTTGATCATTCTCGTTGTCCCTGATGATGATGATTCTTCCGTGGACCGAGCATTTGAGGCCGGGGCCAGCGATTTCATCGTTCAGCCCGTTACCTGGGATAAATTACGTGATGGTATGCGCCATCTTGGTTTTTACGTAACGGAGTTTAAATTTCGGGAACAGTATATTGGCCCTTCCCAGCCAGGGTGGGGGGAGGTTTTTAACGCTGTTCAGGATCCCATTCTCATTGTTACACCCGAGGGTAAAATTAGCGATGTCAATCCAGCCACTATCCATGCAGCTCGCAAGACCAGAGAAGAAATTATTGGATATGGCGTTTGTCAGATAATCCATGGTGGTCGACTTCCCCACATAAAATGTCCTTTGGAAGAATTACTTTTAACCCGTTCTCGAAAAATCATGGAGACCAAACTTCCTGGTCTGTTTGGAGAGTATTTGCTCACCGTCTCACCGGTTCCGGACCTGAATGGCGAGGTTCGCCAGATCATGTTAATTGCCCGGGATCTCACCAAGGAAGAGGTTCGCAAACTGGAAGCTATGCGGACCGGGCAATTGGCGGCAATCGGTGAGTTGGCCGCAGGTGTTGCGCATGAGATAAATAACCCCATTAACGGCATAATTAATTATGCCCAGGTTCTCATGGACGATGTCGGTGAGGATGTGACAAAAAATGACCTGTTGCAACGGATTATTAAAGAAGGAGAACGGATATCCTCCATCATTTATAAATTGTTATCTTTTGCCCGGGAGAGTGAGCATGAAGATCACAATGTTGAAATGTCTGCAGTGATTCAAGACAGTCTGACTTTGGTGCAGCACCAGATAAAAAAAGACGGTATTAATTTTGCGGTGGAAATTGAAGATGATTTGCCCCCACTGCATGGTAATGCCCAGCAACTTCAGCAGGTTATTTTAAATTTGCTCAGCAACAGTCGATACGCTTTGAACGAACGATATCCCCAGCAGGATCCGGAAAAGAAATTGCGCATAAGCTGTCACGCAGTGGATGTTGATGGTGAGGAGCATGTGCGAACCATGGTGATGGACTGGGGAAAGGGGATGCCTCAAGGTATTTTAGAGCGACTTTTTGACCCTTTTTTTTCCACCAAACCACCGGGGGAAGGTACCGGGCTAGGACTGTCTATTACCCATGGAATTGTTCGTGATCATGGTGGAGTTATGCGGGTGGATTCGGTGCTGGATAATTACACCATAATAACTGTGGATATTCCAGTTGATGGTAGAAAGGTAGACAACACTAGTGAGTATGTTGATGCAGAGGAAGGCTGAAGAAAATGGCAGAGTGTCATATTAAAATTTACCAACTTGGACTTTTATCGTGGATGCAAAAAAAGATTCAACCAGCATATTAATTGTTGATGATGAAGAGAGCCTTCGCCTTACTTTTGAGATGTTCCTTACAAGGGAAGGCTACGGGCCGGTTCGCACGGCTGCTACCTATCAGGAGGCTTTGGCAGCTATTCATGAACATGAGTTTGATCTCATCATCAGCGATATTGTTCTCGAAGGCACTTCCGGTACCGATCTGTTGGGTGAAATTCGCGCGGCCAATGTGCAATGTCCAGTGGTGATGATCACTGGTTTTCCAAATTTGCAAACAGCTGCCGAGGCTGTTCGCTTAGGTGCCTTTGATTATATTCCCAAGCCCGTCAATAAGGAAACGCTGCTCAAATTTACCAGACAGGCCCTCAAGCAATGGCATTTGCAAAAAGAGAAAAAGAGGCTTGAGAAGGAAAATGAGCATTATCGGCAATATCTTGATACGATTTTTCGATCAGTGCGTGATGCCATAATCACTGTGGATAATGAAATGCAGGTTGTGCATTTCAATGAGATGGCCAAAGAGTGGATGGGCGGCATGGGATTGAAAAGTAATACCCCCATTTCACTTGAGATGCTTCCTGAGGGGATGCGAAATTGTTGCCTGAAAGATGCCCAGAAAGTGTTGCGCACCCGTGAGGAGGTTCGTGAGCATCGTGTTGAGTGTTCTCGGCCAGATGGTGGTAAAAAAATTCTCAGTCTCAATGCTGCGCCGCTCCAGGATGGAAGTGGTGGGTTTCAGGGGGTTGTTTTTGTTGCCCGAGATGTAACAAGTCTTGAGGAAAGCAGTAACAGGGCCAAACGATCTCGTTTTCATCGATATGTCGGCTCGAGCCCGGCTATGCAGTCTGTTTATTCTCTAATAGAAAATGTTGGTAAGGTCGATACAACTGTACTGATCACAGGTGAATCAGGGACCGGCAAAGAGTTGGCTGTTGAGGCGCTGCATGCGGAAAGTCCACGGCATAATAAGCCATTGGTCAAGGTTGATTGTGCAGCAATTACCGATGATCTTCTTGAGAGTGAGTTGTTCGGTCATAAAAAGGGATCATTCACCGGAGCAGATCGAGATCGGATGGGAAGGATCCTGCAGGCCGACGGCGGTACATTATTTCTCGATGAGATAGGTGACATCTCTTCCCGCATGCAACTCCGGCTGTTACGATTTCTCCAGGAGCGGTCTTTTTATCCAGTCGGACGTGACCGTCCCATTCAGGTAGACGTGAGAGTTGTTGCCGCAACCAATGCAGACCTGAGAAAGAAAGTTTTAGATGGTGATTTTCGTGAGGACCTTTTTTTCCGTTTGCGGGTTATGGAAATTAAATTACCCCCTCTACGTGAAAGATATGAGGGGATTCCAATCCTTGTGGCCCATTTTCTGTCGCAATTCCAGGAGAAGCTAGGTCGGGAAATTAGTGGGATTTCAGATCAGGCCATGGAAGCTCTCAGAAATTTTGGATGGCCTGGTAATGTTCGAGAGCTTGAACACGTTATGGAAAGAGCTTGTATTCTGTGTGAAGGCTCTACTTTAACCTTGGATCATTTCCCTGAAGAAATACGGCACGGAGAACTTGCTCAATCATCCATAAAGGAAGATTCTCGATCTTATCCAGTAGAGCGGCGCCACATCAGCGATACAGCTAAGAAGAAGATCGAGGTTATTGAAGAAACTGTGGATGATGGATTAGATGAACCTCAACGAATCCTTGCTGCTTTGCATAAAGCTGGTGGAAACAAGGCAAAGGCTGCACGAATTCTTGGAATGGACCGCAGTACTCTTTATAGAAAAATGCACACCTACAAAATCGAATTAAACGCTGTAAAAGTGTAGCGCGTATGTTTGTTGCGACACATTTGCAACACCTGTGTTGTGTTGCATGTGTTGCAAATGTGGCATGGTTTTGATGTGGTGAAATTGAAATAATTATTATTTTTGTAGTAATTACAAATATTTGTGCCGTTGCTGACAATCTTCACACCCTATCTTTTTCATCAAAATGAGTGTTGCGTTACGTTCAAACCCACCCCGTTTTAGTCTCCCTTTCCTTATATAGACCTGAAAGTTGCCTGGTGATTTTCTCTCCACGCCGGAGTTTCTGAGCTTCTTGTTAGCTATATCTGAAAAAGTATAATTATTTAAGTATGTTAGCTAGTTTGAGTGAAAAAAGGACAATAGTGTGCCAAAAAAATATAAAAAAAATAATATAATATTTTCAGTGTGTTATCTGGTTTCTTTAAATATTTATTTCTTTTTGGCATTGCCATTGCAATATAGACTTTTCACAAAGCAACAAAAACACTTCTAACGGAGGATAAAAACATGACAAGCGCAACAACTCAAACTAAAGCAATCACGAAATCAACAGACGCTACTTTAGATGGTGAGCTGAGCAAGGTTGGAATTACAGCGATGTTCATCGCCGGCGGTTTGATCGGAGTATGGGGGATTGTATGTCTGGTAAGTGGGCTGGTTCAGAGTGGTGGCCCTCTGTCCTTCATCGGTACATGGATGAGCGCCGTAATTGGCGGTTAATTATAGAACTCGAGCGACCCAATAATTCACTTGAAAAGGAGATCAACATGAACACTGCAACCAATAAAACAAAAACTGAAATTAATGCCCGCACCCAAGATGCTTCCCATGTGGAAACAGAAATTTCTAAGATCGGTGTCGGCGGATTTGCTGTTGCTTCAGGTCTTATCGGACTATGGGCAGTAGCATGTATGGTAAGTGGCCTTGTTCAAAGTGGTGGCCCACTTGCATTCGTAAAAAGTTGGTTCGGCGCTGTTATGGGTTAATGACAGCTTGAAATATTGAGAAAGATTGAGTGTAGGAGGATAAAATGGCCCAGGACAACCCGATACAAGCTAACACCGAGATAAAAGCAGCTACCCAGTCTGCAGGACAAGTTGATGTTGAAGTCTCTCGGGTCGGAATAACAGTTATTGGTTTTGTCGCCGCTCTTATAGGCGTCTGGGGTGTGGCCTGCTTGGTCGGTGGATTGATAAGTAGTGGTGGTCCACTGGCATTTGTTAAAGATTGGTTTAGCGCCGTTCTGGGTATTTAATATTCTATTATTTAAGGAGAAATATAATGAAAGATACATCATCAGTTGCTATCGCAAAAACTAGGGAACACAACAACACCGGTGTACTAAGCCATGCTGGCGAAAACACCGAAGTGGATCTTGAGGTCAGTAAGGTTGGTCTTATCGCGATCCTCGCTGTTGGCGGTGTGGTTGGTACCATGGGGCTGCTTTTCTTACTGGGCGGCCTTATGAGCGCAGGAAATCCGCTTAATTTCGTATCAGCCTGGGTTCAAGCAGTACTCGGTGGTTAAATAAGCGGCAAGCAAAAATTGGTTCTTATTTTGAGCCGGTGAGGGGTAGGCAAACCCTTCACCGGCTTTTTTTTTAAGGGTAGCAGCAACAGTGGAAATATGTGTTGTTAAATAACCGTGATAATTTCTGGTAATCATGAGTAAATTTGATTAGAAATATATACAACATGGTGGCATTCTCATTGCAACAAAAGTGTCGTACTCTTTTGACGCGATACAACCCACAGTCGGGAACGTAATTGTTCACTTGGGATCCCGGCCTTTTAAGGAACGCTCATGGTTATTCTCATTCGCAATCTCTTTATTCTCCTCATTTTAGCCAGTATTGGAATATCAGCAGTTGTTTTCTGGAACCTGGAAAACAAATTGGAAAGCCTGCCATATACTGAGTTCCTTACTAAATTGGAGCAAGGAAAGATTGCCGAGGTTGAATTGCAGGGGGGAGACATCCGGTTTACCGATGAGTTTGACCGGGAGTTTGCCACATTTTCACCTGAAGTAGGAAGTTTGCTGCCAAAGTTAATAGAGAAAGATGTCACCTTTTCCGCCAGTCCTGATCGGTCTTCTATTCTGTGGAATGCCATTTCGATTATCATTCCGATGTTACTTGTGCTTGGAATTTGGATTTATTTATTCCGCAAGCAGCAAGGTGGAGAGGATGAAAGTGAATTCACCAAAGATAAGGTGATTAAATATAGTGCCAGCGAAAAACAGGTAACCTTTAAAGATGTGGCGGGGATACCCGAGGCAAAAGAAGAGCTTTTGGAGATCATCGAATTTCTTAAAAATCCAGAGCATTTCAGCCGCATTGGCGCTTCTATTCCCAAAGGGGTTTTGCTGCAGGGCCCCCCGGGGACAGGAAAGACACTTCTCGCCCGGGCTATTGCCGGTGAGGCTGGCGTGCCTTTTTATAGCTTCAGTGGCTCTGATTTTGTTGAAATGTTTGTGGGGGTTGGCGCTTCCAGGGTTCGTGATCTTTTTAAGGAGGCTAAAAAGAATCCAGCCAGTATTATTTTTATTGATGAAATTGATGCCGTAGGGGCGCATCGAGGTTCAGGAATGAGCGGTGGCCAGGATGAACGCGGTCAAACACTGAATGCTCTCTTGGTAGAAATGGATGGATTTAGTTCGAAAGATACCATCGTTGTACTTGCCGCAACAAATAGGCCTGATATTCTGGATCCGGCTTTACTCCGTTCCGGCCGTTTTGATCGGCAAATAAATATTTTGGCTCCTGATGTGAAGGGGCGATTTAAAATTCTTGAGGTCTACTCCGAAAAGGTCAGCTTGGCAGAAAATATAGACCTGCATAGTGTCGCTCAAAGCACACCGGGCTTTACCGGAGCGGAACTTGCCAACCTTGTAAACGAAGCTGCGCTTATGGCCGCACGCCAAGGGAAAGATGTTATTGAGCTGCCGGATTTTGAAGCAGCCAAAGATCGAATATTGATGGGTGTTGAACGGAAGGGATTGGTGATTACCGAGAAGGACCGGCGGACCATGGCATACCATGAGGCTGGTCACGCCATTATGGCACGCTATCTGCCCGAATCAGATCCTCTGCATAAAATTACTATTATTCCCCGGGGACAGGCCATGGGGCATACGCAGCAATTGCCTCTCAAAGACAGGCATGCCTATTCCAAAGAGTATCTGCGGAATAAGATCATTATTTTTATGGGTGGCAGGGCCGCAGAAGAGGTGATTTTGCATCAGCAGACCACCGGAGCCCAGGATGATCTTATGCGCGCTACGGATATTGCCACAAAAATGGTTTGTAAGTGGGGGATGAGTGAGGCTATGGGGCCTTTGTCCTATGCTAAGGATTCCAGTGGTTTTTTAGGTGATCAGACAGCGCTTATGGCTCACAGTGAAGAAACCGCTCGGCGTATTGATAAAGAAGTAAGAGACCTTGTGGAAAGTTGCTATAGAGATGCAGTTGCCATTGTGGAGAATGAAAAGGATTTTTTGAGTAACCTTGCTGAGATTCTCTTACAGACCGAGACGTTAGACAGTGAGGAGTTGCAGATTATTTTTGATTGCACCCAGAAAAAACAGGCTAAAAAAGAAAAAGACAAGGAACATGATGTGACAGACGAACATCACGATTGCAGCACATGCCCGGCTGCAGCTCATTGTTCCCATATGCCGAGTGCTGCCTAAATGTTTTCACTGAGAAAAACCCTGTATGGCACGACCTTGACAGCGGCCGTTATCTTGTGCGTCGTATTAATGATGGGAGTGCGTCAATACTCTCTGGCCGGCAGGTATGACTCAATCATTGACCAAAGTGAAAAACTCATTTTTCAGTTTGCCACCATTCGAGACCATGTAACCGAGTCGCTACTGGCTGGTCGCTATCAACAATTGGGTCCCATTGTAGAAGAAATTGAATCATTAAATACCGCCCTTTCCGGATTATTAGAGAATAGCCTGATTCCAGGTGAATATAAATTAACCTTTATCAATCAAGTCGATCTCTCCGGGATTGTACTGCTTTTGCGAAAAATTGAAGCAGAGACAGACAAGCAAAGTCTAGCCAATGAACTCAACGTGAAAATGCGACTTCTGGGTGATCGTCTTATGCGGTTTGACCGGATTATCGTCGGCCAGGCCAAAGCGACGTTGGTTCGTTTTCAAAATGTTGTGATCGGTGGACTTGCCATTGTTCTTTGTATTTTTAGTTTTCTCCTGGTCCTATGGTATAGAAAGCTCGCCGTGCCTATCATTGGTATTGCCCGCCAAATACAAAAAGATGATTCAGGCAAGGCACCTTTGCAGTACGACAGTCAAGCTTTTGATGAGCTTTCATTGTTGGCGTCAACACACAGCCAATTGCAAGAGCAATGGCTGGATAGTTCTGAAAAAGCTGTAACGTATCAAGCTCAGGCAGAATTGCTCTTCAGTAGCACTGATGATGCCCTGTTCCTGGTGGATGCCCAGGGAGAGGTGCTTAAGGCTAATGAAGCAGCGGCACGTTTTTTAGGCCGTGACCTCGATGTCATCCATGGTTTTTCAGTTGTTTCTTTGTTTTTCAATGATATAGGATCAAATCAGGCGTCTCAGCTTGTTAAGGCTTTGCAAGCGGATGAGTCCTCGTCCTTTCACGTTCTGCCAGACGGATTTGGTAAACGTATTCGGTTTAAAATTTCTTTTCCTGAATGTGGAGCTCCTTCGCTCTGTCTTGTTGTAGCACAGAAAGGTGATGATCAAAACGCCGGCCTTTCCGATCTGACGATTAGAGTGTGCGGCTTGGCGGCAATTGGCGAGCTTTGTTCTGGCGTAGTTCATGAAGTTTCTAACCTCATTAACGGCATAATTAACTATGGCCAAGTTTTGCTGGATGAATTTGGTCAACAAGAAAAAGATAGTGCCAAGGTGGGATTGCTCAGCAATATGGTCCGTGATGGTGAGCGTGCGGCAACAGTGTTGCACCAAGTTCAATACTTAGCACGGGAGCAAGGGAAAGCGAAGGATTCTGTTCCTATGGCTACAGTGGTGGGAGAAGCACTTTCCCTTGTGGACCAACTCTTAAAAAATGATGGAATAATTTTGGACGTGGCTTTCCCAATTGAGTTGCCGGCAGTGCATGTCAATAAAGAGCATATGCATTTGGTGTTTTTAAATGTATTTATGAATGCTCGCCATGCCCTTAACGAGCGATTCCCGGCCAGAGACGAGCAAAAGAAATTAGAAGTACACGGGGAAGTTGTTTATTCCGAAGGTCGTAATTGGTTGCGGAGTTCGGTTACCGACTGGGGAGTTGGTGTGGAGCCTGAAGTGCTTTCCAGTCTTATGGAGCCATTTTTCTCAACCAAAGGCAAGGATGGTGGCACAGGACTCGGTTTGACAATCAGTAAATTTCTGGTGGAAGAAAATGGCGGCAAACTTTCCGTAGATAGTGTGGCTGGAAATCATACTACAGTGTTGCTGGACCTACCTGTTGTAGCAGGGAGCTAAAGTGTTTCATGTGTTGCATGCGACAGGTGTGTTGCAACATAATTGTTGCAACAATGGGGTGTTCACGGAACCAATGAAAAGGAGGTGGCGGCTGTAAGGGGTGTGAAAAAAGGTCGTAAGACAGGCGATTTGTGTCTCAACTTGGGGTGGTTGAGAAGAAGTATGAAAAAAAAGTCCTGTCTGGCATTTATATTGCAAGCCTTATACTGAAATTGTCACGAGTCCAGGGCGAAATGTGCTCTCTGAATCTGTGAGTAATTTATACGTGCTGAAAAATTCTTGAAGCTCTAAGTTAAAAAAAAATGTGGGAGGAGGCTGTTTATGTCTGAAAATGAGACAAATCAAAAAGAAGAAAATAAAGGGGAGGACTCTGAACAACTGTCTCGGAGTCCATGGAGTAATATAATTCGTGGCATGTGGCGCTCGCCTCTGGGCCTGATGGGTGTCACCATTACTACAGTCAGCACCACCTTATTGGTAATAGGGACGCTTGTCGATTTGTTTGGGTATTTCGACAATCCATATGCTGGATTTTTCACATATCTTATTTTGCCTGGTGGGATGATAACCGGTTTGCTGCTAATTCCTTTTGCAGCTTATCTGCGACGAAGGAAATGGTATAAATATGGTATATCCAGGGAGCATCTTAAAATAAATTTAAGTGACCATAAGCATCGTCGCTGGGTCGTTGGATTTATCGTATTAACAGTGATAAATTTTTGTATTTTGGCCTTTGTCGCTTATGAAGGGTATCATTTCAGCGATTCCCCCTATTTCTGTGGCAAGGTTTGTCATACCGTTATGGAGCCTGAATATGAGGTGTATCAGCGCTCTCCCCATGCGAAAGTTGTTTGCGTTGAGTGTCATATTGGTTCCGGGGCAGGTTGGTTTGTAAAAGCAAAGATTTCAGGATTGCGTCAGGTTGTTGCAGTGGTGGCAGATACATATTCCCGACCCATTGCCGCTCCGGTAGAACATCTGCGCCCCGCCCCGGACATCTGCGAAGAGTGCCATTGGCCTGAAAAATTCCATGGCAAAAAAGTCAAGAGTTTTACAAGTTTCAGCGATGAAGACCAAGTGAATCCCGAAGTAGCTGATATTGCACTCCATATTGGTGGGCGGAATCCTGTTACCGATGCTTTTGAAGGAATTCACTGGCATGTCAGCCAGGATGTTGAGGTGAGCTATCTTGCTGCAGATCAGAAGCGAACCGAGATTGGCAAGGTCAGGGTGAAAAGGCCGGACGGTTCTAAAGATGAATTTGTCAAGGCTGACATCGAAGTACATGAACCTGCTGAGGACGATGGTCATGGTGGCGGTTGGAGGATTATGGACTGCATCGATTGTCATAACCGACCCACCCATGTCTATGATATGCCGGAAGAGCGAGTTGATTTTGGTCTCTTGAGTAAGCGGATCAATGGTGAAATTCCAGGTATCCGTGAAGACAGTCTCGCTGTTCTCACGTTTGGGTACACCGATAGAGACGAGGCCCAAGCCCAGATGATTGGTAAGTTATTGGCCATGCAGAAAGAGAGAGACCCGGAAGTAGCTCAGAAATTTGAGGCTGAGATCCGCAATACCGGGGAATATCTCCTTGAAACGTATTTGAACAATGTTTGGCCGAGAATGGATATCCATTGGGGTACCTATAAAAGCCATCTGGGGCATCAATATGCCGATGATGGGTATGGTTGTTGGCGATGTCATGACGAAGAACATGAGAATGAAAACGGTGATACCATCACCCAGGATTGTGCACTTTGCCATGATGAACCGGAATAGCGGTTACGCTATAGAGTATTAATCCCAAAAGAGGCGCCGGAGTTCAACACCGGCGCCTCTTTTTTTGGAAAAAATAGTGTAGGATTATTCGTCTATGTCAGCTCGCCTGCGATTGAGTAGTACATATGCCTGTTTATACTCGACAATGGCCTTGTCTAGCATGTTTTGGGCCTCATAAACCTTGCCGAGAAGGTAGTGTGGTTCGTGGCTTGATGGTGTTATCTCCTGAATTGATTTAAAGTCTTTCGCGGCATCGTCTAAATGGCCGCTTTCCATTTTGAGTATTCCTTCACAGGTCCTCCCGCGAAGAGAGTCGGGTGCAAGTTCAAGTCCTTTAGAGAGTTCAACCTCTGCCAAAATCAACTGATTCTTTTCAACATAGAGACAGCCAAGCTCTATATGGGGCTGGCTGAGAGAATTATTGAGTTCCAGTGCTTTCTTGAATTCTGAGATGGCTCTATCCGTCATTCCCATTTCTAATAAAACCATGCCTAAATTTTGATGCCGGTTCCCACTTTTTTCTCGAGAAGACTTGTCAATCATTTTGGGTTGTAGATCGGCCTGTACCTGTTCTGCTGTTTTTTCTCCCAGCATTATTTCAACAGCACCCTTAAGTTGATCGATAATATTGTGAGAATATCCCATTCCGGCTACGATATTGCCGTCCTTATCAATCAATAGTATTGCT
Organism: uncultured Desulfobulbia bacterium; assembly: GCA_964443295.1. Taxonomy (GTDB): domain Bacteria; phylum Desulfobacterota; class Desulfobulbia; order Desulfobulbales; family CG2-30-60-27; genus CAYUCH01. The sequence continues at coordinate 99,858 of CAYUCH010000001.1, read as the reverse complement.
GGCATAACAAAGATACCGAGGAGCCTGTAGGCTTCTCGGTCCTGATCCAGATATACGGGATAGCTGCTTTGGGATAGCCTGACTACTTCATCGATTATATCCCGATTATCACCCTGGGTGTTGACAGAAAGCACTTGGATATCACGCTCTGCCAGGAAAGTGGCCATGCTTTCCATACCTGTTAGAACGTGTGATGATCGATTCAATTTTTCCGTCAGGTCAGCTCCCCAAAAAACGGCGATGAACGGTTTGCCTTTGTATCGGGAAAAAGTTATCGAATTGTGCTCATTGAAGCTTTGTAGATTTACATTTGGTACAGGATTACCGACGGAAATCTCACGGAAAGGAAAGGGATGGACAGCAGGGATATTAAAAAGGAGCAAAAAAGTAAAGAAATAGCTTGAAAGCCGGACAGTGAATTTCATTTTTGAAGAAAAGGTTTGTTTGAGTTGATGGAATGGTGTTTCAGCTAGAGTAAAACACCCTGAAAGGCATGCATACGATTAGCCAATACTCTTTGTTATATAAAGCTATATCATTACCTCTCCCTGGGAACCTGCTGACTTTGCAGCAGGTTCCCAGTTTTATTTTGGATCAAATAGATATGTAGAAGAATGCTAACTGACGATAAACATTTTAATCGTAGCGTAAAGACGGGACAAATTTGTTTATAAGCCAGAAAAGCAGAAAAGGTGTCGCCATAACTGTCAGAGCACCAAGTAAGCCTTCTTTATATGCTTCAAGGTGATGGGGGATAATTGGCATGTGGTAATGCATATATCCTGCAAATGACAGAGAAAATGCCTGCCCGCCTATGACAACATTCCAACGCATCATAAAGACACCGAAGAGAATGAGCAACAAAGCAACAACGGTGCGTCTAATGGTGAGTTTAGGCATCAAAAGGAGGGCAAATGGCAATAAGTTGCCCAGGCCATACTGCAAGATAAAGATTTTTATAAAGTCAGTTTTAAACATGACCGTTCGGAGGATATCCCACGACTTCATGGCGGTATACCCCCTGAAAATTAAGTCAAGCAGCTCCAGGCTGATAGCCGCAACCAGGAAACCAATGAGATATTTGGAAGCCTTAGTAATGACGTCCATCTCTACACCGCGGATTAATTGTACCGATTCATCTCCCCTGCCCTTGGCAAAAGCGGTACTAAAATGTTTGAATTCCATAATGATAATATATGTCAGCATGCAAAGAGCAATGCCGGAAACAACGGCAGACATAATGAAGATAACCGGCATAAGAGGTGACATCCAGAGTGCGTTTGCTTTAACAGAGCCAAAAATGAAACCGGCATACCCATGCAGGAAGCAGGCAACCGGTATACCGATGGCGGCAAGTATTGTAACGGCTTTTTTGTCTTTGCTGATGGAGTCTTCATCAGTGTTGTAGGCGCCAAGACAAAAAAGGTGGTAGGTCCAGCGTTTTAAAGTGCCGCTGGTGGTATCATCGTCTTTCAGGGCAATTGTCTGTTGGACAAAAAATTCTCGGTAGACAAACCAGATTTCACTTAAAACAATCATAGCGTAAAAGGTAAAGACAATACCGAAAGCAGCAATGGCAGAAGTAAAATGGGGTGTGAACATTACGTTCATACCACGCAAGGGTTGCTGCAAATGCAACATAAGCGGCATCATGGCCACCGGCAACAGGGCCAAAGAAAAAACAAGTGAAAACTTCGCTATGTCTTTCAGGTCCTTTTGACCAAAAACATGATAAAGGGACGAAAGGACAAAAGCTCCTGCCACCAGCCCGGTCATATACGGGTACATTACAATCTGAATACTCCAATAGATGAACTCATTAGGGTAGGTAAAGAGCTCCTTGGCCGTCCATTCCATACCATGTACGTGTATTAACTCTTCCATAATGTATCTACCTCACGTTTGCATCCAAGCCGATGTAGAAAACCTGCGGTTTGGTGCCGTACTCATCTTTTAAAATCGAGACTCTTTCTGTCATTACTATTTTGGTAACGGGATCTTCGGGATCTTTCAAATTTCCGATTTGTCGAGCGCCAAATGCGCATCCCTGCACACAAGCGGTGGTCATGCCATTGGAAATTCGGTGGTAACAAAAGGTACATTTTTCTGCCACTTTGTGAATCGGATGGAAAAAGCGTGCTCCAAATGGACAGGCCATGATGCAGTACCCACAGCCGATACACCAACTCCGATCGACTAAAACAACACCATCCTGGGTCTGGTAGGTAGCACCCACCGGACACACTTGTACACAGGCCGGTGTCTCACACTGATTGCATAGTTTGGGGACAAAAAAACCTTTAACAATATCGTCAGGATCTATTTTTTCTCCGTGGATTGTAGGAGTGGTATACCCCTCTCGGCCACCATCGGGCGAATCGATTAAGGTCTCGCCGTTTTTTTTCACGACATATCTTTCAACCCACGTTCTGGTGACGGGAATGTTGTATGGAATATCATTTTCACTTTTACATGCTTTGACACACATGCCACAGCCGACACACTTATAGGTGTCGACCAGAAAAGCCCAGCGTACCTTGGCATCGCCAATGGCTGCTTTAACTTCAGCAGGACTTAATAATTTAAAGGCAGAAAGGGGCAGTGAAGATGCAACGGCCCCGGCAAGGGTATTCTTAAGGAATTTCCTTCGCGAGCAACTCATCACATATTCTCCAGATCCGGATTATGGGGTTGATGGCATTCTATACACTGTGACGACGCATTATGATCTGCGGGGTCTATGCCGGCTATTTCAGATCGGTGACTTGACGGATAGGGAAGGTCTGCATGACATCGCAGGCATTGAGCCCTGCTTTTGTCAATTTCCAGTGCTTCTGGATTGTCAGGGTGGTTTATGGCTGGCCCATGACAATTTTCGCATTCAATGGTGGAGTGAGGAGATGATGCGTGCTCTTCTACATTTTCTTCGTGGCATTCTGCACACGATTCTTTACCACGGTATTTTATCGGGACGGCTTTCCATTCATCCACGTTGCTTGCACGATGAAAACCAAAGGTGAAATCTCCTCTTTGTGCCTTGAAATCAGGGGGAACAATCATGCTCCGGGCCAACAGGATCAGAGCCACAACTCCTAAAGCCACATAAAGTGGCCTTAGCACATGATTTCTCATGATAACACCTCCTTTGCAATTTGAATGTTAGCTTGAAGATATCAAAAAAAAATCAGTTATACTCAAATTTTAGATTAAAACTTGCGCCTCGTATGACATTGTGGTACGCAGATTAATAGGAGTAAAAATAACGCAAGTTGTAAAGAGATTTCTTGCTCTCCATTGAAAAAACTATGCATTAAGTTTGCTTGTTTGAGAATCAAAATACTTCTTTGTTGCTGTTAACTTATTAGAATTAAAGTAAAAATCTATTGAACGTTAGAAGCCATAAAGGTTTTTATTTGTCAGAGAGAAGTAAGGCAGGTGGCAAGCATGATTGGTGCCGAGAACGGAAAAGAGAATTCTCAAGAAAAAGTAATTAACCAACTTGTGGAAGAACTAGGCCAGTTAAAAACACAGCTGGACAATGTTACAAGTCGTCTTGAGACCATTGAAAAAAATGGAGCACCGTATCAGGTTGAATCAGGCAACCACCCAGACCAGTATTATTATGAAGAGGATTTGCTTTCATTTCAACCAAAAAATTGGTCTGGTGCAAATGCATTTTTGCCTCGCCTCGCAACGATTTGTTTCCTTTTAGTATTCGCTCTTATTCTTCGGACGGTTACCGACAATGGTATGATTAACGTCCACCTTGGCTCCATTATAGGTCTGAGTTATTCCATAGCTTTAATCCTGTTAGGCTGGCGCTTGTATGCTAAAAAATCTGCCGTTGCACCGGTATACCCCGTTTGCGGTAATCTATTGTTATTCACAGTTGTACTGGAAGTCCATTCACGTTTTGGCATACTGTCCACTTTTTCCTCCCACATTGTTCTTTTGCTGGCCTTGCTCGGCATGGCTGCTGTTGGGCTTAGATTTAATACATCGACGCCGCTTTTTGTTGGTGTCATTGGTTCGGTATTAGTGGGGCTCAGTCTTAATTTTCCCAATCCCATGTTCCCCGCGACAGGATTAATGCTTTTAGCCGGAATGTTTATTGCCTTCCTGGCCTCCGGACGCCAAGTAACCCATTCATTACGTTGGATAGTTTTGCTGGTTCTCATGTTTTTCTGGCTCATATGGTGGGTTAAAATGTTTACTCCTTTAAAAGCAGGGGAGACACCCGTCGCAACTATTTATCCCGGTTGGTACTTCCCTGTTTTGTTTATCCAGTTCGCTACGTTATTCGTTTATAGCTTTGTGCAGTTCAGGCGCAGCGATGGGTCCCTGAATGTGTATGATGCATTGCTCCCTTCAATAAATGCCACTGGAGCATTCATTAGCGGCATAAGCGTTGCAGTGCTGTGGCAGTGGACTGCCAGTAAAGCCGGCATTCTAACGGTTGTTCTGGCTTTAGGGTATTTTTTATGCGCTGCTTTTCTAGCAAAGAAGGGAAAAGGGGATGGAACCGGTACCAATGCATTGGTAGTTGCAGGAGTGATTTTATTAGGCATGGGCTTGCCTTTTGCAGCCGGTGGTGTTACCTGGGCGCTACCTTTGTGGTCTGTAGGTGGTTTTTTATTGGTCCTTCTTTCAGAACGATGGCAGAGTGGTGGGGTGAGAGCAACATCCTATCTTTTTCAATTGTTCGCCTGCCTTGCAGCGATAAGTTCCGGTGCCTGGGCTGTGGATGCTTTGCCAGTGTTTATCGGCATTCCACTTGCTCTTCTTCTTGCATTAATGGCAACTCTTCAATACCAGTGGTGCAGGAGCAATAGTCCTCCTAGTGAAGGATCTCTCTATTTCTCCTGGTTGGATGTTAAAGATTCCAGTGCTGTAATTTTGTTGGTTGCCGGGCTGATTGGAGCATTTGCTGGTCTACGGCTTAGCCTCCATTCTGTCCTGGTAAACTTTCTGGTAGATCCGACAAATGCTTTTCGTTGTGGCCAGACAGTTCTAATCAACATCGGCGCTGCTGCGCTGCTTTATTGGTCCCTGAAAAAGAGAAAGATGGAAGCAGTATCTCTGGCGGTTATTGTGGGAATATTCGGGGCTGCGAAAGTTTTCTTTTACGACATGTTCACTTCAAATGGAATACCGCTTATCGCGAGCGTGTTTTCATTCGGTGTATTGGCCGCTTTAGGATCTGTGGCCACCAGCCGTTGGCAGCAAGGCCGGTCTGTGACGGAAGATGCGCCAGATGAACTCGCTGATGTGGCACGCTAGCGGACTATCTGTTTCAAATCTCAGTATTTTGATTCCTTCAGCCAAACAATCCTGCATCAGGCACCGTTGATGAATGCGAAGCTTATACTCCTTTATGGGGTACTATTTGTGATGGCAGCTAATAGTTGAGGCAAGAAGGCGGGTAGGATCATGCCCATGGTAAGTAAGGCAAGGCTGGCTTTTTGATGTAGGTTTATACTGAGAGTCAGTGGTTCCGCTGGCGATTCATTGATATAGGCTTCTTTGATGAGCAACAGATAATAATAAAGCGAGATGGTCGAGTTTAAAGCCGCGAAGACCACCATGAAGTAATATCCCTGCTCGGCTGCTGCGGCGAATAACAAGAATTTTCCCATGAATCCGGCCATTGGCGGAATACCCCCAAGAGAAAAAAGCGAAAGCATCAGGATTAACGCCAAGCCTGGATGTTGTTGTCCAAGACCGCGTAAGGCCGAAAATGTTTCCTCTTGTTTTTGACCCACCAGGGAAATTATGAAAAAGGCCGCAAAGTTGGCCGCTGCGTATACGAAGAGGTAAAAGAGGATGGATGACTGGGCCATTGCTTGCGTACCGGTCAAAGCCATGACAATATAGCCTGCCTGGGCGATTGAGGAATAGGCCATGAAACGCCGTAGGTTTGTTTGTCGTAAAGCACCCAGGTTTCCCACGGTCATAGTGGCAGCGGCCAACAGGAGAAGAACCCAGTGTAGGCTTGGCAGCAATGGGGCAAGGGGGCCGTGTAGAAGCATAACTAAAAAAGCGATGGCTGTGGCTTTCGAGGAAATGGCCAGAAAGGCGGTCACCGGGGTTGGGGCACCTTCATAGACATCCGGGGCCCACATATGAAAAGGGAATAAGGTCAGTTTGAAACCGATGGCCGCCAGCACAAAAAGAACCCCCAGGTTTAATAACGGATTTGTAGGGGAAGTCTGGGCAGCAAGCAATATCTGGTCGAATTGGGTTCCGCCGGCCGCGCCGTATATAAATGAATAACCAAAAAGGAGAAAGCCGGTGGAAAGGGATCCCATGATGATATATTTGGTGGAAGCCTCGGCGGAATGGTCATCCCCTTTTAAAAAGGCACTGAGAACATAGAGCGGTATGGTGGCCATTTCCAAGCCGACAAACAATGTCAGTAAATCAGTCGCACTTACCACGGTAAACATGCCCAGAGTGCAGACAAGCAGGATAGTATAGAATTCTCCTTGATTGTGCATGGTACCGCGAAAGTTTCCTCCGGGAACGAAATAGGTGCGGGACAGGAGTACGGTGCAGAGCGCTGAAAAAACGAAAACCTGTTTGAAAAACAGGGAGAGACCGGTGACCCGATAGGTGCCAAAATAGGTAGCTTCCTCGCCATGTGGTGTCACGAGCAGAAGAGAAAATAAAAGGAGCAGGCCAGTCCACGACAGAGTGTATGGTGCTTTGGACAGCGGTCTTTGACGAATAAGGTCCGTGGTCAGCACCAGGCATGCCAGGAGAAACAGGAAGATTTCCGGCAGGATGAGGAGGTTTGTTCCTAAATCAATCATATTCATCACCGCATTATATTGTTATAAATGGGATCAATGGCCCCATTTACCAAATTGATTATCCAACCCGGCAATAATCCCATGGCAAAGAGTGTAAAGAGCAAGATGGAGACCGGTAATTTTTCCATCAGAGTGGCATCTTTCAAGTCCTGAAATGATTGCCGTATGGGGCCGTTCATGACCGAGTTGGCAGTTCGTAAAATATAGACCGCTGTCACCACGATGGAGAGAACCGCTAATACAGTGCAGACTCGATTCAAAGGATTGCTGTTGGCAAAGGCGCCGAGAAACACAGTGATCTCCGCCACAAAGCCTGAAAGGCCTGGGAGGCCAAGGCCAGCAAGACCAGCAATAACAAAGCTCACACACAAGAAGGGCATCACTTTCATCAAACCACCCATTTCGTGAATATTCCTGGTATGGGTGCGGCCATAGATCATTCCGATGAGACAGAAAAAGAGGGCGGTCATTAAACCGTGGGAAATCATCTGCAGAACTGCACCCTTGAAACCGGCGTAGGTCATTGCTGTCAAACCAAAAAGCACCAAACCGCAATGGGAGACAGAGGAGTAGGCGGTTATGTATTTCAGGTCGGTCTGGCGAATGGCCCCAAAGGCGCCATAGACAACATTAACGGTGACCAGGATGAGGAAAACAGGCATCCATAATTGGGCCCCCTCAGGCATGAGGTACATGGCAACCCGCAGGCAGCCGTAGCCGCCTAATTTCATCAATACTCCGGCATGGAGCATGGAGACCGCGGTGGGGGCGGAGGCATGGCCGTCTGGTGACCAGGTGTGGAATGGGAAAAGAGCCCCCAAAACGCCAAAGCCGATAAAAATAAGTGGAAAGACCCAAGACTGAAAAGCGTTTGAAAATTCCACCTGGGAAAGAAGGGTAATATCAAAGGTCTGTATGCCCGATTCAAAATAGAGAGCCAGGATGCCGGCCAGAATAAAGGCAGAACCGGCCACCAGCATCAAAGTGAGTTTCATGGCCGAGTATTCTTTTTTTCCGGTACCCCAGAGACCTATTAAAAGGTACATGGGGAGAACAGCCACTTCGTAAAACAGAAAAAATGTAAAAAGGTCAAAGGAGATAAAGACGCCGTATACTCCACCCACCAGGACATTCAGCAAAGCAAAGAACTCCTTGGCCTGTTTTTCTACATTCCAACTGGCAAGGACGCCGCAGAAAATGACTATACCTGTGAGTAACATCATGAGCACCGATATGGCGTCTACACCGATATTGTATTGGATGTTCATTAGATGAAACCAGGGGACTTTCTGGGTGAAGTGCAACATGGTGCTGCGTGAGCCCATTCCTGTTCCATGGAGTGCGGCACTGGTCATGAATTTGCCAACCAGTCCGATAATAAGCAGGAGATTGATGCTGGTGCCCACCAGGGTTATTTTTTTGATGAGACGATGGTTGTGTCTGGCAACCGGTAGGGTGCAAAACGCGGTGATAAATGGCAAAAGCCAGATTGATGTTAATAGGGTCGATCCGTTCATTTAAGCGATACTCCGGTTGCAGGTTCAACGTTCAGGGTTCAAGGTTCAAAGGTTTAGGATAGAGCAATTGCCCTTGTGATTCCGAAAAACCAGGAACCTCTACAACGGTAATCCGCCAAACATATAAAGGAAGATGAGGCCCAGGGCCGCACCTCCAAGATAAAAGGTTAACTGGCCGTTTTGAATCAAGCGGACAAGGGTGCCTCCGGCTTGAAGTATCCAGGCAGTTGCGTTCATGAGGCCATCCACCACATTTCGGTCAAACCACTTGATTGGCGCAGCAACCAGCCCGAAAATTATTTTTTTGGTGATAAACAGATATATCTCATCAATATAAAATTTGTTGAAGGTCAGGCGGTGTAAGAAGGACAAGCGTTCTCGCAATTTTTCAGCAAGTTGTACTTTCCCTTGCCCATAGAAAATCCATGCTAAAATCACCCCGGCGATACCCATTGCCGACGCCACCATGGGAAGCCAGGCAGGGTGGTGGCCATGGTGGTCTCCTGTAAACATGGGAATCTGGAATTGGTTGAAAAAGAAATCTTTACTGAAATAACCAATCAACAAGGATGGAATAGCCAGAATGACTATGGGAACAGTCATCCATGGATCTTCTTTAATGGATAGTTTGGCCGGGGTTGATGGGCCATGAAAGATCAGAAAGAAGAAACGGAACATATACAAGGCGGTGATGCCGCCAACTACTAATCCGGTTGCGAAAGTGACATAATGGCCTGATTGCAATGCTGTGAGCAATATCGCATCTTTGGACCAGAAGCCGGAAAGGGGAGGCACCCCGGCAATGGCTAAGCACGCAGCCAGGAGTGACCAGTAAGTCCATGGCATAACTGTTTTTAAGCCACCCATATCCTCAATGTCATTGCTGTGCACGGCATGAATGATGGCACCGGCACCCAGAAAGAGGAGACATTTAAAGAAGGCATGGGTGAAAACGTGGAACATTGAGGAGCTGTATCCCAGGATGTTCTGGCCGAGTTCAGCATGGTCTCCAGCCATTTGTACCGCCCCTAAGGCGAACATCATGTATCCCAGTTGAGACAGGGTGGAAAAGGCCAGAATGCGTTTGATGTCCTTTTGAGTCAGGGCAATAACCCCGGCGAAGAGGGCGGTGAAAACACCGACGATACGGACAGTTTCCAGAACTACATGGGATGCAGCGAAAAGTGGCAGCATGCGGGCTGTAAGATATACACCGGCCACAACCATGGTGGCGGAGTGGATAATGGATGAAACAGGAGTCGGTCCTTCCATGGCATCGGGCAGCCAGATATGGAGGGGGAACATGGCTGATTTACCCCAGCCGCCGGCAAAAATCAACAGACCGGCAAGGGCAAGCAAGTTAACATCCATGCCGAAAATGAGCGTTGATTGATTGAGTTGGTCAGCTGTTTGAGGAGAATTTAAAGTCAGAAAATCAAAGCTGCCGGCCAGGGTTGCAACGGTGATTATGCCGGTGAGGAAAAACGCGTCGGCAAAACGGGTGACAATGAAGGCTTTTTTGCTTGCCGCCACAGCGCTTGGTTTTTCGTACCAGAAACCTATTAAGGAATAAGAAGAAACGCCCACCAATTCCCAGAAAACAAAGATCTGTATGAGATTGGTTGAGAGGACCAGGCCCAGCATGGAAAAGGCGAATAGATTCAAGAGGGCAAAAAACCTACCGAATCCTGGATCGTCATGCATGTAGCCTACCGAGTAGATACTTACCAGAAAGGCAATGACCGTGATCACCAGGAGCATCATGACGGAAATTGGGTCAAGATAGGCGCCGATATGGGCCGTGAGGTCGGGGGTGAAGTTAAGCCATTGGTAGTCAAAGGCGATGATGGTTTTGTCCGGATATGTTTCAGGATGCTTCAAGACGGTTCGGAAATAAGCCCATGCCACTCCAAAGGCGGAAAGCATGGACAGGAGGGACAGAGTCAATGCGACAAGGGTGGAAGCCCGACGATTTTTCCCGCCGATCACAAGCCCGAGGATAAGAAAAGAGACCAGGGGCAGCAATGGCGTCAGGTAGCTATGGGATATGAAAAAGTTATCCATGGAGTTCACCAAGTAGCCGGCTGTCCAGATGTCTCTTCTTACGATACATGGCAATGATGATGGCCAGGGCAACGGCCATTTCACAGGCTGATATGGCCATGACAAACACAGGGAACACCGCGCCTGCAGTGGAGTCGCTGGCACTGAACCGGGCAAAGGCGATGAAATTTATATTGGCTGCATTAAGAATTATCTCAACGGAGAGGAGGATGCCGATGAAATTTCGCCGGGTGATTACGCCAAAGACACCAATGCAGAGCAATATGGTGGAAAGTATGAGGCAATTGGTCAAGTTCATGTTGGTTCCTCGCCCTTTCTCGTCTCTTTACGAGCAATGACCACCGACCCGATGAGAGCAATAAGAAGCAACACAGACACTAATTCGAAAGGAACGATGAAGCCGCCGGTTGTCGGCTGGAGGAGCCGAGTGCCGATGGTGGCCAGGTCCGCCGATGTTGCCGCTGCGGTCTGTTGGTTGATTGTTTGGATAATGTCCTGGTTGATAAGCACAGAGAGGAGCATCACCAGGAGAGTGGAGGCTACGAAAAACCCCCACAGTCTCTGTTTCTGGGTTGGTGGGTTGTGGAGTTCTCCCAGCCGGGTGGTAAGAAGTATGGTGATTACCACAAAGATGACAATGCCACCGATATAGATCATAACTTGGGCAATGGCCACGAATTCCATCTGGAAAAGGAGATACAGGCTGGCAGTCATGAAAAAGGAGGCCACTAGGGCAATGGCCCCGTGCAGGAGATTAGGGGTCATCACTACTAATATTGAAAAAATTACCAGGAGCCCGCCGAAGGAATAAAACAGGATATCTTCCATTATGGTTTCCCCCCTTCAGTATAATCGTAGAGTACGTAAATGAGATCATCTCGACTGTAGGCAGCCAGTTCAAAATCCTGCTCCATGCCAATGGCTCCAAAAGGGCAGGCTTCTACGCATAGATTGCATAAAGTGCATTGCATGAGACGATATACGTATTTCCCGAGGATTTTTTTGCCCTGGTCGTTTTTGGTGGTCAGCATGGAAATTGTGCCGTTGGGGCAGGCTTTCTCGCATAAGCCGCAGGCCGTACATAAGTGGTCGCCCTCATCGTTTCGAAACATAACCAGGCTTGCTCTAAACCGGGGAAACATGGTGAGGGTCTCTCTGTTTTCTGGATATTGTCGAGTGACGGTTTTGCGTGGGTCCAGTAAATAGCCCATGGTGAGGCGCATGCCCTTGGTAAGAGAGCTGAATCCTTGAAATATTTTGCTGATATACTTCATTTGATGATCCACCCCATTGCCATGAAAAGCCCACCCATGGAAAGCAGAAAGAGATTAATGGGCAGCAGAATTTTCCATTCCAGAATCATGACTTGATCCACCCTGGGGCGGGGAAATGTCCAGCGAAACCACATATAGCAAAGAATAATGCCGTAGGATTTCAGGAAAAACCAAATCACTCCAGGTACGTTGTTCAAGAGAGTGTCCAATGGGGCGAAACCGAATTGGGGCGCCAGAAAGCCTCCCAGGAAAAAGGTGGTGGCCAAAGCAGCCGAGGCAAACATGTTGACAAATTCGGCCAGGAAGAACATGGCAAAACTGATACCCGAGTACTCGGTGGTGAAGCCTCCGGTGAGCTCGGATTCGGCCTCCACAATGTCAAAGGGGCCTCTGTTTAATTCGGCGGTGGAAGAGATAAGATACATCAAAAAAGAGACGGCCCCGAACAACGGAAACTTGAAGAGCCACCAGTCGAAAATATTGCCCTGCTGGGAAAGAACAATTTCGCGCAAAGAGGCGGTGCCGCTTAAAAGGACCACCAGTAACATGATGAGGGCCAGGGAAATCTCGAAGGAGATCATTTGTGCTCCAGCCCGGATGCCACCCAACAGGGAATATTTATTGTTTGAGGCCCAGCCGGCTAAAAGGACGCCAAATACATTTAAGCCCGAGGCGGCGATAACAAAAAGGACGCCGGCATCCAGATCTGCAAGTTGGAGGTGATGGTCGAAGGGGATTACCGTGAGCACCAGAAACGTACCGGTGGCCGGCAGAATGGGGGCCAGAAAAAAAAGAAAGGAGTCGGCACCCTCGGGTTTCAATATCTCTTTGAACATTAATTTGATTCCATCGGCCAGGGGTTGCATGAGGCCGTGCCAACCAACCCGCATGGGACCGAGACGGGCCTGGAAATGAGCGCAGACCTTACGTTCCAGCCAGATGAGAGCGACGGGGGTGAGTCCGACGAGGGCAAGCAATGCGCCGATGGCTAATACGCCATTCACTATGTCGCTGGCCGGTGAGGCCAGATGGGTGCGGACCAGGTCGCCGATTGGGTTGTTTGTTGGGTACATTATGTTTTCTGCAGCACTGGTTACAGCATTCATCGATCAATGTCCGGGATAACGAGGTCAAGGGTAGCCAAGATGGTAACCAGGTCGGCGATTTTATGTCCCTTGGCCATATGGTTTACAGCTGAAAGGTTGGAAAAATTCGGTGATCGGTATTTAATCCGGTAGGGTTTCGCAGAACCGTCGGCCACGATATACACACCGAAAAGCCCACGGGATGTTTCAACCTGGGCGTAATGGTTGCCGGCTGGCAGGCGATACTGGGCTCGCTCTTTTGAACGATGTGGGCCCTGGGGAAAGTTGTCCACCGCTTGTTCCAGTATTTTGACCGATTGAACCATTTCTTCCATGCGCACCTGGTAACGTGCAAAGCAATCACCAGTGGCGGCGGTTGGGATGTCGAAGTCGAATCGGTCGTAAATTGAATAGGGATTTTTCCGGCGCACGTCAAAATCTACCCCCGATCCTCTGAGAACACCTCCCGTGCAACCAAATGAAAGTGCCTTGTCGGCCGTAAGAATCCCAATGCCTTTGGAACGCTCCTGGAAAATTATGTTGCCAGTCAATAGCGTATTGTATTCGTCGATGGCTTTTTTCAGCCGTTCAATTACTTCCTTTATCCGGGGAATGAAAGTATCTGGTACGTCTACCACAGAGCCGCCGGGCCGGAAGAAATTCATGGTCAAGCGGGCTCCACACATTTCTTCAAAAATGTCGGTGATGAATTCCCGTTCTTTAAATCCATAAAGGAATGAGGTTATGGCTCCAACGTCCATGCCCAGGACACCCCACCATAAGAGATGTGAAGCAAGCCGCTGTAATTCGCACACTATTACCCTGATATATTCGCCTCGTTCCGGTACACCTATTTCCAATGCGTTTTCAATGGCCATGCAGAGGCAGAGATTATTGCTATGGGCTGAGAGGTAATCCAGCCGGTCGGTGAGATGGATGTTCTGGATGTAGGTTTGGTTTTCGGCCATTTTTTCAATGCCGCGATGGACATAGCCCAGATGGGGAACCACCTCAAGGATGTTTTCACCGTCCAGTCGCAGTACCAACCGTAATACCCCATGGGTGCTCGGGTGTTGCGGACCCATATTAAGGAAATACTCATCCGTATGGCCATCGGAAACCGGGCCTCGGAAGAATCCGGGAGGAATGTTGCGTATGGCCGGATCTGTACGGAATCCGTTAATACGGTCTGGGGATGACTCTGGTTGCATCGCTGAAATCCTTTTTGAGGGGATGGCCGATAAAATCTTCATTTAGAAAAAGACGGCGGAGATCCGGGTGGCCGGTAAATTCAATGCCAAAAAAGTCGTATATCTCCCTTTCGTGCCATTCTGCGCCGCAAAAAAGTGGGACAATAGTTGGCAGATCAGGGTGCTCATGGTCCACAGGTACGCGTACAAAAAACATGTGCCCGTGATGAACTGATTGAAGCTGAACAACGATTTCGAAACGATCTGCCAGATCCACAGCAGTCATCTGTACCAACATGGTCATCTCGAGGGCTTGGTTTGATTTTAGGAAATGGATAAGGGCAAGGTAGTCAGCGATTTCAATGACAACACTCTGTTCTTCAATGCCAACAGGCTTGTCTTCCCCATTGAGCTCTTTTTGAGAAAAAATTTCAGCCTTGGGAAAGTTTTCCTGCACAAGGTTCATTATTTCTTCTGGGCTCAAGCCTGCCTGAGCAGGCGGCTGGTATTCAACTTCAGGGAATTTTGGTTTAGGAAGGCGGGTTGGTTTTTGTCTGTCTGGGTTGGCTTTAAAAGCTGCTTGGCCGTTTTCTTCTCTTTCTTGTTGGTCTGCAGCCCACTTATTTTTTGTTTCGGTATACAGGTCGCCAGCGGGAACTGAATATACGTCTTTGACTTTCCAGGGATTCCTGCGTCCTTCAGTGCGGATTATTTTCTGTAACTCCATTATTCCATAGAGTAATGCCTCTGGGCGGGGAGGGCAGCCGGGGATATACACGTCCACCGGGATGATGCGGTCACCGCCTTTAATAACTGAATAGGAATCATAGAAAAAAGGGCCACCAGAAATGGCGCATGACCCCATGGCAATAACATATTTAGGTCCAGGCATCTGTGTGTAGAGGGTGGCCAATGGCTCGGCCATTTTCTCCACTATGGTACCGGCCAGCACGATGAGATCTGCCTGGCGCGGTGTGGCCCGAGCTACTTCAACTCCAAAACGGGCCCAATCATGGCGGGAGGCTCCAGTGGACATCATTTCCATGGCACAGCAGGCAGTACCATACACCAGAGGCCAAAGGGAATTAGCCCTTGCCCAACTTACGATGTATTCTATCCCGTCTATTAAATGCCGGCCGCCTGGAATTGGGTCGACAAGTTTCGGGACACCTCGTGTTACAAGTCCAACTTTTCCCATGCCAGGATTCCTTTTCTCCAGGCATAGGCAAGGCCGGCCAGGAGGATGAGTATAAATAATAGGAGTTCTATGGCGAGCACTCCGGCTGGAATAGTCGGTAGATCGCCGTTTATGACGGATTTGAAGATGCGTACGCATGGAAAGAGAAAGAGTGATTCGATGTCGAAGATGAGAAAGAGTAAGGCAAAAAGGTAGTAGTCGACCTTGAATTGAATTCGAGCGTCACCCATGGGTGTAACAGAACATTCATATGCCTGAACTTTACGGGCGCTGTGAGGTGTGCTAAAGGCCAAAAGCTTGGAAGCTAAAATGGCACCACCAACAAAAATCCCTCCCAAGAAGAGGGCAAAGCCGATAATGGCATATTTGGTCATTTTATTTCCTCAGAAAAGTGTCCCACTATTTAGGGCAAACAAAATAGTACCACCGTGTGGTACTGGTCCAGCTTACACCTTTGCAGAACAAAGGGGCGCCTGTCAAGCAATTTTAATTATTTTTTTAGGATTACTCGGTTAGGAGAAGAGCAGAATATGTGTCAACCAGGGAAGACCGGTTGTCAAAAGATATTGTGTTGACACGCAAAATGGGTGTGTCTATCATCATGAAGAGAAAATTCTTATAATAGGTGCTGGAATGATAGATATAGTACTCTTAAAACCAATTATATACTGGGGTGGGATTGTTCTTCTTCTCCTGCTGGAGCAGAGGATCTCCTATCGCCCTGCCACGGTTGCCAAGCAGAGACGATGGCTGACCAATATTCCCCTTTCCATTATTAATGGTGTTGTCTATCATTTCATATTCACTGCCAGCATTTTAGCGGTTATCAGTCAAAGCGAGGCCCAGAGGCTTGGCCTGTTAAACACAGTTGAGCTTCCATTCTGGTTACATGTTTTTTTGGGGATTCTGATTCTTGATTTCTCCATCTATCTCTGGCATTTACTAACCCACTCAGTGCCGTTACTCTGGCGTTTTCACCGTGTGCATCATTCTGATATGAATATGGATGTCACTACAGCCAATCGTTTTCATCTTGGAGAGTTTCTGGTGACCGGGCTTTTGCGGCTTGCAATCATTTATACCTTTGGTATTCCTCTTCTTGCGTACATTCTGTTTGAGATATTGATTAATATTTCAATTCAGTTCCACCACAGCAGTATTAAGGTCCCTGAGGCTTTTGAGCGAATCTGGATGTTGCTTTTCGTGCCACCTGCTTTACACCGTATTCATCATTCCGTAAAAATTCGTGAACGTGATGCTAATTATGGGGTGCTGTTTTCCATTTGGGATCGAATGCTTGGTACCTTGGTGACAAAGGTGGATCAGGGCTCCATTATTATAGGTATAGGTTCCCACCGAAAGTTTGAGGAGTTGGGGTTCTGGCAGATGTTACTCATGCCCTTCACCAAGCAGAGTAAGTGAGGTGATTAAGCTGAAGGGGCTTGGCTTTTTTTGACCTTAAGTACATCAGCTTGGCAGATGCTCCACATTTTACTATGCTTTAGTTTGAGAGATTGTCGAAAAGTCTTCTGTTTTATCTGTTCTTTTCTTTGCTTGCCTTTATACCCGGTACGGGTGCAAAGAAAAGAACCAAAAGAAAGGGCAGCCGTTCACTTGGTCCTCCTTCGTCTGGCTTCCCTGCGCTGCTCGAATTGGTCGGGCGCTTGCGGAACTCGCTACGATTATATTTCTTAGAGGAATGCTCAAACAGTCCTCGCGCTAGTCCGACCAATTTTGTGCTGCTCGGCTGCGTGAAATGGCATTAAAATAATAAGCCTTGGGCCGAGGTATTAGCTTTCAGGGTGATTTGTAAGTCTTGCTACATGAAATATCCCTGGATACCGGAGTTAAATATGCAATTGAAAAATCTCTTCCAATCCGTGGAGAATATGGGCTGTGATGATGCCCGGACCTATATTAAAAAACACTCTGCCGGGGAGTATCAGCTCCTGGATGTACGTCAACCCAAAGAATACGAGCAACACCATATCCCCGGCGCCAGGCTCATTCCCATAGCTGAATTACCCGGTCGCTTGGATGAATTGGACCGGGGGAAGCCCCTAATTGTTTACTGAGCAGTAGGTGGTCGCAGCAGGGCTGCTGCGCAATATCTTTTAGCACAGGGATTTGAAGAGGTGTACAACCTTGCTGGGGGGATCAAAGCATGGGCCGGTGAAAAAGCTTACGGGCCATTGGACCTTGGCCTTTTATGGTTCCAAGGTGACGAAGAGTATCCCGATGCTGTGCATCTTGCATATGCCATGGAGGATGGGTTGCAAAAGTTTTACGGCAATATGGCGGAAAACGCTTCAAGTCCAAATGAAAAAAAGCTTTTTGAACAACTTGCCGGGTATGAAAACATACACATGGAGAGGCTGGTAAAAGAGTGCCAAAGGGCTGGCTTGGAAGAGGTAAGTGCTGCCGGTTCCGATCCTGGTGTCATGGAAGGCGGCATGACTATAGAGGAGATGCAGGCTCGAACCCCTGCCTTTGCCTCTGTGAATGAAATTCTGGAGTTTGCCATGGCACTAGAAGCCCAGGCCTATGATCTGTATGGGCGTATGGCTCACAAGTGCACTGACGATGAATCAAGGCACTTGTTTGTTCGGATGATGGATGAAGAACGTGCCCACCTTAACCACCTTTCCTTTGAACTGGATAAAGTTCTTTCCTAAATATATCAACGTTCTTGACTGATTTGGAGTGTCTGAGAAAGTAGACGCGCACATATTTGTCAAAGGAAAGATCTTTAATTCCCTTGACAAATATGTATATTGAATTACATATTGCCATATTCCTATATGGCAATATGTCTAAGAGGTTCCACAGTGAAAACATTTGTCCGCGTTATGAAGGCGTTGTCTGATCGAAACAGAATTATGGTTATCAAGATGCTTGAAAAGCGGGAGTTATGCGTCTGTGAAATAACGGCATTGCTTGGTCTGGCGCAGCCCACTGTCTCAAAACACCTTAAGGCTCTTGAAGATGCTGGTCTGGTCATTTCCCGTCGGGAAGGTTCCTGGGTTAACTATCGGCTGACAGACGGCAGTGAATCGCCCTATGCCCGTGCCATGTTAAGCCACCTCAATGATTGGCTTGATGAAGATGAGGAGGTTCGGGACATCCTGAGCAAGCTTCCACAGATTGATCGGGAACGATTGAGCGTGGCCTGAGTAGCAACTTTATGAGTTCAGGGTTTATGCGATAAATACCGTCAAGGGATTCATCGGTATTACTGCTATGTTTATGAGTAAAGAAGAGATGCAGAGATGGAATGGAAACGTGAAATAAAGCCCCTCTTCTGGATTGTGGCGTTTTTTATCGGCTTCTATTATCTGCCGGTGGGGAGTGGCCGATTTGATAATGCGGTGATGGAGGCCCTGCACCTTGCCAAATGGTATGCCCGGGAGCATGTTCTGCTCTGCCTGATTCCGGCTTTTTTTATTGCCGGTGCCATCGCCGTCTTTGTCAGCCAAGCATCAGTACTAAAGTATCTTGGAGCCACAGCAAATAAGGTGGTGGCTTATGGAGTGGCCTCGGTTTCCGGCACCATCCTGGCCGTCTGTTCCTGTACCATTCTGCCCCTGTTTGCCGGGATTTATCGGATGGGAGCTGGCCTCGGTCCGGCCACGGCCTTTCTCTACGCCGGACCGGCAATCAATATCCTTGCCATCATTCTTACTGCCCGTATCCTTGGACTTGAAATTGGTCTGGCCAGGGCAATCGGGGCCATTGTTTTCAGTGTAATAATAGGCCTTATCATGCATTTCTTCTTTAGAAACGAGGAAAAGGAAAAGGCCGAGGCCCAGATGGCCATGCCTGAGCATGAGGTGAGCAGGCCATTATGGCAAAATATTGTTTTCTTTGCCATGATGATCGGCATACTGGTTTTTGCCAATTGGGGCAAACCTCAGGAAAGCACTGGACTCTGGTTTGTAATCCATGCCAATAAGTGGTTGGTCACCGCAATTTTTTCTGCCGGCCTGGCCATCACTCTCATGCTTTGGTTCGGATTACCAAGATGGCAGGTGCTTTTAGCGTCCACGCCACCAGTCATTATGGCTCTTGTTTTTTCCGGTCATCCAGCAATCGCCTTTGTGGCAGGAGTGCTTGGGCTGTCTGTGTTGATCAGTCCCAGGGAAGATGAGAATGGGGAGTGGTTTCGGGAGTCCTGGGGATTTGCCAAACAGATCCTGCCGTTACTGCTTTTTGGTGTCCTTATTGCCGGATTGCTCCTGGGCAGACCGGCAACCGAAGGTTTGATCCCCTCAGAATGGGTGAGCCGGGCAGTGGGTGGTAACTCTTTAGCTGCTAATTTTGCAGCTTCTTTTGCCGGGGCTTTTATGTATTTTGCCACGCTTACGGAGGTGCCCATCCTGCAGGGATTGATCAGTAATGGTATGGGTAAAGGCCCGGCACTGGCTCTCCTGTTGGCCGGACCAGCCCTTTCTCTGCCCAACATGTTGGTTATTCGCAGTGTTATGGGTACAAAAAAGACATTGGTCTTTGTCGCCCTTGTGGTGGTCATGGCAACCACAAGCGGCCTTATATACGGTTCGTATTTTTAAACACGGAGGAATATTATGGAAATCAAGGTTTGCGGTCCGGGCTGCGCCAAATGTCATGAGGCTGAGCGAATTGTCAAAGAGGCTGTGTCTGAATCAGGAGTGGATGCCACTGTTCAAAAGGTGGCCGATTTTAATGAAATAGCCAAATTAGGAGTGTTTACCACTCCCGCCGTAGTTATAAATGGGGAAGTGAAATGTGTGGGACGGGTTCCGAAACAATCTGAAATAGAAGAATGGATTAGGTGAGACTGTGGATTTGAAAAAACTGGGTGTTGTTGCATTCACAAGTGCCATCTTTTTAATTGCTGGGGTTGCTCAAGCTGTAGTGCGTGATCTGCCGGTGGAAGGCATGGTAACCATGGTGGATTTGGGCGCTAAATCATGTGTGCCATGTAAAATGATGGCTCCGGTTTTGGAGAAACTTGAAAAAGAGTATCAAGGCATTGCGTCCATTGTCTTTATTGATGTATGGAAGAATCGTGAGCAGGCTGCTCGCTTTAAAGTTCAGATAATTCCTACCCAGATTTTTTTTGATGCCACAGGTAAAGAGGTGTGGCGTCATGTCGGTTTTATGTCCGAAGAGGCCATTGTGGCGCAGTTAGACAGTATGAATGTTCCAAAACCTGGCACTATTGAAAAATAATGGATTCTTTTTTTCTCCTCGTAAATGAATGGATAATGAGTGGCACAGCCATTGCCACCCTGGGGTGCTTTGTCTGGGGTGTACTCAGTGTCTTGCTCAGTCCATGTCATCTCGCTTCTATACCTTTAATAATCGCCTATGTTGGTGGGCAGGAGAAGATTGTTGAAGGCAAGCAGGCGGTGAAATATGCTGTCCTTTTCAGCGCCGGGCTCTTTCTTTCCATCACAATTGTAGGTGTCATCTGCGCCGTGCTTGGGAGAATGCTCGGTGACATCGGTCCCTATTGGAGTATTTTGATTGGGCTCATCCTTTTATGGGTGGCGGCCAATATGCTTGGTATACCCGGTTGTTCATTATCGGGGAATATAATGGGTCGACTTCAGCTGAAAGGAGCAATGGGAGCCTTTGTGCTCGGCCTTGCATATGGCCTTTTGTCCGGATCGTGCACATTTGGTTTTATTGCTCCAATTCTTGCCATTATCACGGTCCAGGAGAAAATCATCACCGGAGTCTTGTTTATTCTCCT
Source organism: uncultured Desulfobulbia bacterium (assembly GCA_964443295.1). GTDB lineage: Bacteria > Desulfobacterota > Desulfobulbia > Desulfobulbales > CG2-30-60-27 > CAYUCH01. The sequence goes on along the minus strand of CAYUCH010000001.1, from coordinate 78,981 downwards.
TTTTGCCCTCGGTCATTGCTTGCCCATAGCAATAGCCGGTAGTTCTACTGCCACGGTCAGGAAGATGCTGGATAGCTCTTCCTTCAGTCAAGCCAGTTTCTGGTTTCGTAAAGGTGCGGGTGTGCTTATTGGTTGTCTGGGAGTATATTTTATTGTAAGCCCCTTTCTGTGAGAGGTGATGTGTTGTGAGATTGCTCATTGTGTCCATGTTCTTGGTTTCCTGGATTAGTCTTCTTGGCATATCGCCTTGCGTTGTGTTTTCGGTTGGAGTCGAGCCAGCCTTGGCAGGTGAATCTCAGAAATCAAAAAAATTCATTCGCCGCAAGGATAGGAAAAAACTCACTACAGCTAAACTTTTGGAGAAATCAAAGAAAAGCCCTGTACTTCTATATATCCATACCACTGATAATTGTTACTGTATCCTGGCTCGTTGCAAGGCAGGCAATATGGTCATCGACGTCATAGAGAAAAATTATGAGAATAAGATGATCCTTTTGAAATTAGATCACTCAAAAGAGGAGGCCGTGTTTGATGAGATTTCGAAAAATTTCTCTGTGAAAGATCTTCCCGCTGTCTTACTGTTTTCACAAGGAGAAATGATATATAAAGAACAGAATCTCTTTAATAAAAAGAAGATTGAAAAGAAACTTGCTGAGCTCATCAAAACAAAAGAATAAGCAGTCCCTCGTAGTCATTCTCTTTTAAACTTCGTATTTTTTACTCTCACATTCTCGACCAGTGATTTGGTCCTTTTCCAGGTTTTTACCTCCCTTCATTAATAAAGATGATTCCGTCACGTATTTTGCCCGTTTTTGAATGAGCATTTTGGCGCCGTTGATGACTAAGTGTGTTTCTTTCTCCGCAGATTAATTGACAATGGAAAAGGACAAATAATTAACAATGGGGCTTGTTTTGCGTCTTAAAGCCGTGTATGTTGGCGCCCAATTAATTTTTTAATTAAGTGCTGTCTTTCTGTTTTAATTATTCTCAATAAAAACAGGCAGATAGTTTGTTTTGGGTGTTTTTTTGTGGCGGAAATGCGACTTTAGAATGTCCTCTTTGGCCCTATTTTTTTGGCCGAAATTGGATGGCGATGGGCTATTTTTGCTGCCGATTTATATTTTTTGTAGAGTTTTTTAAAAACAATACCGTGTGTCGTTAACTTGTTGTAATTAAAAGATTTAGTTGTCTAATGTTCTATTAATAGGAAATTTGAATATCCCAAAAAAGCACACGTAAGCTGTTGAAGTTTCGGGGAAATTGGAAGATTTCAAAAAAATATACATATTATGTCTTCAAAACTTGACAATAGAGTTTTTAAGTTATAGGCTGAACCTTAAGTAACGATTACAGTCCATTTCCGCCAAAATGGACGCAATATGATCCCGGAGGAACAAAAACGAAAAAGGAGGTGGAAGCGAGAGTAACGAGAGGCAGAAATTTTTTAAACTGGGAAAGCACCCCCAGGTAATTATTCAGCTGATCGAATCCTGAAAGTTCAGGGTTGCTAAATTTGGAGTGAAAGTATGGAAGGAATTATATTTCTCGTTTTTTGGTTTGGTTGCGCAATTCTTCACACAATTTTTGATCTGAAAATTAAACCTTTGTTGGAAGCGGAAGAAGAAGAAAGTGCCAATTCTCCCTGGTAAAAGGGAAAGAGAGATCGGCACAATGTCACAGAAGACATCGTTTTTCCATTTTCAATACTAAGGCGAACATTAATTTTTATAGGAGTGAGGTCCCATGAACAATTTTCTTGCCAGTGTCTTGCCTAAAGACAATACACTTACAATCCCGTCGTCTAGAGCCTACAATGCGGCAATTCTGATCTCCGGTTTGTTTGCAGCAGCCGGTGTAGCTTTTGGTTTGCATGCATTCTTGATCGGTCATGAACATGCCTTTGGTGTCACCCGTGAGGTGCCCTGGGGGCTGCTCATCGCCGCCTATGTCTTTTTTGTTGTAACCTCCACCGGTCTCTGTCTTATTTCCTCAATCGGCCATGTCTTTGGCGTTAAAGCATTACAACCCATTGCCAAGCGAAGTGTTTTCATGGCCATCGTTTCCATTTTGGCCGGTTTTCTTATCATCGGTTTTGAGATTGAGAACTCCTGGCGTATGCCCATTAATAATATGGTATCCCCCAACCTGACTTCCAATATCTGGTGGATGGGTACCCTGTATGGCGCCTATCTCTTTTTCATGGTCATTGAGTTTGGCCTGCTCCAGCTGGGACGCCATAAAGAAGCTGGAATCCTCGGCCTCATGGGAGTTATTTCCGGTGTCGCCGCCCACAGTAATCTAGGCGCTGTTTTCGGTCTCCTTGGTGGTCGTGAATTCTGGCATGGTCCTTATATGCCCATCTACTTCATCACCTCTGCCGCGATGTCCGGTTGTTTTGCGGTTATCTTCTTCACCTGGATTGCTTACAAAGCCAATGGCTGGAAATTGAGCGAAGAGCATAAAGCTTCTCTCACGGTTGTTGCCAAACTTGGCGCCATGCTCGTCTCTGTTATTGCCTTCTTCACCTGCTGGAAAATGATTACCGGTGTGACAAATCATCCTCCAGGAAAATACGAAGCAATGATGGCTCTTATTAGTGGTCCTTACTCCGTGAACTTCTGGGTTGGTGAGATGGCCCTGGGATTGATTATTCCTTTCATTCTTATCCTGGCCTGCCGTGCCCAGAATATGTCGGTCCTGTTTGTTGCCGCTACCTCTTCCATCATCGGCATTTTCTTCATGCGCTATGACCTGGTTGTTGTAGGACAAATCGTTCCTCACTTCCATGGCATGAATATTGTTGATCTGCCACATTTCTTCCACTACATGCCGTCTTTGCATGAAGTAATGGTCACCCTGGGCGGCATCGGACTCTGCGCCATGGGCTTTCTCATGGGCGAGCGCCTTTTCCGAGGCCACCTGTCTGAAGACCACTAATTTTTTAATGGGAGAAGTGTGATGGTCGCCAAGAAGAAATCATCAGTTCAGCCTCTTAGGGATGACACGCCGATATATCCAATCGGCGTGGCAGCCCGGCTGCTGGACGTCCATCCAAGAACTCTAAGGATTTATGAGGCGGAAGGGCTGGTAAAGCCTTTTCATAAGGGAAGCCGAAGGCTCTTTTCGCCAAACGATATTAAATGGATTTCTTGTATCAGGTCTATGATACATGACCAGGGGATCAGTATCCCCGGCATCAAACGTCTTTTAGAATTGGCGCCATGTTGGGAAATTGCTGAATGTCCTTCTGATGTATGTGATACTTGTGCAGCGCGTGTTGATCGATCTGCTCCACGTTCATTACGAAAACTCGGTGATGCGGCCAGTGAGAAAAAGGCCAAAGACGCCGAAGTGGCTAAGAAAGAGGCCGCACGAAAAAAAACGGAAGCCGCGCGCGAATAGTTAACCTGTTCGAGGTTGAGGTGTTTAGACAACGCGCAGCCCACGCGGGCGGCTGACAGGGCTGGTAAAGTATTAAGGGCTCTTCCGAATAATCGGAAGGGCCCTTTTTTTATTTTTTTTGAGAAAAGAGGTCAAGCAGCAACGTGTTCCTTCAAGGCCTCGATACCGACCCGGTTAATGAATTTAGAGGTTCGCTCCTTCTTTTTAGCATTTTCTTTATAGTATTGCAGACAGTCCTTGGCCATCTGAGTGGCGTCTTCTTTGCTGAGGTTCTCTGCAACCACATCACCAATGCGCGGTTTCCCACCTGAGTTGCCACCGAAAATCACAGTCCATCCCTTGCTTTTACCTATTAGCCCGACATCACGCACAAAACTCTCTCCACAACAGAATGGACAGCCGGACACACCGATTTTCACTTTTGCGGGCAGGTCTCTGCTGTCAAAGAGTGATTCAAGTTCCACTCCTATGCCAAGGGAATCTTGTTTACCAAATTTGCATACAGCTGTACCCGGGCAGGCTTGCACATAATGAACACAGAGTTCCGTTGCTTTGCCGGTGTCCATTCCCAGGTCGTGCCAGGCTTTTGCAATATCATCTTCTTGTAACCCAACAAGGGCCATGCGTTGACCAGAGATAATTTTGGTGATTGGGATATTATACTTTTCAACAACATCAGATATTTTTCTTAAAATTTCTGGAGTAACAAGCCCAGCTGGAATCCGAGGGACAATAGCGTAGGTTTCTTTATCTCGTTGGAGAATGGCGCCTTTTGCTGTGTCGTTCATGGTTGACCTCTCATTGTGCCGGTTAGCCCTATCTCCGGTTCTTTTTACTCTTCATCACAGTCTTGCACATTTTCGCGAACTCTTTATCTTTTCTTCTCTTTTCATGATAGGACATCTCATTGTACATGGATTCCTTGTTCATTTTCATGTAATTCTGGTATCTCTCTTCAGAAAGCCGGCCATCTTCTATAGCCTTTAGTACTGCACAGCCTTTTTCATTAATATGGGCGCAATCATGAAACCGGCAATGTTTCGAGAATTCGGTAATCTCAGAAAAAGTTTCATCAAGACCTGACTCAATTGCAAAATTCCCCAGTTCCCGCATGCCCGGTGTGTCTATTATCAGGGCGCCGCAATCCAGTTTGATCAACTGCCGGTGGGTCGTGGCATGTCTTCCCTTGCTTTCTTTTTTGCTGACGGTTTTTGTTTTAAAGAGAGATTCGCCCAGGAGATTATTCAATAAGGTTGTTTTACCAACCCCCGATGATCCCAGCAGGCAATATGTCAGGCCAGGTTCTAAGAAATCCTCGATGATATCCCGATCAGACTCCTGTTCATTGCTGAAAGGAACCACCTCCAGGTGTGGCATGATATTTTTAATTTTTTCGATCCTATCCGCAATCTCATCATGGGGGAGGAGATCGCTTTTACTGAGCAATACAATGGGGTGGATATTGCTTTCGTTACACATGACCAGATACCGCTCAAGTCGCCTAAGATTGAAATTTTCGTCCAGGGATTGGACGATGAAAGCGACATCGATATTGGCGGCAATCAGCTGAAAATCTATTTTCTTGCCTGGCGTTTTTCTTTTGAGGAGAGTTTTGCGCGGTAGAATTTCATGGATAATTGAGAATGTGTTCTCATCGTAAAAAGAGGCGAGAATCCAATCACCAACAGCAGGGTAGTCAAGGGGTGAAGAGGCGGTGTAAATAATCTTGCCAACTAATTCTGCCAGAAGTTCTTCCTCCCCGTTGCTGATCGTGTAGCTGTCTTTATGAACAGCAATCACCCTGGCAATCTCAAAACTTTCTACGTGCTCAGGATCAAGATTATCCTGGAAGCATGAATTGAAACCAAGTTGTAAGAGGCGAGCTGGAATGTTCTTCATTTAGAATTCAAAAGGCCTGTAGTTAGAGGGGGAGGATATGCCCAATGCACTGTCCTGCTTTTGTAATATGAGGACATTATATTGAAATTTTTACAATCGGTAAAATCCGATCAGCGTATTCTCTCAAAATAAAAAAAGCCGCGTTGCCTATAAGGCAACCCGGCTTGATCATTCAATGGCGGAGAGAGAGGGATTCGAACCCTCGGATAGGAATAACCCCATCACTCGCTTAGCAGGCGAGCACCTTCAGCCAGCTCGGTCATCTCTCCGCATACTGAAAAAACATCATTTTTGATTGCAATGGCGGAGGAGGTAGGATTCGAACCCACGGAACTTTCGTTCAACGGTTTTCAAGACCGCCGCCTTCGACCACTCGGCCACTCCTCCACAGCAAATGGTGACCTCCTCATGTACCAAATCATAGCCGCCATGTCAATAAATCTGAAGAACAGAATAATAAAAATATAATGGTAAATATCGAGGACTTATTTGGGTTTTACCTTCAGCCTTCAGCCTTCAGCCTATTCATACAATGTGCAGCGGCACCCAGAAGTGCTGCTTTGGGATTTGTAATAACGTGGACCGGCATCTTTTCTAAGTGTGTGGAAAGACGTCCTTTGCTTTGAAAATGGCTACGAAAATTGTCACTGTCCAGTACGTTTAAGATACGAGGTGGTATCCCTCCACCAATATAGAGTCCACCTGTGCTCATAACTTTGAGGGCCAAATTGCCTGTGGCACTTCCCAGGATTGCGATGAACATATCCAGAGTTTTTTCGCAGACAGGGCAAGTTGTATCCATGGCAGCTTGAACGATGACCGGGGTGGGATCATCAGCGTCTTTGACACGCCTGGCAATGTCCGGGGATGCCGAATTGTCCGGCAGACTATTAAAAAAAGTATAGATGTTGGGAATTCCCATTCCTGAGCATACCCTTTCATAGCTCACATGTTCGTATTCTGTTTTAAGAAAAGTGAGCAGCTCGCTTTGGATTTCGTCAGTGGGGGCAAAATCAACATGGCCACCCTCCGAGGCGCAGGGGGTATATCCGTTACCGTCCCATATCAAAAATGCCTCTCCCAGGCCTGTTCCTGGGGCAATAACTCCAATGGCGCCATTGGGCTCCGGGATGCCCGGTTGAATGGTGAAGAGGTCTTTCTCGGGTAGATAGGGTGTTGAAGCGGCAATGGCCTGCAGGTCGTTTAATAAATCAGCTTGTGTAAAACCATGTTGTGCTTTCAATTGCTCGGAGGAAATAACCCATGGAAGATTGGTGGTCTGCACAGTGTTTGAAACCACGGGACCTGCCACTCCGAAACAGGCTGACCGGGGATGTTCGTCACGATTGGAAAGAAAATCATCAATAATCACCGATAATCCAGGGTGATCTTGACTGGCGTATGTCTGTTCGGTTAACGGGCTGTTGATCCCTTTCTCAGTGGAAAAAAGGGCCAGGGTGGTTTTTGTGCCACCAATGTCACCGGCCAGGATTAAAAAGGTGTTTTTTGTTGTCATTGGCATATTTATCAAGGGGTTTCTGAATAATACCACATAAGCTGGTCCTTGGCTCTGATTCGTGCTGCGGGGTATTTTAGTTTTGCCTCTTGAGGATGGTCCATTATGTCTTTGAGTATATTGCCTTTCTGTTCGCCGGAAATGAGAAAGAGAATATCTTTGGCCTCATTCAAAATGGGCAACGTTAAGGTGATGCGAGGCACAGCTGGGGAGGCATTTTTGTCTTCCGTGGCAACCACGAGTCGATCCTTTTCATCTAAGGATGGATTGCCTGGAAAAAGAGAGGCTGTGTGGCCATCATTGCCCATTCCTAAAAGCACCAGGTCAAAGCTTGGAATTTTCTGGGGAGAGTTGAAAAAAAACCGTAGTTTGTTTTCATACTCTTTGGCTGCTTGGTCTGGAGAGGATGCATCAATTTCCATGCGGTGAATATTGTCAGGGGGGATCTGAATTTTTGAAAGGATTGTACCCTTGCTCATTGCGTAGTTGCTCTCAGGATCATCCGGTGAGACACATCGTTCATCACCCCAGAAAAAGTGGGTCCGTGTCCAATCAAGCTGATGTGTATAAGTGGGGGAAGCCAAAAGACTGTATAGAGTGCGAGGGGTGCTGCCACCTGCAAGAACCAAGGTGAACAGTCCGCGTTTTTGTATACTGTGTACGCTTTGTTTTACGATATATTTGGCTGCTGAATTACTCGCCGCTTCCAGGCTGTCAGATTGTTTTGCTTCAACATTCATGAGGCAATTTCCATCTTGGGATAGCAGCAGCTATGGGAAAGGGGATAAGTAACAATTTATGCAGTGAGCTGTTGTACTTTGGCCAGCAGAACTTCAGTGTCATATGGTTTCTGGAGATAATCATCAGCACCTTTATCCACCATATCCTGGAGTTTCTCTTCCTCTAGTCCGGAGATTACCAGTATTTTGAGATGACTCAGGTAGTCTGTGAAACGAATGATCTCCAACATCTCTTCGCCATTCATTTCGGGCATATTGATGTCAAGGGTGATGAGATCTGGAAGGTATCGTCCCATGTGAATACCGGCTTCAAACCCGTTTGATGCAGTCAGGGTTGAATATCCTTCGCTATCCAGGATTCTTTGGATGGCTTTTGTGAAATTGGGATCGTCTTCTACGATGAGAATGAGTTTTTGCCCTTTTTCCATTCATACTCCATGGTGATCGGTGGGGCGTGGCTAGTGAAGGTCTCGCTCTGATTTAACCTGGTTTCGACCTTCTTCTTTGGCTAGGTACAGGGCCTTGTCTGCCCGCCTGATGAGCGTCTGCATGGTGTCCTGTTTAGTGGCAAATCCAACCCCCATGCTGGCGGTGACTTTGAGTACGGTGTCTGGGTGGGTATCATCTTCAATTTTTCGCATGGAGATACGAACCCGCAATTGTTCGGCCACTACAATGGCGTTTTCCAAGGTGGTCTCAGGCAAGAGGACGACAAATTCCTCGCCACCATATCGGGCTGGAAAGTCGGCGCCTTTTACGCTTCGATGTAAGGTGTCACCCACTGCTTGGAGGACAAGGTCGCCTGTTTGATGGCCGTATGTGTCATTGAATTTCTTGAAGAAATCGATATCAATCATGATGGCAGAAAAATAGGTGCCACGATCACGATATTCTTCGAAAAGATCCATGAGCTTGTTGTTGAAGGATTTGCGATTATAAAGGCCGGTAAGTGCATCAATGCTTGCTTCCGCTTCCACGGCTGCCAACTTCTGCTCCAGCATCCGGCTTTTTTCGGTGGCCTCCGACAATTTACTTTGCAGGGCATTTCCCGATGCCGCAGCAGTGGAAGTCTGTTTGAGCAAGTTTCCAATGAGATCCTTGACGTCGGATAAGTTGTCAGCTTTTTCAATTTGGCTGGCATAGTCATTGAGGTGTTTGGTGTAATTAGCAGTGCTGGAACTGGCACCGAGGATTTCGTTTAAAACCCCTTTGATGATGAGCTGGGTTTCGGCAACCGCTAGTTCGGCTGCTCTTTTGCTTTCCTCGGGTTGCAGGTGCTTAAGAAAAAGTTTTGCGTGGAATTCTTTGTCTAGATGTTTTCCTGAAGCAATGGCTTCGTCCAACTCTGCGGTTAATTCAGCATAATTGCCTGAAAAATAGGCATACCAGACGCCATACACTTCTGGGATAAGTTCCAGTTTAGACAAGGCTGCCTTGGAAAAAACTTTTTTTGCAATGGTATGGGTATCTTCAATTTTTTTTTCAACGGACATGGGGCGCCATCCAGGATCATGTTTAAATTTAAAGATACTGGCCCACCAAAGGAGTAGACCTGCCTAATGTGGTCTAGGATATCATGAAAGGCTGTTGCCGTAAAGTGGGAAAAAGAGACGATAAAACAACGGCTATGCTCTCTCTGCTGTAATATGGTTCTGCTGATCATTTATCGATTTTTTCGCTGGAATTATACATTGCTGTGGTTAGTCATCTACTAGCAGACGTGCCCATTGTCTTGCTTTTTCAGGTCCCCAACTGCCGGCAGGGTAGGTGTGAAGGTGTTCAGCGCGATGTCCGCAGGTCTCACAGAGTTCAAGGATCGGGGTCAAGAAGGACCATGATAATCCAACCCCATCACGCCTCCAAAAGAGCATGTGGTCTCCTTGAATTACATCAAGAAGAACTTTTTCGTATGCATCTTGGGTTTGTTTTTCTGTCCCTTGATAATATTTAAAATCCATATTCACCGGCCGGAGACAGATATGGGGGGATGGAGACTTAGTTTGAAAGGCGAGTGAAATGTTCTCTTCGGGATATATACCCAGGGTGAGGCGATTGGCACTAATACGATCCCCTAATACATCACGAAACATGGAGTGGGGAACCTTTTTAAATTGCACAACGATTTTGGTTTCTTTTCGTTGTAGGCGCTTGCCCGACATGAGATAAAAGGGTACACCTCGCCAGCGCCAATTATCAATAAACACCCGCATCATCGCAAAGGTTGGGGTGAGAGAATCCGGTGCAACCCCCTTTTCTTCACGATATCCTGGAACCGGTTGACCATTCATGGTACCAGGGCCGTATTGTCCAACGATTAAATTGTCAAACATCGTCTCTTCGTGAAGTGGCTTGAGGGAACGAAAAATTTTAGCTTTTTCATCCCGAACTGTTTCTGCTTCAAAATGGGATGGTGGTTCTAAAGCTGTGAGGGCAAGGAGTTGATGAAGGTGGTTTTGAAACATATCCCGTAAAACACCTGATTGTTCGTAATATCCAGCTCGATGTTCCACGCCGAGATCTTCTGCAGCCATGATGCCAATATATGACACATGGTTACGGTTCCATAATGGCTCAAAAATGGTATTGGCGAACCGTAGCATGAGCACGTTTTGCACGGTTTCTTTGGCGAGATAATGGTCGATTCGATAAATTTGATGCTCATTGAAACTATGATGCAAGGTGGCGTCCAGGGCCTCTGAAGAAGATAAGTCTCGGCCAAACGGTTTTTCGACAACAATACGGGACCAGCCATTGCCGTTGGAGTTTTCTACGGCAAGTCCAGCATTGCCGATCTGTTCGGCAATACTTGCATAAAGAGTAGGGGGCGTGGCCAGGTAGAATATGCGATTCCCCCGGGTGGACTTTTCCTGGTCTAACTGGCGTAGTTGCTGGGCCAAGTCTTTATATGAGTCCTGGGAGTCATATTCTATGGGTATATACGAAATAAGATGTGCAAAGTTATGCCACTGTTCACCGAGAGTGTGGCCCCGTTTGTCCATGGTTTCTTTGAGCAGGGTTTGATATTCTTCCGAGGACATTGTCGTCCTGCTTACACCTACTATTTGAACAGGGTTTGGCAGGTTGTTTGATTTATAGAGATGAAAGAGAGAAGGAATAATTTTGCGTGCCGTCAGATCTCCAGATGCACCGAAGATAATTATGGTGAAGGGGCTTTGTGCCTCACCTGTTGGCACTGCGCAACTTTCACCGGTGAAATTACTGCGCTGTTCAGGTTTGCTGCCAGGGGCTGAGGAGTGCATGTATTCATCTCCTTCTGGAAAGCATTAGAATTTTGAAATACTTAATTGGTATGGCAATTTTTGGAAATACGAATTCATTAATGAGCTGTGTTTACAGATAGTGTTGCCTATCCGTGACGACCGTTAGGTAATTGTATTAAGAATGATGCTTTGGTGCAATGGTGCAATGGTGCAAAGTTAAAAGTTTTGAAGTGCCTGCAAAATATCCAAGAGGTTATGTTCGGGCATCTGCCTGTTTCGTGGTCTTGAGGTTGAGGAGGATGCCTTTTAGATAATTACGTGCTGCGTATTGAAAATAGCATTTTTTATACTTTCTCATCAGGAAGAATTCAAAAATTATTACGTTGGGTAATTGAGAAAATTGGGGAGGTAGAAACAGTAATGGCCGATCCATGGGGAGATAGAGATCGACCATCACATGAGGAGAAAGGAGTAAGAATTGCTTCTTAGCTTCTTAATTGCACATTAGAAAAGCAAGATGCGTGCCAAGCGCTGATTTTCTTTGGCTTTATTTTTTTACACTGTAAATTCAGTATGTTATGGGGGCTGCTGGTCGTGTGCACGAAAAAGTAGAGTACAATTTTTTGAATTTTTTGAGGCGGGAGGGATGGCGAGTGAAAAATATGGTGTGATATCAGTATGTTGTGGTGGTATAAAAAATTATACTAGAGAGAGGGGGTTACTGGAAAACAGGTCGCGATTGCATTTTTTTGCTATGTTTGACTTCATACATACATGCATCGGCACGGTTTAAGAGATCTTCGACGCTGCAAGGCATCTCAGGGTCAAAATGGGAAATACCGGTGGAGAGCTGCAAGCTGTACTCCCTTTCTTTTTGGTTTTCATTCCGAATTTTAATGGCATCTTCAAAACGATTTATAATTGCCTGGCCTTGATCAGGAAGTTTATCGTCACTTAAAAGAACAACAAATTCATCGCCACCAAGTCGACCTATGACATCGGCCAGCCGAAATGTTTTTTTCAAGAGCTCGGCTGCCTCTATAAGGGCTTGGTCACCGACCTTGTGGCCAAAAGTGTCATTTATCCATTTCATATTGTCAAGATCGGCATAAAGAAGATAAGCCGGCTTGCGGCTCCGCCCAGCCTTGGCTAACTGTTTCTCAGCCATGGCCATGAAGCCTCGCCTGTTGAAAAGGCCGGTTAAATCATCGGTTATAGAAATCTCATGGAGTTTTGCCTCAAGCTCCTTTCGTTCGGTTATATCTTTGTAATCTTCAATCATACCGAGGAGAGTACCATCCGCACTAAGGAGAGGGGTGGAGGTTAGAATGCAGGGTATGTATTTCCCCTGTGAATTTTTCTTGGTGCACTCTATTTCAACCCGATCCGTGCCATTCTTAATTTGTTCCATTGGACAGTCGCCCGAGCTGCAAGGCCGGTCAGGGAGCACTTCGTGACATTTTTTACCGATGAGGTCCTGGCTATTAAAACCGAACAATTTACAAAAGGTATCATTAGCCCGCAAAATTTTAAAACCTGTACTGATGACACACATGGCACCGGCAGCGGAGTTAAAGATCTGGTTTAACTCTGCTAAAGAATTTCGTCGGGCTGCTTCAATTTTTTTTCTGCCGGAGATATCGGAAATAACTGCGGTGTATATTTGGGTGCCATCAAGCAATGTAGCGCCAACTGTTATGGAAATTGGAAAAGATAATCCACTTTTATTTTTTCCAATCGTATCGCTGTCATGGGTGAGAAGGGCATTGAGATAAGAATAGATAGTCTCCTTGGTCAATACCTTTGAAGTTGAGAAATTAGAACTGCTTAAAGGAATAAATGATTGGATAGACATGCCGATAGCTTCATTTTCTGAATATCCAAAGAGTTTTTCCGCGGCATGGTTCATGCCTTCGATAATGCCATTATTGTCAAAAGTGATAATACCTTCCGCTGCTGTATTGAGAATAGTTTCAATACGTTGCTTCATTTCTTTAATTTCGGCATTTTCCGCTTCCAGGGAGCCCACATGTTTTACTTGGTCAATGGTGCGGGCAGAGAGGTTGGTTACCACGTGTACGAAAAATCCCCCCCCCCGAAAAAAATAAGGGAGACCAAAATGGTAACAATGTTTGCTTCCTTGCCGTAGTTATTTGCAGCAAACAATAAATAGCCGGTAAGAAAGAAAATAATAAGAAAAAACATGGATCTCCAGCTGACGCTGGAGTCTGGTAAGGTAGATACAATTTTCTTGGTATGGAACAGTCCCCCGGTCAAGAGACAGGCGCCTAGAAGGACTAATATTATGGTGATTTGCCCAAGTATCATGGTGAAATCTATACGTATTATTGCCCCAGATAAAGTAGGAAATTGTAGTTATACTCTAATATAGTGCGGGATGGGAAGGAAAATTTTTTGCAGGGTATGTTTGGGTGCGAGCGCTTCGTTTCATATACAACACAGGAAGTTTGGGTAGAAAAAATGATAGAAAAACGGGCTTTTTATAGGAATTCCAAGGCCTGGCGGATAGTCTCTACTCCGGAAATTTTCAGGTCGTTTTTTTGGTTTGTTTTGTTGGATTGCGGCACTATGGCTTTTTTAAATCCATGCTTGGCCGCTTCTGCCAGCCGTTCCTGGCCATTGGCAACCGGTCTGATTTCTCCGGCCAAGCCGATCTCGCCAAATGCTATTAAATCCCGCGGAAATGGTTTGTCCTTCAGGCTCGATACTATGGCAAGGGCCACGGCCAGATCGCCACTGGTACCCATAACCTTGACACCGCCGGCTACATTGACGAAGACATCGTGATCGTGGGTGGCGATACCGGCATGTCTGCTGAGAACCGCCAAGAGCATGGCGAGGCGGTTTTGTTCAAGACCGATGGCAACTCTGCGAGGAATCTCTGCTCTGGTTAAATCCACGAGAGCCTGTATTTCAACGAGGATAGGCCGGCTTCCTTCCCAGTGAACCATCACCACACTACCGGGTAGAGAATCTCCGGCTCTGGTGAGAAAAATGGCAGAAGGATTTGAAACCTCCTTTAAGCCACCTTCGGTCATGGCAAAAACTCCGATTTCGTTGGCTGCCCCGAACCTGTTTTTTACAGCCCGCAATATCCGAAAACGGCTATTCGTATTTTCAAAATAGCAGACCGCGTCGATTATATGTTCAAGGACGCGGGGACCGGCAAGATCACCGCTCTTGGTGACGTGGCCTACTAAAAAGATTGCCGTGTCAGTTTGCTTAGCAAATCGTGTCAACATGGCCGCCGATTCTCGGACTTGAGAAACACTGCCTGGCGCTGAACTTATTTCGCCGACTTGCATGGTCTGGATGGAATCAATAACCAGGACCTTGCTTTTTTCTTGTTCCGCAGTGGCTATAATATTCTCAACCTGGGTTTCGGTGACAAGTTTTACCGGGCTCTCAGGTAGTTCCAATCGTTTAGCGCGCAGGGTGATCTGTTGCAGGGATTCTTCACCGGTGACATAGAGGACTGATGTTTTCTGAGCAAGTTCACAGCACACCTGCAGGAGGCAGGTTGATTTACCAACCCCTGGATCACCGCCAATTAAGACAACAGATCCCGGCACCAATCCACCGCCAAGAACACGATTCAGCTCTTGATTGCCGGTTGTTAGGCGGGGGGCCTGGTCAAGGGAAACATCGGTCATGCTTCGAACTTCGGAAGGAGAGCCGGCATAGCCTTTTGTGGAGCCGAGGCCACCGGGCCTGCCAGGAGGTGGCGCGGCTGATTCCACCAGGGTGTCCCACTCCCCGCAGTCAGGACATTGTCCTGTCCATTTAGATAGCTCCGCAGCACATTGGGAGCAAATGTATATATTGGTAGGCTTTGGCATGTTCTCCGAACCTTTTTTTAAAAACTGCTATTCCCGAGGGCGATGATGTGACATTATATAACAGGCGGTATTGAATTTTACCAGTCAATCAGTTCTATGCGACAGGAATGAATGGGAGGTCAGTTGAGTGTTTAGGGTAATGGCATGTAGGCAGATGCTCAAAGGAAGGAGCGTAAGTTTCCATTGAACTATCCGCGGTTTTTGAGAAATGTTGATCGTCGTACAGGTCCGCTGCAGGTATTTGTTGCTCTGATCGCCTATAGCGTTGTGGTGGAATACGGCATCATAATGCTTCTGGTGCTCTTAAAAGTTCCCCAAGGCCAGCAATCATTCTGGGCAGCTTTTTTGTTGGCTCTCTTCCTCTGCCCCGTTGCCTTTTTACTCATATACAAGCCGTTTTCAAAAGATATTGTTAGCCTGTCAAGTGCTGAAGAAAGGCTTCGTTATTCCGAAGAAAAATATCAGGATCTTTTTGAACACGCCAACGATGCAATCTTTGTTGTTGATTCTCATTTTAAATATATCGACGTCAATAAGAAAGCGGTGGCACTTTTTGGATACAGCAAGGAAGAATTCCTCTCAATGTCGATTATGGACGTTATTCCTGCTGAACAGGGGGAGATGTCGCTTGATGAGCTTAAAAGATTACAACGCTATGGCAGCTATGAAAAATTTACCGGCAAACAGAGAACAAAAGATGGACGTTGGCTGGATATTGAGGTGAGTTCCTCTGCTATTTATGATGAAGCAGGAGAGGTCGTTGGTTCACGTGACATTGTGCGAGACATCACCAGGCGGAAAAACATTGAGAACCGTCTCATGGAGTCGCATTCAATTTTACTTACCGTTCTCGATAGTCTTGATGCCATAGTGTATGTCACGGACCTGAAAACCTATGAGATCCTGTTCCTGAATAAATTTGCCAGAAATATTTTCGGTGATGCTGTGGGCAGGATATGCTGGGAAACTTTTCAGGAGGGGCAGTCAGGTCCTTGTGGTTTTTGTACCAATGATAAATTGTTGGATTCCGAGGGACGGTCCACGGGTACGTATGTTTGGGAGTTCCAGAATACCGTAAATAATCATTGGTATGACATTCGGGACCGGGCAATTCAATGGATTGACGGCAGGTTGGTGCGTTTGGAAATCGCCACCGATATTACCGAACGAAAACATATGGAGCAGCGATTACATGAAATATCCATCACCGATGACTTAACCGGTCTTAACAATCGGCGAGGATTTATGACCCTGGCGCAACAGCATTTGAAGCTTGCTGATCGAATGCGGGAGAGTGTTTTCCTGCTCTATGGTGATGTTGATAACCTCAAACATATCAATGATACCCTGGGACATAAGACTGGAGATCAGGCTTTGGAGAAGGTTGCCCACGTGTTGCGGGATACGTTTCGTGAGTCTGATATCATGGGACGTATCGGCGGTGATGAATTTGTCGTGCTGCTCAGCGATAAAACACGTAAAGATAATGAAAAATCAATTTTAGAACGACTTGAAATGAATTTCAAAGCCTGGGCGGAGAAACATAACTTTGATTTCGAGTTAAATATGAGTTGCGGTATTGTCCGCTGCCCTGAATTGCTACCTTGCTCCATTGAGGAATTACTCACAGATGCGGACAAACTGATGTATAAGCAGAAACAGCAGAAAAAAATACATCTCAGGTAAAACAAGATTGCCTTACACAAGCTGGGACAACACTTGGTTGGCAATGGGAAAGCCTTTGGCAGAGAGGCGAATTCTGTTCTCACTTTGTTGCAGGAGTCCGCTGTCTTCTAAATTCTTGAAAGTAGAGCCGTAATAATCCATCATCGAGATACCGTAACGTTCTTGCATGTCAGAAACGGAAATCCCTTCCACCATCCGTAGTCCCATGATCACAGATTCCCGGAATGATGCCTCAAGTGATAGGCATTCAATACTCTCGAAGGGGGATTTTTGTTGATTAACAAGGGTGATAAATAACGCAGGAGCATCGACATTTTTGATTCTCATTCCTTCGATGCATGAGAATGCCGAGGCTCCTAATCCCAGATACTGGCCGTTCTGCCAATAGTTCATGTTGTGCCGGCATTCCTTGCCCGGTTTGGCATAATTGGAAATTTCATAGCGCTGATATCCCGCCTTTTCAGTTCGCTGCAGAATGGCTTCAAGCATCAGGACCACATCATCTTCCGAGGGCAGATTCAGTATGCCTTGGTCATGGTTTTGTGCAAAGGGTGTCTCTTCCTCGATCATTAACTCGTAGAGCGAAATATGGCCTGGATCAAAAGCAAGGGCTTGGTCGAGGGACGCCTGCCACTCTTTCACTGTTTGCCCAGGTAGACCAAAAATAAGATCGATATTCACTGTTTCAAAACCGATTTCCTGAGCCAGTTGTACGCTCTCTCTTGCCTGGGAGCTAGTGTGGGATCGTCCGATTGTCTTGAGCAGATTATCCGAAAAAGACTGCACGCCAATGCTCAGGCGGTTGACGCCGGCCCGATGTAGAGCAGTGAGGGATTCCCTGGATACGGTGTTGGGATTGGTCTCAACGGTGATTTCAGGATTCATTGTAAAGGGAAAAAGAGAGCGGCAGGAGTCAATGAGTTTTTCAAGTTCTCCACCCCGGTAGATAGTGGGAGTGCCGCCACCGATAAAGAGGCTGGAGAATTGAATGGTTTTTGTCCAGGGGTGGCTGGCCATTAATTGCGCCTGGTTGATAACCGCATCCAAATATGTAATCGGCGCTTGACCAATAAGAGGCGCAGAAGAAAAGGAGCAATAAGGGCATTTAGTTTTGCAGAAGGGGATATGGATATACACCCCTGCCTGGTTATCTTTTTGCAAAGAATTTTGGATCACAATAGATCACTGCATTGGTCATGGATGGCTGCCATGATGCCGTTGTCGGCAAAACTAAAGGGGAGGTCTCCCTTGCCAACGATGAAATGGTCAAGGAGCTTGATGCCCACAAAATGGCAGGCCAGAAAAAGAGATCTGGTGACTTCCAGATCTGCATCCGATGGGGCCATAGCGCCCGAGGGATGGTTATGGGCAATAATTACTGCTGCAGCATGGTGAGAGAGGGCTGTTTTGACAAGTTCCCGAGGATAGATTGTGTTGCTTGACAGGGTTCCTTCGGCCAGTATCTCCGTGTCTATAATGCCATGGCCGGTATCCAGGAAAACGGCTTGAAGTACTTCGATGTTTAGGTCTCGCATACTATGGGAGAGATATTCCGCCACCTCCATTGACGAACGAAGGTATTGCTTGTCTTTCAGGCGGTTTTTTAGATAACGCCGTGAGACGCCATGGAGAAAATGCAGGGCAAAAACATTATTGGGCCCAATGCCGTGTATGGTTTGCAGTTCATTCGGTGATGCCTCAAGCACCGCAGGCAGTGAGCCGAAATGGTCCAAGGCCTCCCGGGCTGTATCCTTGCAATCTTTGCGCGGAGTACCCATGGTCAGCAGAAGCTCGAGGACTTCGCTATCGGAAAAGGCCTCTAGACCCATGGCCAGGAATTTATCCCGCAACCGCTGCCTATGGCCGGTTCCTTTTTTTTGCCAGTCCTGTTTGTTCATTTCCCCACCTCGATAAAAGGGGGTTTTGTGAAAATGTATTCTATTTGTTGAGTTCTTTGGCAAAGAGCTGATTGGCCATTTTGGGATTTGCCCGTCCCTTGGTTTTTTGCATCAACTGGCCGACGAAAAAGCCCATAAGTTTGGTTTTACCGTTACGAAATTCCTCTGCCTGGCCTGGATTGGCGGCAATGATTTCTTGGACAATCTGTAATAGATCTCCCTCGTCGCTCATCTGGACCAGGTTTTTTTCTTTGACCACGGTCTCCGGATCTTTGCCGGTATCCAGCATTTCCAAGAATACAGTCTTGGCGATTTTACCGCTGATGGTCCCCTTGTCGATCATAGTGAGCAGGCTTGCGAGATGGATCGGTGTCACAGGGCATGCGTCAATTTCCAATTCACGGTCTCTCAGTTCTCGAATGAGCTCTGTCATTACCCAGTTGGAGAGTTTTTTGGCCTGTGGGAATTCTTTGAGGGCTATCTCGAAATAATCTGCCAGATCTCGACTATCTGTGAGAATTTCGGCATCATAGGCCGGCAATTCCAGCTCTTCCATGAAACGGATTTTGCGCTGAGCAGGTAACTCCGGCATGGTATCTTTAGTGGCCTTTACCCATTCATCATCAATAACAACAGGAATGAGATCCGGACAAGGGAAGTAGCGGTAATCATGGGCTTCTTCTTTGCCCCGCATGGAATTAGTGACATTTTGGTCGGCATCCCAAAGTAAGGTTTCCTGAACAATCTTTCCGCCATCAAGGAGAATGTCCCGCTGCCGTCGCTCCTCAAATTCCAGTGCCCGTTGGACGTTCCGGAAGGAGTTCATGTTTTTGAGTTCGGTCCGGGTCCCGAATTCTTCCTGGCCTTTAGGGCGTAATGAGATGTTGGCATCGCAGCGAAAGCTGCCTTCCTGCATATTACCGTCACAGATATCTAAATATCTCACGATAGCATGTAATTTTTTAAGATAAGCGGCAGCTTCTTCTGGCGAGCGGATGTCTGGTTCACTGACTATTTCCAAGAGAGGGGTGCCGGTACGGTTCAAGTCTACGTAACTTTTTGGCTCCTGCTCGTCATGGACAAGTTTGCCAGCGTCTTCCTCCATGTGTATTCGGGTGAGACCAATGCGCCTGGTTTCCCCCTCAACTTCGACTTCCACCCAACCATGCTCTGCGAGGGGGAGATCAAATTGGGACGTCTGGTATCCTTTCGGTAGATCAGGATAAAAATAATTTTTTCGGGCAAAAATATTGGTTTTATTAAGTTCGCAATTTGTGGCCAGGGCTAATTTAATGCCAAATTCCACCACCATTTTATTGAGAACAGGGAGCACGCCAGGCATGCCTAGGCAAACGGGGCAGGTGTTTGCATTAGGTGGATTGCCAAATTGAGTAGTACAACCGCAAAAAATTTTACTCTTGGTTTTCATCTGGGCGTGAATTTCCAACCCAATAACTGTTTCAAATTCCATGAACGTCTCTCGTGATTATAGTGGTTTTGTTTTCTGCCCTTTAATAACCGCTCATTATGCTAAAGAATGTGTGTTTTTCCCAGTATTAACTGCATTTGAAGATGAAATTATGCATTGCCAATCCAGGCACGTATACGATTTCTCTCTTCCTCCCAGCCGGTGCTTAGTCTTGTTTGTAAGAAGAGCTGAAAAAGTTCGTCCATGGTACGTATTGCCTCTTCCAAGAGACCAATACGATCAAGAATACGTCCTTCTCTTGCCGCTTCGTCTTTATCTTCGGCAGCGGTCATGGTTTTGGGGGGCCGGACATTTCGATATTCCAAGAGGCTGCCGGACATTGAGATGCGCCACTCATAATCACCCTTGGCCATACGCATGCGAGCTTGTTCGAGTTTCTTTCCCATGGCGAGGGCTGTCCGGGCTTCCTGCAGTTCAGATTGTTTGCCTTGGCACACCACACGTTCGTGGGATTCTCCCTCGCCAGACTCAAGCAGGATGTGTTGTTCAAAAACCAAGACGATGTCGTCATTGGTCAGGGCAACAGTTCCCCCTCTTTCTTCACTTTTAAACCAGAGCCAGGTGAGAAATTCTTGCCCTAAAAATCTTTTTTCAGTCATGAGATCGACGAGATCCATGGAATTTCCTCTTAGATGAAAATGTCGGGTTGCAGGGCGGCAAGGCTATCGTCTCTTGCATCGTCCAATAATTTCCCGGCAATATTAAAGGGTATTTGGCGGATAAGTGTGAGGCCGAATGTTTCTTTGAAAAAATTCTCTAATATCTCCTGGGCCTTATCATTGGTGGAGAAAAACAAAAGAGAGCCTTCGGCCAGATTCCAGGCAAGATCATATACTTTGGCAACTGGTAATGTCTTTTTCATCAGCGCCAGGCGAACATTTTCTTTTAACTCGGTCTTCTGTCCCCTGGAAAGTCGGGGGAGCTGTCGTTCTTTTTTAATGCGCTCCTCTTCCTTCATGCAGAATTTTTTCAACATTGCAGGGGCGACTTTCCGTTCATCAACTCTCAAACCCAGGACGAGATAGTCACCAACTGCAAATGAAGCGCCGGCAAACTCTGCATCAAACATATTATCCACCGCCACCCAGCCGATGGATAATTCTTCATAGGTATCGTCAATATCACGAAAAGAATGGGAGGCAATACAATCGGCGGCAACATTCCAGAAGTCAGCCGGTGGATCACCTTCAACTGAATAGCGGATAAAATGACTGGAGCTGGCTAAAAGGCCCATGATGTGTCCTTTGAGTATGGGATGTATAATAGTATGTAAAATCAGCAGGTTATTTTATTGTTTAAGTGTGTTCTCACCGTGACGGTAGGTTGGATATACCAGACCTGAAGACCAGTCACAAGGGATTTTGCATCCAAATACAAGCCATACACGCATCATTAATAGTTGCTGGATGAAATCGAGATGCATAATCAGAGATTAATAATTTGAAATGGGAATGAAAAAAACTTAAAAAAGTATCATGTCTCTCTTGACATGAGAGAGCCTCTACTGTAAAAAGATCGGCTTAAGCTCGTGGGTCGTTAACTCAGCTGGTAGAGTATCTGCCTTTTAAGCAGAGAGTCGCGCGTTCGAGCCGCGCACGACCCACCATCGCGTCCCCGTCGTCTAGCCAGGTCCAGGACACCGGCCTTTCACGCCGGCGACACGGGTTCGAATCCCGTCGGGGACGCCATTTTTTTCTTGCTTTGGAGAAATATTTCTCCTATCAAGCCACATTTTGGATTTTTTTCGGTGTTTTTTTTACCGGAAATAGGACATATCTGTTACATTTGGTGGATATTTTAATCATTTAACAAATGTATCGTACTTGGAAAACAAATTGGCGCCTTCCAGTTCACATCAATTTCATATACCGGTCATGGGCACCGGATTTACCATTGATACACCATTAAAGGTAGCTCAATATGGTATTTCGTCGGTGGTCTCCCTGGTGGATGATGTGCTCATCGAGCAGATGCGGCAATTCCATTGCGAGGAAGAAGGTGAATCCTGCGAAGCCATTCCAACTAAGGATGAAGACTCCCGGGCTCGTCGTATTACTGCCTACCTTGATCTTCTAAATAAACGGGTTAAAAAACAGGTTGCCGACCTACGTTCTTCTCCTTTTGAGGAAGGCAGCGCCATCACCCGTTATTTTTCCATGTTGCCCAATACATCTTTACGGCAAACCTATGAATCCATGCTGGCCGAAGAGGATCCTGAAGAGAAAACTGCTCAACAGGAAGCCCTCCGAGAACAGATAACCGCCGGCAGTATCGATGTAAATATCATGACGAAGCTTGACCGTGATATTTATAAGGGCGGTGAGAAGCAGCCGGCCATGTTTTCCGATGCTTTATCTGCCCTGCGGGGATTTGCCAAGAGTACCCTGGAATCAGCCATTGTTTTCTCGGCCGGTATTAATACCCGGCTTTATAATTACCTGGCAGAGTTTGAGGATTTTTTCCCAGATGCTGACGGTGAGTTGAGTAAAAAGATCATCATCAAAGTGAGTGACTTTCGTTCCGCGGTGATCCAAGGCAAGTATCTTGCCAAAAAAGGGCTCTGGATTTCCGAATTCCGCATCGAGTCAGGTTTGAACTGTGGCGGGCATGCATTTGCAACAAATGGTTATCTCTTGGGCCCCATTCTTGAAGAGTTCAAAGAGAAATTACAGTCGCAAAGGGATAGTCTTTTTACCCTTTATTGTAAAGCCTTAGAAAAGATGGGGCGTGATGTTCCGGAGACTGTTCATGAGACAAAGGTAACAGTCCAGGGTGGTATTGGAACTGCCGGTGAGCATTCGTTTCTCATGCAGCATTATAATGTCGACAGCGTCGGGTGGGGGACACCATTTCTTATGGTCCCCGAGGTTGTTCGTATTGATGATGAGCATATAGAGAAATTAAGTAAGGCCTCGGACGAGGATATATTCCTGAGTCCCAGTTCACCCCTGGGTGTACCGTTTTGGAATCTTCGTAACTCCTCAAGTGAGGAGGCGCGGGTTCAGCGCATTAATGAAGGTAAACCAGGGAGTTCTTGCCCTAAGAAGTATCTCTCATTTAATAATGATTTCACCTCGGTGCCGGTCTGCATTTCTTCCCGAACCTATCAAAAGAGTAAACTTGAACAATTAGAGAAGGAAGACCTCCCCTCTGAAACCAAAGCGGTTTTGAAGGAAGGAGTTTTGGCTAAATCGTGTATTTGTCATGATCTGGCTGCTAATGCCACCAAGACTTTGGGGATTGATCCGCATGGACAGGCTGCTGTCTGTCCAGGCCCGAATATTGTCAATTTTAAAAAGGCTGTATCTCTGGAAGAAATGGTGGACCATATCTACGGTCGTCTTTCGGTGCTTACCAGAAAAGATCGGCCCCATATGTTTATTCGGGAGCTTGGCCTTTATATTGACCACCTACATATAGAGCTGGAACGGAGAAAAACCGATATTCTTCCTGCTACTACCAAATGCCTTAGTGAATTCAAAGAGAATTTGCTCGAGGGTATTGATTATTATCAGCAACTTGCCGAAGAATTTGTCGAGGAAAAACGCACTAGTTTTCTTGTAGATCTCAGGAAGCTTCGCGAAACTCTCGAGCCCATTTCCGTTAATTGTTGATTCCCTGTTGTCTTCTTGTACTACCTCTAGCAGTGTCTAGTATTTTCAAAAAACAACTGATACAATACACTTTTATCAACCACCGGTTTTGCATTTGTATAAAATCATGAGATGGTTGAAATATTTAGGGTGTTTATGAATTAATTTATAAGTTGGAGGAATGAAAGATGGCTACACTGCAAGGAAGTCAAACCGAGAAGAATATTCTCACCGCCTTTGCCGGTGAATCCCAAGCTCGAAATCGATACACCTATTTTGCCTCAAAAGCGAAAAAAGAAGGGTTTGTGCAGATTTCGAAAATTTTTGCGAAGACTGCTGATCAGGAAAAAGAGCATGCCAAGCAACTTTTCAAACTTCTTAAAGGAGGAGAGGTGGAAATTGCTGCAGCTTTCCCCGCTGGTGTGATTGGCTCGACCTTGGAGAATTTAAAAGCTGCTGCAGAAGGTGAAAACTACGAACAGACAACCATGTATCCCGAGTTTGCTGAAACGGCTCGTCAAGAAGGTTTTGATGATATTGCTGCTGTTTTTGAAGCTATTGCTGTTGCGGAAAGGCAGCATGAAAAGCAATATGTGGAGTTGGCTGCTAATATTGAACAGGGCAAGGTCTTCAGCCGTGATGATGAAAAAACCTGGGCCTGCCAGAATTGTGGCTATACCCATCAAGGGAAAGAGGCACTGGAAGTATGCCCGGCCTGTAAGCATGGGCAGGCACATTTTGAACTACAAGCAGATAACTGGTAATGTCGGCTGGAGAATGAAGGATCGGCGCTCGCTGATTTTTGAATCTCTTTCACTGTAGCTGCTAGAAATAACAATAGCCCGGACAGCATTGCTGTCCGGGCTATTGTTATTTGTTTGACTTCGATTTATTTGCTTCGTAGGAACTGAATATCTTCTTCAGTAGGATTCATTGTAGGATCAGCAGTAATGTCGATGTTTACTTTGTAACGAGTTTCCATCTCTCCAAGTTCGCCACGTTTTTTGTTGAGTAAATACTGGGCCACATCAAGAGGCATGCGGCATTCAACTCCAATAACATTACGATGGGTAACTCCTGCCTGGATACGACGCAGATAGGCAAGGGCAAGGGTTTCTACAGAGCGTACAACGCCTCGCCCTTTGCAATGTTCGCATACCATGTAATTTCCACGCTGGATGGGCGAGGCCATTTTTTGTCTTGATATCTGCAGTAGGCCAAATTTGGAAATTCGGCTCATGTCCACTTTGGCTTTATCCCTTTTCATGCTGGTCTTGACTATTTTCTCAACTTCCCTGATATGGCGTTTGTCACGCATATCAATGAAGTCCACAACTATCAGCCCGCCTAAATCTCTCAGGCGAAGTTGTCTGGCCAATTCTTCGGCTGCTTCCTTGTTGGCCAGGAAAATGGTTTCGTCAAAGCTCTTATCTTTACCGGTGCGGCCGGAGTTCACATCAATGGCTACCAGGGCTTCTGTTGGATTGATGACAATGGATCCACCGGAACGGAGCTGGACAGTGGGATGGTAAATCTGCTCAATTTGTTTTTCCACCTCATTATAACTGAAGAGAGGTCTGGATCCTTTATAATGCTTGGCTTTGGTCTTTTTCTGTGTTGATGGTAAAAGGTCAAGGAAACGCTCTACCTGTTTAAATGCCTCCTCGTCATCGACGAGAATTTCTTGGATCTCGGAGGTGAAATGATCCCGGAGAAAGCGGTTTATAATATTATGTTCTTTGTGAATAAGGGCAGGGGCATCAACGGCCTGGCCGGTACGACGGATTTCCTCCCAAAGATTCACAAGGTATTTCATATCCTGGGTCAAGGCGGTCTTGGTTATATCTTTGCTTGCTGTACGAATAATATAGCCAATCCCTTCAGGACGCTTTAAGCCTTCAATAATCGATCGTAACCTGCTGCGTTGTTCTTCCCCCTCAATCTTTCGTGATATGCCGTGAGAGTCACTGCCTGGTAAGAGTACCAGGTATCTGCCCGGCAAGGAAAGATAGGTGGTCAGACTGGCACCTTTGTTCCCCGTGGCTTCTTTGACAACTTCGACAAATACTTCCTGGCCTTTTCGAATAACCTCTTCGATTTTCAGGCTCTTCCAGTGAACATTTTCTCCAACTTCTTTGCAGTAATACTCGGGGTGGATATCACCAAAGGGAAGGAAGCCATTTTTGTCGAGACCAATATTCACAAAAACTGCCTGTAAATTCGGCTCAACAGCAGTAATAACTCCTTTGTATATATTTCCTTTTGTCTGGGCGTGGACCACTGTTTCAACGTGAAAGGATTCCACTCGACCATTTTCCACCAGAGCAACACGACATTCTTCCGGTTCTTCGGTGTTGATTAGAAGTTTGATGATATTGTCGTTAGCAGCTTGTTTTTTAGTGGGGCGAGCTGCCTTTTTAGGACCACGACTTTGCTGCTTGGTCTGTTGAGTTTTGCTTTCCTGACTTGAAGCTTGTTTGCTTTTGGTCGTCTTGCCAGTTGTTTTGGGGCGAGATTGTGGTTTCTTTTTTGGTCGTGCCACAGGTTTTTCTTGTGTTTTTTCAGGAGCAGGAGCATTTTCTGGTGCAACCTGTTCTTCTGATTTTGTTTTATGCTCAATCTCGGTCGATTTGGGCTCAATCTTCGATGCGTCATCATCTGTCTTTTTAGATGAGAGCCACCCTCCGATTTTCGAAATCATGGAACGGGATTTTGTTTTATCTTTATCTTCTTTGATCATTCAAGTCCTCTAAATATGCCTCATTGGGCTCGTTACTTTTCAGGTGCAATTGTCAACGTGCTTCTCTGTGTGTGACAGTCAGGAGTGCAACTAAGGCTAGCTGCTTAATTCATTGTCGCTTGCCTGAAAATAGTATTCATTATTATGTGTTGTTCTCCGCAGTTGACGGGATTCCAATAAAGTCTCTAATAGTTCAGCTGTTGGCTTGGCTGGCAAATGCAGTGCTTGACATATGTGGTCTGCAGTGCAAGGCCGCCTGTGAAGCATTTCTAATATTTCTTTTTCAGCGACCAGGCGGTGGTGGCCAACATTTTTTTCAGTATAATCGTTGATCAGATCAACGGGGCCATGCAAATTTTTTATTACCTCCTGCATTTCACTGGGTGACAATGCCGAGGAATATGATTCTGCCGGGGGACGTGCCACGGTGTTGCATTGGATACGATCCGGGTTGATTTCGTCTATGACTCGATTGAGTGCTTCAATATCGCGGTCTGTGTCGTTAATCCCTTTGGAAAAGAGAATTTCAAGCCACAGTTTTCCCGTGAGCTCTTTGCTTAATGCTGCAATTCCCTCAATTATTTCATCAAGATTAACTTTCTGTGCCGGCCGGTTGATTTTGCGAAAGCTCTCAGGTCGTGCCGCATCTAGAGAAGGGATAATGATGTCAGCGGGGAGCAGATCGCGCCGAACCTTTTCTAAATGAAGTAAAGAGCTGTTTGTCAGCACAACAACCGGTTTTTCAGTTTTACTCTTTATATGTTTTATAATGTCGCCAATACCGCTATGCAGAGTGGGCTCACCGGAAGCAGTAATGGTAAATGCATCAATTCTTTCTGATCTTTTTGAATCAGAAATAAATGTGTCAAAATCATCTAAAATATCAGCTGTGGGGACATATTCCCGTTGTTCACAGGTCAGAGAAGTGGTGGGGCCCAGTTCGCAGTATATACAATCAAATGAACACGTTTTACCAGGTAAAAGGTCGATACCCAATGACAGGCCAAGGCGGCGGGAATTAACGGGGCCGAAGAGGTGCTTCATGGAGTTAGCGGCGCCGGAACTAACGGAAACAGGGCTTGGATTTAACATACCGACAGGGTGTGGATGGCGTCGGTGTACAACGTGATGATCTAATATAATTTATTGCCCTGCATGTTCTCCGGAGACTTCTCCTTTCTTGGTTACCGAGCGAATTTCGTTCGGAAAATAATCTCTAAACTTAACATATAATTCAAATTATATCAAACCATTGCTATTGGCAAGGCAAATGTGGTGAGGTGGAGTATTCTCCATTCCTCATTTAGGGAGGTGCCGGTGAAGGACTTTTGCCTTGACACGGTGCACAGCGAAGCGTAGATTTCCAGGATTATTCACTTGTCGGGCTTGGATTATCCAGCCAATACTATTGTTCTTTTGATATTAACTTCATTCCAGGAAGAAAATCATGCGTAGTGATGTCATCAAAAAAGGGCTCAGTAGAGCTCCCCATCGTTCTCTGTTAAAGGCAATCGGTTATACCGATGAAGAGATAAGTCGTCCTCTTATTGCCGTTGCCCATGCCCATAACGAAATTATCCCGGGCCATGTTCATTTGGACAAGGTAGTCGAAGCGGTGAAAACCGGCATCAGGCTGGCCGGCGGTACACCTGTTTCCTTTGGTACTATTGCTGTATGCGATGGTATTGCCATGAATCATAAAGGTATGCATTATTCACTTGCCAGCCGAGAGGTCATTGCCGACTCAGTGGAAATTATGCTCCAGGCCCATGCTTTTGACGGCATTGTGGCGGTACCCAATTGCGATAAGGTAACACCGGGTATGTTAATGGCCATGTTGCGGGTGAATGTGCCGGGTGTCCTGGTTAGCGGTGGTCCGATGTTGACCGGTAAATTTCGTGGAAAGGATGTTCATCTCGTCAGTGTTTTTGAGGGGGTTGGTCGAGTTCAACGTGGGGATTTAAGTCTCGATGCTTTAAATGAGCTTGAGGACGCCGCCTGTCCCGGCTGTGGTTCATGTGCCGGTATGTTTACAGCAAATTCAATGAACTGTCTGGCTGAGGCAATTGGGCTGGCTTTACCTGGTAATGGTACAATCCCAGCTGTTTCTTCCGCGCGTCTCCGGCTTGCCAAACACGCTGGTATGGCGGTTATGGGCCTCGTTACTGAAAATATTTGCCCAAGAGACATAGCAACGGATAAAGCCTTTGAAAATGCCATGGCAGTGGATATGGCCTTAGGTTGTTCGACAAATACTGTTCTACATGTTCCAGCAATTGCCCAAGAGGCTGGAGTGGAGTTGCCACTGGAAAGGTTCAATGCTGTGAGCAAGCGGGTTCCCCATCTGTGCAGCCTGATCCCAGGTGGGCCTCATAGTCTTCAGCAGCTGGACGAGGCTGGCGGTGTGCAAGCGGTTTTGAAGGAGCTCCTTGATACAGATGCCAATATTCATCAGGACATTATTACCACGACGGGGAAAACTTTACGGGAAAACCTGCGGGGTGTTGAAGTGATGGATCGGGATATAATCCGGGATGAGGAGACTGCTTATCATAAGGTGGGAGGAATTGCGGTGCTCTACGGTAATCTGTCACCGGAGGGCTGTGTGGTAAAACAGTCTGCTGTGTCTGAGGAAATGCTGGTTCATGCGGGTCCAGCCCGGGTTTATAACTCAGAAGAAGAGGCCCAGACCGCCATTATGGACGGTGAAATTAATGAAGGCGACGTGGTGGTTATTCGATACTGTGGTCCTAAAGGAGGACCGGGTATGCCGGAGATGCTATCGCCCACATCGGCCATTATTGGCATGGGATTGGGGGAAAGCGTTGCCTTGATCACCGACGGCAGGTTCAGTGGTGGTACCCAGGGTGCTTGTATTGGACATGTTTCGCCGGAGGCAGCCGATGGTGGAAACATTGCCTTTGTTGAAGAAGGTGACCGAATTGTAATTGATATACCCAATCACTCCATTAACTTAGAAGTGGATGAAGACGTACTGGAAAAACGTAAAGAATCTTGGCAGCCACCAGGACCGCGTATCACCAGCGGATATGCAGCCCGCTATGCGAAACAGGTGACCTCCGGGGCCAACGGCGCAGTTTTGAAGCAGAGTTAAGTCGCTCCTCTGTATAAAAGATACTAATGCCCCACAAGGGGGTACAAGTGCCCTTGCGGTATAAAAGAATATAAGAGTAGCCCGACGTGGTTCAAACTTTCTACAGAAAAACAGCCTCTCAATTGCAGGGGCTGTTTTTTCCTTTTGTTGCCTGCTTATTTTTCTCCTGGTGGGGCGCAACACCCTCCTCAGCTGTGGAAGATGAGTTTCTTGCATTCCCATGGCAAATGGACGCCGATCGTATTACCCATCTGCGTGATCAGGATACCATGACCGGTGAGGGGAATGTGATCCTGCGCCGTCTTGATGGGGCTGACTTCATGCCATTTGTCATCAAAGCGGAACGACTGGAATATGGTATGCAGTCAGGTGAAGTGCGGGCTTCCGGTGGGATGGAAGTTCGCATGGGTAATGATGTTATTAATGCCCATGAAGCCACCTTGAACCTTGATCAACAAATTGGTCGCCTTAGCAACACCAGTATTTTTCTTGCCGATCATAATCTCTACTTCAGTGGTTCTATAGTTGAAAAGTTCGGGGAATTTTCCTACCGCTTTGAAGATGGGTACATAACTTCCTGTAAAGTGGAGCAGGGAAAAACAACTCCCTGGGGAATTAAAGCCCGAAAAACGGATCTCACCATGGATGAATACGCATTTCTTCGGGATGCAACGTTTCGTATCCATGATATTCCTATTCTTTATAGCCCCTATTTGATCGTCCCCGCCAAAGTGAGCCGGCAAAGTGGATTTCTGTTTCCCGAAATATCTAATTCAAACCGTGACGGTCTCGGCCTCATTACACCGATATTCATTGATCTGTCGCCAAGTATTGATTTTACTTTTATGCCCGGCTATCTCCAGGAGCGTGGGGCAGTTCTAGGCACCGAATTTCGCTATGCGGCGGGCCCTTATTCCATGGGAAGCTTCACTTTACAGTATTTTGATGACCGAACCATGGACGTAGTTGGTGACGATTATAAATCCGATGGGTATCTGCGAACCGTTAATGATCGGTATTGGCTGAGGGGGAAGGTGGATCATCAGTTCAGCAATCAGATACAGGCAAAATTGGATGTAGATTTGGTGTCTGATCCTGATTTTCTCATGGAATATCGAAATGGTATACTCGGTTTTGATGAGAGCCATGATACTTATCGGGGCCATTTTCATCGAGGTTTACAACAAAAAACCATCCCTTTGAGGGAATCCACCCTGCAGGTATCAAAGGCGTGGTCCGCCGCTTTTTTAGGGGGGGAGCTGCGTGGAGTGGATGACACCGGATACGATGAAGGAGTGGAGCCGACGCATACCCTGCCGCGCCTCGTACTCAATGGCCGGACTCCATTGTACGGTTCTCTAGGGTGGAAATGGGATTCTGAATATGATTATTTCTGGCGACAAAATGGCCTTGCTTCACACCGTTTTGATGTACAGACATCACTTGCTACTTCTCTTCCCCTGGGACC
>CAYUCH010000001.1:0-48341 GCA_964443295.1 uncultured Desulfobulbia bacterium | reverse complement strand
GGTGGAATCAGGCGTGCGAGAGACCATCTATCAGGTTGAGGAAAACGGCGAAATGGCCGAAATTACCTCAAACCAGAATCGTACTCTTTGGGGAGGGGAGATCAGCATTGCCTCACTTGTTTTCAGAGATTATTCCTGGGAAAAAGATGGATATCATCGTTTGCGACATCTGATCAGGCCTAGTTTAGGCTATGAATTTGTCAGTCAGGATGAGCAAAGTACATTACCGGCATTTGATCTCCTGGACAGGATCGAAAGGAAAAGTATGGTGCAAATGGCTTTGCATCAGTATTTTTCTATGAACACGATACGTTCTGATGGGAGTACCAGGCGCACGGATTTTGGGTTTTTCAAAATTTCCGGCCAGTATGATCTCCACGAAGCTCGTCGAGACAAGGTAGGTGGTGCTGATCCACGACGGCCATTTTCTGATGTGCATTTTGATTTAGATTTACGTCCGCATGAAAATTTTCGTTTACGTTACCAAACCGATTTAAATGTCTATGGTGAGGGAGTGCCTGAGTATGAACTGCGCACCAGTTATTCTGGCAAGAATGGCACTGTGGCGTTGGTGGATTATCGATATGAGCGAGGTGTTGCTCATCAGCTTGATCTGTCCTTAGGTGCACGGTTTTGGGATGATTATTATCTCAAGGTGAGCACTAAGAGATCATTGATAACTGATCGAACCATTGAAGAGAAGGTCCGTTTTATTTATCATCCCCATTGTTGGTCAATGGAACTCAACTGGACTCATACTGAAGATGATGATAAGGTCCTTTTGCTTTTCTCCTTGGATGGCATCGGAAAAGTTTTTGAATGGGGAACGGAGGAATTCTAACCCTCTAAAGCGGAAAAAGACCTCAGATTTTTTAGGATAAGTGCCTTGACGACAGATGCAATTTGGTATTTAAAAACTAATTCTCAGATTCTTGTTATTTAGGACAAGTTTTCAGGAGGAAGGCACTAAATGGAATATGACGTGTTTAACGGCGATGCCGATGGAATTTGTGCTTTGCATCAATTGCGCTTGGCCGAAGCAAGGCCTGCGGCTTTGCTGATCACTGGTGTGAAAAGAGATGTGAAGCTTCTCCGTCATCTGGCAGGGGTGGAAGATGCCGATGTCACGGTGCTTGATATTTCCATGGACAGTAACATGGAATTTGTAAAGCCTTTGGTAGAGAAGAATCGTATTGTCTACATTGATCATCATTTTGCCGGTGATATCCCGGTTTCTGAGAATCTCATCGCTCATGTTGATACCAGTCCAGAAGTATGTACTTCCCTTATTGTGGATAGACTACTTGACGGTCGTTTTCGGGCCTGGGCAGTGGTGGCTGCCTTTGGTGACAATCTCCATGCCGCTGCCCAAGAAGCTGCGAAGGGTCTGCCTCTTACTTCCGGTGAGATTGATGAATTACGGGAATTGGGGGAGCTGCTTAATTATAATGGCTATGGAAAGACGCCTGAGGACCTTCATTTCACTCCACAAGATTTGTATGCATCCATAATGCCCTATGATGATCCGCTGGCATTCTTTCGAGAATCTGATACCATGGCTACTTTGCGGGCCGGTTTTGCTGATGATATGCAAAAAGCAAGAGAGGCAGCACCCTTGCTCGATGAGGACTATGGCCGCGTATATCGTTTCCCAGAAGCTGCCTGGAGTCGGCGTGTGGCCGGGGTTTTCAGTAACGAAAAGGCAAGGGAGATGGAGTCGAAAGCCCATGCGCTCCTGGTGGAAAATCCCGATTCTACACTGCTCATTAGTGTTCGGGCACCATTGGTAAACCGGCAGGGAGCGGACGAACTATGCCGTGCATTTCCCACCGGAGGAGGGCGGACAGCAGCGGCAGGTATTAATGCATTGCCCCCGGAAATGGTGGATGATTTTCTCAAGAAATTTGCCGAGGTGTTTTCAATATGAAAAGTGTTTCTCTTTTTTTCCTGGTTCTCATGGTTGTATTTACAGGGCTGACGGTTGGAGCTGAAGAGGCCAAGCCAAAAGCCGCAGATCTGGTGTCCGATGGTCAGCTTATTGATCTTAACAGCCCACGCTATAAAGGACTTTTTAAAGAACTGCGGCTGAGCCATGGTTTTTCTAATGAAGAACTTGAGCCTATTTTTAATCAGGTCACCATAAAGAGACGTGTTCTTGAGTTGATGGATAAACAGTGGGAGGCAAAGCCATACCACCAATACCGGCCGTTGTTCATCACCAAGAAAGTGATAAAGGAAGGCAAGAAAAAGAAGAAACTCTATAAAGAACTCCTGGATTCCGTAGAGAAAAAGTTTGGCGTAGAACAGGATGTTGTCCTGGCCATCTGGGGTATTGAGACGAGGTTTGGTAAAACCCAGGGGTCTTTTAATCTTTTTCAGACCTTGAATACCATGTTTGATGCCTATCCACGGCGGAGTAATTTCTATCGTAAACAGCTTATTGCCTATCTCCTTCTATGTCGTGAAAATAGGGTCGATCCTCTTTCCATAATGGGATCGTATGGAGGCGCATTTGGCCAGACCCAGTTTATTCCCAGCAGTTTCCGGGAATACGCGGTGGATTTTGACGGCGATGGAAAGCGTGATGTGTGGCGTTCGGTACCCGATGTGCTGGCCAGTATTGCTAATTATTTGGCCAATTTCCATTGGACTCATGGTGCGCCGGTGTATCGTGACTTGGGAGCGAAATTAAAGGATGACCGACTTCAAGAGGCCTATGCCAAGGGACGAAAAGGATTTCTACCCTGGGAATTGGTAGCAGAAGTCCAGCAGGTAAAGCTTGAGGCGCCACCTGAAGATCGAAAATTAACCATTGTCGGTCTTGAAAAGAAAAACGGTACCATGCGATATGTGGCCGGATATCCTAATTTTCAGGCCATCACCAAATGGAATAATTCCAATCGTTATGCCATGGCAGTTTCGGAGTTGGCTGAAAAGATTCGGGATTAGTCGAGATTGGCTATATAATTGTTCTTGGTGAGATCACAGGAGAGGAAATATTTCGTATTCTCTGAAAGTGGCCAGGTCTTTTCTTTGGTGCTCTTGTCATCGTGTCAGAGAGTAATCGTTTGAAATTAAAGGATAATTTTTCCATACTTTCCTTGCATCATCTCATCGTCATCCTTTTTTTGTAATTCTTCAAGTGAAACTTTGATTAACTCAGCTGGGCCACAACCTCACGGGCCAGGCGTTCGCTGTAGCTGTTGATTTTCCAGTGGCCAGGGCTCCAACCCTTCATAAAGCGATGAAAATCAGTCCAGGCAACTGGGAAAAGGACTCGCCAATCAGCTTCAATATCAGACGGGTTATGCTTTGAACCGCGTTCTATTAGGGCATCAGCAAGCTGGCTGAAATAATAATTTAGCAGTTCTTGCTCATAGCGTTCGCAATCTTCTTCATACAGACAACTGCCGATGAAATAGGCAACATCTTTCATGCCGCAGCCACCACCCACATATTGAAAATCTACAGCTGCAACGTGTTTACCATCTTCAGAAAAGCAGAAATTGGCAAGCTTGGCATCGCCATGGACAAAGCTTTGATAGGGGCTATTTCGTAGCTTCTGGTCAATCAGCCCAGCAGCTTCTTTCAGGGGGATGTCATCTAAGATTTTCAGCTCATCTGGCCGGGTGTCAAGGTGCCAGTATGTGCCCACCGGCCAGAGGCTAACAGGTGTTTTGCCCATAAAGGTTGCGTGAAAATTGGCCAGCCACTTAAGACAAAGCTTAATGTCATCCATGGTAACCGTTCCCTTCCGCACAGAGAAACCGCTGGCATCAAGATCCTCAAAAACCATGAGAAATTCTTCATCCGAAGATTCAAGGGCAAGGCATTGTGCAATACGGCAGCTCGTATCACATAATGCTGCCCAGTTTTGGTACCAGGCCGTCTCAATCTTGTAGGAGCGGATTTTGCGCTGGTGGGAAAAGTTGGTGTCCCAACCACGTGGGTGGGTGCTATGTTCCGGCAGTTTAACATGTTTCACCACCACACTATCGAGGTTGCTTTCTTTTAGGGCATAACGCATGATCATCCCATAGCCGCTCCAAAGGCTTTGAATATCCTCCACCTTGAGGATCTCTTTGGCGCCTGTTGCGTGATGAATTATTTCATGGAATTTTTTATTCATGAAGTGGCCTGGTATACGCTGTAGGTGGTTTTGTCGCTCTTTTTTTCAATGGTGATCTCCTTGAAAAAAATCGGAACGATCAGACAATCACACATACTCTCAAAAAATGAAAAAAGCCAGCCTCCTGGCGGGAGGCTGGCTTTCTTGGTTCTCTGTGGTCACATGTTATTGGTTCATGGGATTACCGCCATGCATTCCCATTCCACGCCCTTTTCCGTGGTGGGGACCCGGAGGGGAAAGAGCCTGGAATTTTGTGAATTGCTCGGGAGTAAGGATTTCTCGCACTCTTAAAATGCCTTCAATACGATGATCCCCTTTTTGTCCACATAATTCTTTCTGTTCTGCCCGAAGTTCGTCCAGCATTGTCATGTCTAAATCTTGCTTTTGTAGTTCTGCTCTGATTTGTTTATGAACTTCACGGGTAGACTCCATAATGGTTTTCATTTTTTCACGATGTGTTGTGCGGTGTTCTTGCAGTAGTTCTTGCTGCGCCTCACTGAGGTCCAGCAGGATACGCATCCGTTCTTGGCGAGCTTCCATTCTCTCCTGCATTTCTTCTTGGGACATCGGGGGGCCACCCATACCCTGTCCGCCCATTCCTTGTCGGGCCATGGCTGGTAGAGACATAAACGCAATGCTGAAAAGGGTCACAAAAACAATAAAGTACATATTTTTTTTCTTCATAATAAATATCCTCGTTGGTTTCTGTAGTGAACAAACCTCCAACAATACCGCGGATATTGTTGTTCATTGTTCTGGTACACTGTTAAGAAATCGATTCCTTTATAAAAAATACTCTTCTATCGGGGTGCCTAAATCCCCGTTCTGGCCGTTATTTGACGTTTCATATTCCAGCAATGAGACAATGTAATCCGATTGCATTTCTGGATTGAAAGCGCTCTGCGTTGGGCTATCGCCATTATGGAAGAAGACGCTGACCAGCAGAAGCACTGAGAGTACCGATGCCAGGGCCATGGCCGGTTTGGGCATGGTAAAGCAGTCTATGAGCCATTGTATAATTCCCGACGAGTTCTGAGCACCTTGTTTTTCTTGTGCAATAGATGTCTGAATTGCATCCCACAACTGCGGTGGTGGTTCGAATTGTTGGGCATTTTCAAATGGACTGGTTATTGATTGGGCATTGGTGAAAAATTCTTTGCACCGAGAGCATGTTGTGAGATGCTCTGTGATGAAATCGTTATCGTTTTTGACCAGTTGCCCATCCAGATAGTCGGTCAGAATGAGGTCTTGAATTTCTTTACATTCCATGGTCAGTCACCTTCTCGCCCATACTAAGGAGTTTTTCTCTGCCCCGTTTAAGCCTGGATCGAACTGTGTTGATATTGATGTCTAAAACGTCGGCGATTTCCTCATAGCTCAGTCCTTCTATACTCCTGAGCACAATGCAGGTCCGTTGGTCCGGGTTTAATTTTTTGAGTAAGGTGCTCATGAGTTTTTCTCGATGTTGTTGGTCAATATTTTCATCAACCTGATTGACCGAGCCCATTATCTCAAGCTCATCATGGTAACCAACAGTTCTTTCCTGCTCCTTGTTTCGTTTACGAATATGGTTAATGGCTGTGTTGGTAGTGATTCGATACAGCCAGGTTTTTAATGAAGAACGATGGGAGAAATCCGCCAGTTTTCGATACACAGTGATGAAAACTTCCTGGCTGGCCTCCATGGCATCCTCCTGGTTTCCAAGGATGCGGGTGGCGATATTGAAAATCATACCGCCATATGCCTGGTAGATAGCCTCAAAGGCTGCCTCGTCACCTTGAGATGCTGCTCTTATGGTTTCATTGTTAACTTTTGCCATTATCATCCTCTTGCCTATACAGACAAAATGGATTGGAGAAAAGTTCCGGGTTATTTAAAAAGATGGTGTTGTTTGAATTGTACTGTAGATCAATCTGATAATTGAAATATTATTCTTTCTCAAGTACCGCAGTATGGCTGAAGGTGATTTGTGGGGAATCTATGAGTTTGAAGCCGATATGTTGTGCTAATGACAACGTGTTGTAGAATTCAGTTACAGTGACATGCATTTTAGGCTCTGCCACAAGCAGCTTGCCGGAATCTTTTAGAGTTGCGTGGACCTGTTTGAGAAAGAGTTTTTGGTCCGGAGTTTCGTGGGCCATCCAGAAGGCCAGGGTGAAATCTGCTTTTTCATCAAAACCAATATGGTCGTCGTCACACAATACCGTTGTGATACGTCCACCAATACCCGCTTTTGCAGCACGTCTTTTCAGGATGTTCAGCATCGGCTGCTGCAAATCAGCGGAAATAACCTTGCCGGTATCTCCGACAATCCTGGCCATGCTAATGGAGAAATACCCCATACCGCATCCAATGTCTGCAGCGGTCATCCCATCCTGAAGATACGGGGAAAAGATCTTTTCCGGCTTATGGAAAATCCGCCGTAAAGGATTATCAAAGCTATATGCCATCCACCAGGGGCACACATGTTTCGACATGATTTGGCTCTTAATTGTTACTTGCCCTTAATCAATACCTAAAGAACTGATCAGTACGAATTTGGTCTTCTGAAATATTGATGGCGGCAAGGGCCGTTTTTATTGCTTCGACCATGGCCGGTGGGCCTGAAACCAGGTATATGGCCCTCTTGGTTGCCGGTATCTCTTTGGAGAGTATGTCTGCGGTAATGAAACCTTGGTAGGCATCGTCCATTCCCGATGTGTCCGACAAAACATGGACTATGCGAAAATCAGACAGCTGAAGCTGTTCCAGTTCTTCTTTGAAGGCTATATCTGTAACATTCAGGTTGCCGTATATCAGGACGACTTTGCGGGACTGAGTGTCCGACTTTATTTCGTGGCTTTTCAGGATACTTCTGATGGGAGTGATGCCGATACCACCGGCAATCATAATTATGACATCGTCGGAATCATCACAAGAAAAGCTGCCATTAGGTCCTTTTACTGTGATTGTCTGTCCAGGTTTAAAGGACTCAAGTTTTTGGCAATATGGACTGCCGGTCATCCGTTTGGTAAATTCAATGAATCCTGTTTCTTCAGGACAATCACTGAGCGACAGAGGGTGGACAAGCTTGTCGCCAAGATTCACCAGCATGTATTGCCCGGCAGTAAATGTAAGTCCCTCGGGCTTGGTGAATCGATAACTGATCGATGCCGGCGTTCTTTGTATTCGCTCAAGAAAACGGACCTGGTATTCATTCATCATAATACCTCAAGGCACTTTTCTGGTTTACAAAGAACCACTTGACCCAGGGAGAATCCTTATGCCACTAGGCCATGAAGTCACTTTGTTTTTACCATTGGCATGGGAAGAACATATGGTGCTTTCTAATCCTATGATTTTACCTGCATACCGAACATGCGGGAAAAGTCACCCACTCGAAGGAAGAGTTTTGAAATGCTGGTAAGCAGCGACAAGCGGTTTTCCCGAATGTTATGCTCCTCAACCATGACCATGACATCGTCGAAGAATTTATCAACCGGCTCTTTCATGGCTAAAATAACCTGCAAGGCCTGATCGTAATCGCCTTGTTGGAGGAATGGCTCGCATTTTGCCATGGTATCTTGCAGGGTTGCAAATAGCTCTTTTTCAGCTTCCTCTGCAAGCAGGGATTCATCCACTTTGGTATCACAATGGCTTTTTATAATATTGCGAACCCGCTTGAATGACCCTGCCAATACGGTAAAAGACGGTTGGTCATTGATGGCCAGGAGAGAATTTATTTTGCTTCGGGTGTCAACCACGTCATCAAAGCCTGTGGAGGTGACTGCTTCTACTGCTTCAACAGGTATGCCTTGACCGGTGAGGTCGTTGGTAAAACGACCCTGGATAAAGTTGATCACTTTATCGTTGGTTGCCTGCACGTCTTGATCAATTTTATCGCCATATAATTCCAGTGCTTTGGCAACACATTCTTTGAGAGATAAGGTGAATAACTGATCTTGGATGATATGGATAAGGGCCAGTGAAAGTCGGCGGAGGCCAAATGGGTCGGCTGAGCCCGTTGGGATGGCATCTATGCCGAAGCATCCGGCAATGGTGTCCAGTCTGTCTGCCATACCCACAAGAATTCCTGCTGTGTTAGTTGGAAGCTCACCGCCTGCCCTTAACGGCAGGTAATGCTGATGAATGGCTGTGGCAACTTCGGTGTTCTCTCCTTGCTTCAATGCGTAGTCACGTCCCATGATGCCTTGAAGGGATGGGAATTCACCAACCATGTCAGTGATGAGATCTGCCTTGGCGAGGCGGGCTGCTCTTTTGGCATCGGCCAATGCCTCCGGGGCAAGCTTTTTTGCCAGAAACTCGGTGAGTTTTTCCACCCGGTTGGTTTTATCCAACATGGTGCCGAGTTTGGCCTGGAAAACAACGCCGGTGAGTTTTTCCACCCGGTCTGCCAGTTTTGTGTTCTGATCTTCACGGAAGAAGAAAAAAGCATCTTCCAGCCTGGCGCGTAATACTCTTTCATGGCCGGCAGTTGTGATGGCTTCGTCATTTACCAAAGTATTATTTAAAGCCACAAAATGGGGCATCAGGTTGCCTTGTTCATCAGCGATTGCAAAGTACTTCTGGTGTTCGCGCATAGAGGTGATGAGAACTTCTTTTGGAAGTTCGAGAAAACGTTTATCAAAGGAGCCGCATACAGCATGGGGGCTTTCTACCAGGTTGGTGACAGTGTCCAATAATGCCTGGTCATCAATGACTTTGCCGTTGGTCTTTTCAGCCGC
The DNA here is from genome assembly GCA_964443295.1 of uncultured Desulfobulbia bacterium. Lineage (GTDB taxonomy): Bacteria > Desulfobacterota > Desulfobulbia > Desulfobulbales > CG2-30-60-27 > CAYUCH01. The sequence continues at coordinate 39,488 of CAYUCH010000001.1, read as the reverse complement.
CCGTGCTATCTCGTCAGCGGCTGTCTGGCGTCTTTCCACTGGGTCGGCAATGATATGAGCTTGCCGAAGGCCTTCCAGATAACTTGTAAAATTGTCTACTTCGATGGTACCTGGGGCATGGAAACGATGGCCTCTGGTGGTACGGCCGCTTTTAACCTGGTCGTCCAACTCAATATCTATGATTTCTCCACCATATGTTGCCAGTATCCATTGAATGGGCCGGGCAAAGAGCATTTCTGTTGCACCCCATCGCATGGACTTGCGAAAAGGCAGTCCGTGAAGGATTTCATAAAGAACGCCCGGGAGTAGGGACTGTGTCGCTTCTCCTTTTTGTTCCAACTCCAGCATGGCATAATCGCCTTTTGGAGTTGAGGCGATTTGTATATCCTCAACAGCAGCGCCCCTCGACTGCGCAAAACCGATGGCAGCTTTGGTTGGGTTCCCATCTGCATCAAAGGCTGCTTTTTGAGGCGGCCCCATGACCTTCTCTTGTCTGTCGGGCTGATGTCCTTCCAGACCTTCTACACAAACGGCAAGACGTCTGGGAGTAGCAGCAACTTTTATGGAGTCAAATTTTAATGACAGATCCGTGAGCTTTTTAGCGAGTTGCTGCTGCAGATTGTCCAAAGAGGGATTGATATATCCAGCTGGAATTTCCTCGGTACCGATTTCAAATATGAGTTGGTGAGCCATGTTTGCCACTTATTCGCTTAAGTTGAAGGATTAACTTTCCTTCTCTGGCCATTCCAGAGAGGCGAAGGTGCTGTATCCTTCGGAGAAATTTTTAACTGTTACAGTAAACCATCGTATATGGTCGCCAAGTCCGGCCAGCTTATCACCGATTTCCTTGGTTATATTTTCTACTGATAATGTGTTTCCGTCATCCCCTGTATTGTAGTCGGAACAGCGGTGATGATGTGAGGTTACCTCTTCCACTGCTTGTATCAAGTCCTCAATCCAGAGGAAATGTCGAAATCGCAAACAGATGTCGGCGGTTCCCCAATGGCCAAGAGATTTTGGCAGGACCTCTTTGGCCTGATCTGGAAGGGGAGGCCGTATGGGAATTTCAACTTCAAGGAGGAGGTCCTCTTCATCCTGTAGCGACCCATGCATACGGCAATGATATTCGTCAATGCCTACTCCGTTTGAAGATTGTTCGGTATTTTTGAGAAAATAAGGAAATTCAATTTCCATGTGGGCTGCTGCGGCATGCAACTTGGTTTTCATTTCGGAAAGGATGAGTCGGAAGCTGGCCAGGTCTATTTTGCCGTGAAAATGATTGAGAATTTCAACAAAGCGACTCATGTGCGTACCCTTGAAATGGTGGGGCAGGTTCACATACATGTTCACCGTGGCAACGGTATGCTGCTCATTGCGCTCTTTGTCTAGAAGGGTAATGGGGTAGGAGATATTTTTAACACCGACTTTTTGGATATCAATGCGTCGATGGTCCCGTTGGCTTTGAATATCCTTCATTGTCGGAAAAAATGGGTTGAATTAGGCCAAAAGCCTTTGGGCCGCAGCTAAAAGTTCGTCGAGATTGGCGGATTTAACAATATATTCATCAGATGCCCAGGAAGATAAATCCTGCTTGTATTCCGGGTAGGCGGAACTTAAAATTACCGGTATCTGCGGATTGAGACTCTTCAGGCGGCGTAATACTTCAAGGCCGTTCATGCCGGGCATATTAATATCTAAAATAACCAGATCGGGATTAATTTCGGGAAACCGCTCTAAAGCCTCTTCACCGGTCATGGCGGAGAAAACTTCGTGGCCCAACTCCTCAAACTCTTCTTGATAAAGAAGATGGATGCTGTCTTCATCGTCAACAAGCAATATTTTCTTTTTCATGAGGTCCCCTGTGTTGGTAGTAAGGTAAATCTATACAAAGTTGTTTTAAAGTTCAACATCCCTCAGAAACTTCGCGGCATCTTCCGGCGGGGTGGGATTAATATAGAAACCGGAACCCCATTCAAAGCCTGCAATACTTGTAAGCTTGGGCATTATTTCAAAATGCCAGTGAAAATGCTCCATGGGTTGAGATCTTAACGGCGAAGTATGGAGTACAAAATTATATGGCACATTGGGAATGCATTTGTCCAATCTTCGCATACTTTCGGAAAACATCAAAGCCAGATCTTGAAAACCTTGTTCATCCAAATGGATAAATGAGGAAGAATGTTTCCGTGGCAGGATCCACATCTCAAAGGGTGAACGCGGCGCATAAGGTACTATGGTAATAAAATGTTCGTTTTGGCAGATGAGGCGTTCTTCTTGCTTGATTTCTTGTCGGATAATGTCACAGAAGATGCATCTTTCTTTGTATTTGTAATAAGAAAGACTTCCTTCCAATTCAGAAACAATCATCCGTGGCAGGATGGGCAGGGCAACCAGCTGTGAATGGGAATGCTCCAGAGAAGCGCCTGCTGCTTTGCCAAAATTCTTAAAAACCATGACTGAACGGAATCGAGGGTCACGGCCCAGGTCTATAATTCGCTCACGAAAAGCCCAGAAAATTTGCCGGAGCTTTTCAGCCGACATGGTGGAGAAGGAGTCGTTATGGTTGGGTGATTCGACGATGACTTCATGGGCGCCGATGCCATTCATCTTGTCATAAATGCCATGGCCTTCTTTATCCAGCTCCCCTTCAATAACCAAGGCAGGAAATTTGTTCGGTACGACGCGAAGAGTCCACCTCGGGGTGTCTGCAGGACCGGATGCCCGGCCATAACTCAAAACTTCCGGTGGTGTGGTGTTTTCATTCCCAGGGCATAAAGGGCAGAACCCACCTTTGGTAGCGCCGGTTTCTACGACAAAGTCGGTGGGCCTTTTTCCCCGCTCTTTGGAAATAATAATCCAGCGGCCTAGTATGGGATCTTTACGAAGTTCCGGCATAGCAGCGCCTTGTTCTCCGAGAATACATTTTAAGACAACGTTCTACCTGGATAAACATCGTTGTCAGTTATTATTTAATCAAACAAATGGCGCAAAATCTAGCCGGCATGGGTTTTTTCGTGGTTTTCCTGTGCCGTTTTGCAGGCAATGCATAGGGTGGTAACCGGCCGTGCATCAAGGCGCTTGAAGCCTATGTCGTCACCACATTCATCGCAAACGCCGTAGGTGCCATCTTGGATCCGCTCAGTGGCTGCCTTGATTTTTCCTAATAATTTCCTCTCACGGTCTCGGATTCTCAGTTCAAAAGAACGATCTGATTCTGCCGATGCCCGATCGGTTGGGTCTGGATAATTATCAGAATGGTCTGTCATATCGGAAAGGGTTTTTTCCGCTTCACTCAGCAGGCTCTTTCCCATATTCTCAAGTTTTTTTTCAAAATGCTCAAGTTCTTTCTCGTCCATCTGCCTCTTCTCCATTCATGGGGTACTGGCCAACCAATGACCGTGGTTTGGACTATTACCCGTTTTCTTCACGCAAATATGTGCCGCTTTTGCCGCCAGATTTTTGTAGCAGGCGGATGTTGCTGATAGTAATGGATTTATCCACTGATTTACACATATCATAAATTGTTAAAGCTGCCACTGAAACAGCAGTAAGCGCTTCCATTTCAACCCCTGTTTTGCCTGTGACCCCGACTTCGGCGGTCACCAGAACAGTGTGGCTGGCATCATCCAGCTCAAAGTTGACGGTTACCTTGCTTATTGGAAGTGGATGGGCAAGGGGGATAAGTGCATCAACTTTTTTTGCTGCCATAATGCCGGCAATACGCGCTATGCCAAGGACATCACCTTTGGCGACTGTGCCGGCCTTGATTTTCTCATAGGCCTGGGGGGCCAGAATAACATCACCAGCCGCAAGGGCCAGGCGCTCGGTCTCCGCTTTGCCGCCAACATCAACCATTCTTGCTTTGCCATCACGGTCAAAATGGGTCAGCATATTTTGGTCCCCGTTTTGGTTCATTCTATCCTATTTACCTCTTTACGACGACATGTGGAAAAGTTTTTTAAAAAAACCTTCCTCTTTTGAGTCATCTTTTTCTTTTTCAATCGACTCAAATTCCTCAAGAAGTTCTTTCTGTCGCTTAGTGAGCTTCTGTGGAGTATGCACCTTGGCAATTACTTTCATGTCCCCTTTGCCGTTGCGTCTCAGAAAAGCGACTCCTTCATCTCGTAGGATAAACACCTCTCCAGTTTGCGTACCTTTGGGAATTGTGAGCTCAGTAGTGCCATGAATAGTCGGTACTTCAGAAAGGGTGTCACCTAGAGCAGCCTGAGCAAAAGAAATGGGGAGTTCGCATAGAATATCGTTGCCTTCCCGGTGGAAAAATTCATGGGGTTCCACGTAAATGACGACATACAAATCGCCGGCTGGGCCACCTTTACGTCCACCTTCTCCTTCGGAACGCAAACGCATGCGAGCCCCGGAATCGACTCCTGCCGGGATTTTTAATGAAACTGTCTTCTTTTTATTGACCAAGCCGTTTCCATCACAGTCACCACAGGGCTCTTTAATAATTTCCCCTGCTCCTCGACACTGCGGGCAAGTAGTACTGACACGAAAAAGTCCTTGGGAGCGGATAACCTGTCCCCTGCCTTGACAGCTTTCACAGGTTTCAGCGGAGTGTCCGGGCCGTAACCCAGATCCTTCACAGGTCCAACACGTATCACGTTTGGTCAGTTCGATTTGTTTTTCTGTTCCCAGAGCAGCTTCGAGAAATGAGATGGAAAGGTCGTATCTTAAATCCGAGCCTTGCACAGGTCCACGTTGCCGACCGCGGCCACCGCCACCGAATCCGAAAAAATCACTGAAGATATCTCCAAAACTTGAGAAGATATCTTCATAATTCCCCGGGCCGGAATAGCCGCTGTTACGCAGACCTTCAATGCCGTATTGGTCGTAAATCTTGCGCTTATCAAGGTCGCCCAGAACCTCGTAGGCTTCAGCAGCTTCCTTGAATTTATCTTCAGCTTCTTGGTCATCCGGGTTGCGGTCCGGATGATATTTCATCGCCTTTTTTCGGTAAGATTTTTTGATTTCATCTGCCGAGGCCTGGGAAGAAACGCCGAGTATTTTATAATAATCTGTGCTCATGCTGCTTGGGGTTGTTCCGCACTGCTCTCAGGTGTTTCACTTTCAGTGGATTCAAGATCAACGTCCAGCTCTTCCGGCATGCGGTCAAATTCATTGATATTGTCAAAATTGACATCACCGGTGGCAATTTCTCTTAGAGTGGAGACCACTTCCTTGTTTTTACATTGCACAATAAAGGGTTGGCCATTTCTGTGTTGCTTGACTCGCTTTACAGCGAGATGAATAAGAGAAAAACGATTTTCGTTTCCGACCTTTGCAAGACAATCTTGAACAGTAATACGTGCCATAATTAATAGCGCTCCTTGATAGAAAAAAAACTGTTTGGTTCTGCCTGGAAGAGGCCAAGAATTCAAACCTTAAACTTAATGAGTATATACGCTTCTGCTGTGATGGCAATAAATTTTTTGAATTATTCTGTTGTTGTAGTGATTTTTTTTCCAGCCCATCCATATCGATAGTTTGGCGACTTCTCTGAAATGGCATGGAAAGTGCAAGAGAATTGCTAGCAGGAAGAAAAATTGCCTTGATATGAGTGAAAATATGTCCAGGTGATCCCTTACTGGGCATATGTTTCCTCCTTTTTTAGCCGTGTTGGAGGAAAAAAATGCCGACCTCTATTGAAAAGAATGACGTAGGAATTTTGACAAACCGAGGGATTTTCTGACAGCTAAGTCCGAAATCAATACGTATTCAGCTGTTTAGCTATTTGTCAATTGGTACCTCATACTGAGGTAAAAGATGATGCCGCTCGATATTCGGGTTGGCAAGGAACGGGGCATAGAGATGGTACAGAAAGTATGGATTGCAACGATTGCTTTAGTTCTACTTATTTTGGTAACTGCAGGACAAAGTCTATCCTGGGGAAATAAAACCAAGGTTTTTCCAGAGCAATATCCCGTCAGTATCGGTTATCCCGATAGAGCTCCCAATGTTGGCTATTTTATGAATTACTCCCATCCAATGCCCGATGATTATCATTACCGGACCTGGTGGATTGCCCCACGACTAAATTCGATGAAATGGTGGCATTCAGTAATGGATGAAGGAGCGCATCCTGGCCAGAGCCAACAACTGGCAGAATCTGAAGAGCAAGCAATGGTCTTGCGGCAGCATGTGCACACATTAATTCAACAACTTTTAAATAATGCCGAGGATGATTTCTCAGATGGTCCTGCGGTGACGGTAAGCACTTTTGTAAATCTCAATTCTCTTTATGTTGTGTCTTCCTTGGGCCGATTCCTCGGTGAGCAAACCATAAGTGAACTGCAGCAGGCAGGGGTTCGAGTGATTGATGTTCGAAAAACTCCAAGTCTGCTCATACGAGAAAAGCATGGAGAATATGGTCTCTCCCGCGATATGGATCAGCTTGAATACGCTCATGGGGCGGAATTTGTCGTGGCAGGAACATATACCTATTCTCAAAATCAGTTGTTCGTCAATGTTCGTCTCCTGCGTAACAGCGATGCTTTGGTGGTCTCTTCTGCCAACACATCTTTTGGAATAAATAGGTTGGTGGCACAATTCCTCCACGATGAGGGGCTTTTCATTCCATTGCCGGAAAAAACTGTACAGGTGAGAGCTTTGAAATAAGGCGAGTTTTCCCCCCGAGGCCTGGCTGGTCTCCCCTAGGATCAATGGCCGGCCAGGTCTCATTTTTAGCAAGAGGGCATCAGCATCGCATCTTCGAACACACAGACCGGCTACGCGCCATTTACCTGTTGGAAATCGGGACAAGGATGCTCTATTGCAAAGAGAAGGTAAACCAAACATTGTAAGGAACTGAAGTTTTTTTATTTCCTTTATTAAGAATGAGAATGCATTCAAAGGATGGCGATCATGAGTAGAATATTCTGGAGGCGGCGATTTTGGGTTCTAATATTGATTTTAGGATTCTCCATGTTGACCTGCGGGTGTTCAAGCAGGGAAACGGGCCGAACTATTTCTGTTGCTTCACCTGATTTTTTCGGTATTGGAGAAGAGTTGGCAACCCAATTGACCACAAGTTTGCGCCAGCCTTTTGGTGAAGGGGGACGGCTCATTCTTTCCAGCATGGTCAATATTGATGACCTGTATCAGACCTCTCGGTTTGGCCGCACACTGACAGAAGCATTGGCAACACGATTATTTAAACATGGTTTTGGTGTTGTTGAGGTGAGAAAAGCCCACGAACTGCTTATAAAGGAGCGTGGTGGGGAGTTAATGCTAAGTCGGGATGCTAAAATCCTGGCCACTGAAAACAAGGCCACCGCCATTGTCACAGGAACCTATTCGCTCACCCCGAAATCAGTGATTATAAATGTTCGATTTCTTGACGCCGGAAATCAAAATGTTCTGTCAGTGGCAGGTCTTGAAATTCAGCGAAGCATGACTATTAATGCACTTTTGAATGCCAGTGCTAATCAAGAACGCTCCTACGAATTATCTGCTTATGAGCATTGATAAAAGGAAAATGGCAATGTGGTGGTCACCTGGGCCTTCCTTGGAGAGAAGAATATGAAGTTGTTTAGCCTCGTTTTCGTATGTTTGCTGGTGAGTGGTTGCTCGTTGTTGTCTTCCAACCATTTTGACCCGGATATACCGGTTCAATCAGGAGAGCCACTGGTGCTTATTCATCCCTTAGGGGATGTGGGCTGGGAAACACAGGTAGGAGTTTTACCTTTTCAAGTTCCAACCAATGTGAAGCCAGGCCAGGGCATACGGGTGGCAGCATTGTTCAAGGATGTAATGCTTGGAAAAAGGACATTCAGAACAGTGCGTCAACTCTCACTGCCATTTGGTAATCTGGAAGAGGCAGTTTCAATTGGCAAGCGTTTAGGGGTCGACTATGTCCTTGCAGGAAGGGTTGATTCCATTCTGGAAGGATCGGAGTTTGGTGGTGCCAGGGTGGCTGTTTCCATTCGTTTACTGGCCACAGATTCCGGTGATACAGTTTGGTATATGGAGCAGGCTCTGGAACAGGAAATGGATTATCCCGACGTGGGTATTTTGGACCGTGCCGGGGCAATTTTTTATACACCACCCATCAGACAGTCTGGTGGTGGCAGGGCCATACCCAATATGCTGGCCAAGGTAGCCATTGATATGGCCACGGTAATGGCCAGCCAGCGCCAATCAAAATTATAGGAGTAGAGTTTATTCCGCCAGAAGGAGTTCTTTGGTTGCCAAAATCGGTAGGGTTATGGTGAAGGTGGTTCCTTTACCCACTTCACTTTCCACTTCAATATTTCCCTTATGTTTTTTAGTGATAATATCGTAAACAATACTCAAGCCTAAGCCGGTTCCTTTTCCTACTTCTTTGGTGGTGAAAAACGGTTCAAAAAGCTTTTTGATATTCTCTTCCGGGATGCCCTTGCCTGTATCGCTGATCTTTACGATGATATTTTCATCCTGCCTGTAAGATGTAATAGTAATGTCGCCTTTTTCCTCTATGGCCTGAGCAGCATTAACAAGGAGATTCATGAAAACTTGGTTCAGTTGCTGAGGATAACACCAGGTAGATGGGCAGTCTCCATACTCCTTATGCACTGTTGTTTTATATTTCAGTTCATTCCAGATGATATTCAAGGTGTCTTCAATACACTCGTTGATGTCCACATTTTTATGTTCAGCCTGATCTACACGGGAGAAACCTTTGAGGTTCTGGACAATAGTTTTTACTCGCTCGATGCCGTCAATGGACTCTTCAATGAGCTCACTGGCATCATCCATGACATATTTTACCTTCAGTTTTTTTTGGTGGGCCGTGAGTTCTTCGAGTTGTTCATCGTTACAACATGATTTCACCAGGTCACCCTGGGTTTGGATAAAGTCTGTTAGTTTTGTAAGGTCTTTATGTAATGTATTAATATTGCTTCTCACAAAGCCGATGGGATTGTTGATTTCGTGGGCGACTCCGGCTGCCAGTTGACCAATGGAGGCCATTTTTTCCTGCTGGAGAATGGTTGCCTGGCTCTCTTTTAATTGCTGGTAGGCGTTGTCCAACTCTTTTCTGTTTTTCTCAAGAACGAACATCATGTTATTGAATTGCTCGCCGATCTGGAAAATGGGATCATCTGTTGATTGTTTGTAATAATCACATTGGACACAGGCACCATATTTTCCTGTAAATCCCTCTAAATTTCTATTTGGACATTGGACACGTTCTACTTGCCAGCAATGCATGGCTTCCTGGCCATAACAGGGACAGTCCGGTTCGTTGCATTGTTTGAACTCCCAACAAGCTTGCAGGTCAGGGTGGGTGTAGTACGAACCGAATTTTCCTTCCCGGGTCACCTGGATAAAGAGTTTTGAAATCTGGTTAAGAGCTGTTTTGAGTTTTTCACGGCGAGAGTTAATCTCCTCATTTTTTTTCTGCAACTCTCTGGTACGGTCGGCAACCTTTTCTTCAAGGCCTTTCTGGTGTTGTTGAAGTACATTAAGGGTTTTCTGGAGGTTCACGCGCATATCATTGAAGACTTCAGCAAAGGTGCCGATCTCATCTTTACTGTCCACAATGACCGGGTGGGAGAGGTCACCACCGCCCACCCGTCTCACACCTTCGAGAAGAAGAGAAAGGGGTTTGGTGAGATTACGGGCACTGATAAAGGCCAGCAGGATCATGATCAGCATGATTCCGAAAAAGATGAAAAGCTGTTGCCACATAAGGTTGGTAACTTCTTTAGTAACCTGGGAAAGTGGCACAGTAACATTGAGGCTCCACGGTGAGGCTGTATCACCAATGTATATGGGGACAAATGTTTGAAGATATCCTTCGAATATGCGGTTGTAGTCGTTACCATTTTGAATGGCTTTAAAAATGTCGCCGTGATTTTCAAATTCCTTGTCTATAAAGGTGCCGGCCATATCCGGATTGTCGCTGTAGGCAGCAAAGTAGACATAATTACTGATCAAAGTAAGTTTCATTTTTCCCACGTACTCTTTTCTTTTGTTGAGGGAGTTTTGAATTGTCTGAATATTAAAATCAACGCCGGTGACTCCTGAGAATGTGGTGTGTTGTTTAACGGGGGTCGTTACGGTGATGATAACTTTATTTTCTGGCGAGTTTATCAGAATAGAAGGAGAGGCAATGTGTTGCTGACCAGTTTTCTTGGGTACAGTGTACCAGGGGCCCAATTGTCCATTTGGATTGTATCGAGGCTGCTTCAGGAGAGATTGGAGTTGTAGTTCTCCGGAGTCATCTCTGGACCAAAGTGGTGCGAATCTACCGCTTTCATCATGGCCCATCTCATCGGCATACCCCATATCCAAGGCGTCATATGACTCCGGCTCCCATACCGTAAATACACCTTCGAAATATTGGTTCTCTTGGAGGATGCTCCGTAGGAGATCAATGGCTTCAGAGCGGGGAATATCCAATGGGTAGTTTGGATCCCTTACTTTCAATAACACCTGGCTCAGGGTGCGGGCGGTATCCATGGCCTTGGTAACTTCTATCTGAAACCTAGTGGATTCTTCATGGGCTAAAATATGCAGCTGGTCCTTGGCTGCTTCCAGGGATTGTTTACGTAGTGCGATTACAGAGAAAGTTACAATGGTTCCTGCGGTAATGAAGACCGATAATGCTGTCCAGAATATGGTTTTCGCTTTGAGAGATTGGAATTGCAGCATAGATTAAATAGTTCGTAACAATCCGTAAATGATCGAGTTACCTGTGAATAATTGTTTGCATGCATGGGCTCGACACAAATGTGCCGGGGCATAAACAAAAACCGTTTCTATTATTGGGCTACAATGTCAACAATGTGCTCTTTGCTTATTATTGACTGCCCTTTTTCACCGGTCACATAGTCTAAGAATGGTTTCAGCTTGGTCTCATTCTCACCATGATAGACTAAATAATAGGTGGTGGCCAGAGGATATGATCCATTCAAGATTGAACTTCGGTCAGGCTTCACGCCATTAATGGATGCAATCTTTCCATAGCGATCTCTGTGAGAATTGAGGGCCATGAAGGTAATACCGCCATCATTTTGGGCAACATAGGCGCCAAGAGATTTGGGGCTGAGAAACTCTTTTCCTTTTTCGGTCAGTTTACCCATCATTCCTACGGTGGCATGTTTAAAATCAATGCGGATACCACTTTCGACATTGGGAGCAATGGTGGCGATTTTTATTGGAGTATTATGGCCTCCAAGTTCACTCCAGTTTCCCGCAATTCCTTTGTAAATTTTTTTCAAATTACCATGACTGATATCTGAAAGGGGATTGTTGCGGTTAATAACAACAACAATGGGGCTTTTGGCGATGCGAAGAACCTTCCAGTTTTTTGTTTTCTCACTGTCCAGTTTTAATTTTTTTATTAATTTGTGGGGAGGCATTGATAAAAAAGCAAAGTCAATTTTTTCCGCAGCAAGCAGTTTGATGCCTACCTTGTTTCCGACCCTGGAAATTGTGTGTTTAACATTGTGCTCTTGGCTAAACTGCTTGTTTAGCTCATCAATAAGGAAGTATTCAGCCTTACATTCCGCTGATTTGAGTTCGGATTGGTCTGCTTCAGATGCATGGCCGGAGATCTGTAGAAAACAGAGTGAGAAAATGAAAAAAATAGACACGCATGGAAGGAGGGTGGAAGGTTTCATTATGAGTCCTTTGTTTATGAGTTTAAATTAGTGCACACCCACATTGTTACCATTCTCTCTCAAAAATCATATCAAATTGCAACCTTGATTGGAAATGGATTGTTAATAAATTGGTAATAGAGATTACAGCTTTATTTGTGTATAAACTGAGAACAGTTCTCATCGCCACTATGGTATTACGTTTAAAATAAAATTTAAATAAGGAGAATATCATGAGCAAGACAGAAAAAAATTTATGGGAAGCGTTTGCCGGTGAATCACAGGCCAATCGTAAATACTTAGCATTTGCAAAAAAGGCTGAGAGGGATGGCTATCCCCAGGTGGCAAGATTGTTCCGGGCCGCTGCCCATGCCGAAACCGTCCATGCCCATGCCCATCTTCGTGCTTTGAAAGCTGTCAAAGATACGGCGGAGAATCTCAAAGCGGCCATTGCTGGAGAGACCGACGAGTTTAAGAATATGTACCCGGGCATGATTGCTACCGCTGAGGAAGAGGGCAATAAGGCAGCGGAGAAATCATTCCGTTTTGCCAATGAGGTGGAGCAGACCCATGCCAACCTTTACCAGGACGCCCTGGACAATATGGATAATATGACAGAGACTCCTTATCATGTTTGTGAGATTTGTGGACATACCGTGCCAGGTGAAGAGCCACCCGAGAAATGCCCGGTATGTGGCGCAAATGCCAATGGTTTTACCAAAATCGATTAATACGAGACTGTTATATCTTTTATGCAAAAAAAGAACTTGGAAATCACCGGTGATCCGCTGGAGTTTGATGAGGCACGACGCCAAGCTGAGATGACTGCGGAAAATGACCTGTCATATCCCATGCTGATTTCATGGTGTGACACCAAGAGAAAGAAGCATTCCCCCGCCTGCCTAAAGTGCCAGTTTGAAGACAGGAATGGCTGGGAGGTCTATGGTGAAAATCACGGTGGAAAACTGAGGATCAGTATAAACCAGGACGAATACGTTTTTATTTATGGATAAAAAAAGAGCGTCCTTGCCAAGCAGAGACGCTCTTTCAATATTATCTGGTGAGTGAAAATGTATACAAGTTTTCGTCTATTCCTCAAAAGGATTGCGAAGCAGGATGGTTTCTTCGCGACCGGGACCAACTGAAAGGATGTAGACGGGAGTTTCGGTAATCTCTTCGATTCGCTTTACATAATCGCGAGCTTTTGGGGGAAGATCGTCCAGGCTTTTGGCATCCCGAATCTCTTCCTGCCACCCTTCCACCTCTTCATACTTTGGTTTCAGTGCAGCGGTGTGTTTGATATTGCCCGGCATGGCGGTTACTTCCTTTCCGTTAAGATCGTAACTCGTGGCAATCTTCAGGGTGTCTTGTCCGGAGAGTACATCGAGTTTGGTGAGGGCAAAACCTCCAATGCCATTGAGGCGCACAGCTTCCTGGGCAATAACGCCGTCAAGCCAACCGCAACGTCTTTTGCGTCCTGTTGTGGCACCGAATTCACCGCCTTTTTTCTGCAGTTCATCCCCAACATTATCAAATAACTCTGTGGGGAAGGGGCCTTCCCCAACCCTGGTGGTGTATGCTTTTAAGATACCGATAACAGTGTCGATATGGGCGGGACCAAAACCACTGCCGATACAGGCATTGCCGGCAATGGTATTGGAAGAGGTTACAAAAGGGTAGGTGCCGTGATCAATATCCAGTTGCGTACCCTGTGCGCCCTCAAAAAGAATATGCTTTCCTGCTTTGCGTCCCTGGTCCAACTCCACTGAGACATTGCCAATGAAGGGGGCCAGTTTTTCTGCATACTCTTCAAATTGGGCCAGAGTTTCATCGTATGACACTGGATCAGCATCAAGAATTTTTGAGAGAAGGTTGTTCTTCTTGTCTACATTTTCCCGAAGCTTTTCTTTGAAAAGGTCCATGTCCAGGAGTTCGCCTACTTTTATCCCGTTTCTCGTGATTTTGTCGCCATAGCATGGACCGATGCCGCGTCCAGTGGTGCCGATTTTTTTGCCTTTCGCTTTTTTTGCCTCGCTGCCATGATCAAGGGCAATATGGTATGGCATGATGAGATGGGCATTATGGCTGATGGTCAATCTTTCCGGAGTGACAGGAAGACCGCTTTCTTTCAGTTCTTGCATTTCAGCCAGTAAAACGCCGGGATCAAGCACAACGCCGTTGCCGATGAAACATTTTTTATCAGGGTATAAAATTCCAGAAGGGATGAGATGGAAAATGTACTGTTGGCCATCCACAACGAGGGTGTGACCGGCATTGTTCCCGCCTTGGAATCTGACGATAAAATCGGCATGCTGGGTTAAAAGATCAACGATTTTTCCCTTGCCTTCATCACCCCATTGTGTCCCTACGATTACGACATTGGCCATCTTATTTCTCCAACGAATTATGTGAGGCAACGAAACTATGTTGCCGTAAAAGCTTTTAATATTAGCAGGTTATCTGCGTTTGATGAGTGATGAAAGTGAGTGGGAAATCTTCATCAACATTGGCAGCAAGCCACCATAGTAAAACCAAAAATAAAAGTCAAACAGGATAAATGACTGTATTTAGTCAGCAGCGATTTATACTATTAGATGACTGGAGGTGCAATACGATCTTTTGGTTTCTTGACACCTATTTGTAAATACCGTAGATTTTCCATGGTTGTCGGTCTCGCAGGAATAAAGAAAGTTACTAGTAACGCGAGACGGACGTGTTTCACCTCAAACCATTTTAAAATGCTTATTGGCATTTGAAACATTAGAGAGTCATTCGAGTTAGTCATGTTTGGAATCGGTCTTCCTGAATTAATAGTAATTATGGGCCTGGCGTTAATCGTGGTGGGGCCTGAAAAATTACCCGAACTTGCCAAGACTGTGGCAAAGCAGTTATTAGAATTAAAAAAAGCGGCGAACACCCTTAAAGATAACTTGCAAGATGAGGTGGGCGATAAGCCGTGGCAAGATTTTAACCGGGATAATCCACCGAATTTTGACCAAATTGCTCCTCCCACAGAAGACACCCCTCCTTCCCCTTTAGAAGGAGGGATTAATCCGCCCCTTGATAACGGAGTATCCGAAGTAACAGAAGCAACTGCATCTGAATCAGGTGAGGTTGAAACCGGGGAACCTGTCGAGACGAAATCCGACGGGGAAAGTAACGTGCAAGAAGAAAAGCAGGAAAGTGAGGCGTAATGTCCATTGAACCCACCCCTCTTGCCGGTCTTTTTTCTCCCCACCTGAAAGAACTAAGAAAGCGATTAATACTGTCGGCCTTGTCCATCATCGTAGGTAGTCTATTGGCCTATGTGTATGCAGAGCCTCTGGCTGATTTGCTCATGGTGCCTCTCCGGCAAGCCCGGCCAGACCTCACTCAACTCATCTACACCCATCTCACTGAAGCTTTTATTGCCTATATTAAACTTGCTATCCTGGCAGGGATTATTGCCAGCTTCCCTGTCTGGTTTTCGCAATTATGGCTTTTTGTTACGCCGGGATTAAAAAAGAAGGAACGGCGAACCTTTGGTTGGGTCTTGTTTTGGGCCACATCTCTCTTCACCGGTGGTGTTGTGTTTTGTTATTTCGGTATTATGCCCACTGCTTTGAAGTATCTTCTAGGACTTGCTGGCGATGATGTTCAGCCACTTCCTCGTCTGGGGGCCTATCTTACATTCTCTGCTCGGGCCTGCCTAGCTTTTGGCTTGGCTTTTGAAATACCATTTTTGATGATGGTGGCTGGAAAAATAGGCTTGGTTAATAAGAATTATTTTAATGCTCGCAGGAAGTATTTCTATCTGGCCATTGTTGTACTTACCTTTTTGCTGGCTGCTGGAGATCCATTTGCTACGGTTCTATTGGCTCTGCCACTTTTTATCCTCTATGAGGCAGGCATTATCATAATGAAATTTTTCAGTAAGGATGAAAACGAAGCACCAAATTCCGATGACTAATTGTAACTTGATCAATCTGCCTGGTCGAAAAAATTCCATATAGTCTCTGTTGACTCGAAGTCACAGTTTTTCTCACCACCACCAATCCAAATAATTCCGTCGCATTCACCGTAATAGGTATGGCCTCCCTCGATTACCGTGAGATGGGCCTGCTGACTGCCTTCACTGCAACTATAGAGTTTAGTGTTCAGGGAGGAATTATCTTCTGGTCGTGGATCGATGGTGAGGTCTGAATAAAGTGTGCAGTCGGCAAGGCTGAGAAAATAATCCCGTGCATCTTCAGAGGAGAGTACTTGGCCTCCAACTTCGCTCAACACATTGCCACCCTCATAGGGCATAACACCATCTCCGGTTCCTTGGATCGTCATAATGGAAACAGGTGTTGAAGCCAGTTGCATTTCAAGGACATCAGCAGGAAGTGCAGCAATAAATGTGTCAAAGGCCGCAATGCCAAGGGGGCGTTGAGCGGCAATACGTTGAGTGAGCATGCCGCCATTAGAAACACCGGTGAGAAAGACTTTTTCACCATCAATGGCTCGTCGGTATTTTACATCATTAATCACTGTGTGGATGAAGTCCACGTCGTCCGTCACGTCTTCTTGCCTACCATCATACCATTGCGATCCTAGACTTTCGGGGTAAGCGATGATAAGTTGTTGCTCATCAGCCATGTCATCCCATTTTGTGTATTCGGCCACTGAGTTTGGAGAACCAAAGCCACCGTGTAAAACAACTACCAATGGATACGTGTGCGATGGAGTATAAGATTCAGGGGTGTAGAGGTCATAATTGCGGCTGTTGCCATCATGGATGAGAGAGATTGAGTTTTTGCCGTATATATCATCTTTACCTCCGCTACAGCCAATGATGAGACCAACGACTGCTAAAAATAGAATTTGTAAATCGGTTTTCTTCAAGGATTTGTCTCTTTTGTGTTTAAAAGTGAACTCATTTTTTGCTTTAAAAGACAGCATGATATGCGGTGCAGTGGTTTGCCGTTTTTATCATATTGCAGATTGCCCGGCTGCAGCAGCTTGTTCATCACGCACCCTTCAGGGATATCCAGGCTGAAAAATTTTTCTTCAATCAGTCCTTGCTTGGTAACTAACTGGTCATCTTCAATATGAAATGTGTTGATGGGATAATCTTCACAAAGGGGACATTGGTATACCCTGCCATTGGGGAATATGAAAAAATTTTCTGCTACTTGACCAGCACACTGGAAAATTTCATTGGTGTCTAAAAATACTTTTGGGAAGATAACTTCAATGGAGCGCTGTGCTGCTTCTTTTGCAACTTTTGGGACGGTATTCAGCCATTCCTCTGGTGTAAGTTGAAGACCAGTTTCTCCAGCCGCCGCAGGTTTGCCTCGAATACCGATGATTTGGATAAAAAACCGTTTTACTCCCCATTCTTCAAGGAGAGCGGGCATACTATGCAGATGGGCAAGGTTATTGCGGCTCACTGTGTAAATGAGGCTGGTTCTGAAACTCAGTTGGACTGCTTTTTTGAGATTTTCTGTGCAAATGTCAAAAACACCTTTGCCACGAATGGGATCATTGATTTCCGCTGTTGGTCCATCCAGGCTGAAGCTTAATACTGCTTCCTGAGGAGTAATTTTGTTTAAAATGTCGTGAAAGAGGTAACCATTGGAATCAATGGTCACCGAATCATAGCCTATTGCATTGGCGAGCTTCACGCCGGCTGCCAGATCAGGGTGCAGGGTAGGCTCCCCGCCAAGAAATATAAGGTTGTTCTCTTGGCCGGTTTTAAAGAAAAGAGAGAGCCATTTTTCTATTGTATCAATTGCGAGAGTCTCTTTGCCATGCTGCTCCTGGTTTATATAGCAATGTTTACAGGCCAGATTGCAGGCTGTGAGGATATGGAAAAATATATTTCGCTCACCGGGACGAAAAGAGAGGGTCCGGGCTGATATGGTTTTCACAATGAGTCCTTGTTAATCTTGGGCAAGAGTGTATTGAGCCAGAGGGCTTCCTTGCCAATAATTATTCTGTGGTTGCTGAAAAAAATCTTTGAAAAGAGAGAGACTTTCGGCACGTAAGATGTTGGGAATGAGGGTCGGATTCATATCTCTATACAATGGTGAAAGATCTTGCAGGTTAGTATTGGTGCCGCCCCCCATGACGTCTTCGTAGGCATAAACAATTGTGGTCACATTGTTAAGGAGTAGGGTGGAATAACACATGAGGCAAGGTTCCATGGTGGAGTATGCCGTGATATTGCTTCGATCAATATCGGGAAATTTTTGGAAGAGTTCACGCAAGGCGACTATTTCTGCGTGGTCCAATTCAAAGGGGTTTTTTCCTTGGCTATGTTGTCTTTTCCCCCTGGCTAGGACCTCGTTCCCATCCATCAACACACAGCCGACTGGGAATTCCCCCTCGCTCAATGCCAAACGGGCCTGCTTAATGGCGTGGCGCATATTTTTCTCATATGTTTCGATAATTTGCGTTTTCATAAGAAAAGAAATGAGGGTCTATAGTTTTTTCTTGCCCATGGGAAGCCTTGGGGCTACAATAATTATCGTATTCGTATGTATCAGTAATTCTGTGAAGAGAAAAGGTTTTTCGAAATTCCAGTTCTAATTTTATTCCCGAGTGGAGGGGCAGGATGCAAAATATGACTATTAGCAAGAGGTTGAACTTCTCATTTTCAATTTTAGTTCTCCTTTTGATACTAATTAGTGGGATTTCATGGCTTGGACTAAGATTTGTCAGCAACTCCCTTTCAGACGTCATTGAAATTTATGGATCTTTGACAGAGAAATCTAAAGAAATGCAAATAAGCCTGCTCACCGCCCGGCGGCTTGAGAAGGATTTTCTGGCCCGTCTGGATCAGAAGTATGTGAAACGAATGGATACCTTTGTTGATGGGATTCCCAATGATTTGCAAGAGATCGATGATCTTGGTGAAAAGGTTGGTCTGCAGATCTCCGAATTGCAGGCAATTGAAAGCGGTTTCAATTCCTATCATAAGAAATTTAAGGAAGTAGTCGGCCTGGCATCCTCAAAAGGATCTGGGGGTATACAAGACAGTGGCCCTTATAAAGCCATGGGTAACCAGGCAAGTGACCTTGAAGATTTACTTTTTGATATGGAAGAAAAGATTCTTACCGCCAGTGCCTATGAAACAAAGGCAGCCCTGGACGGAAAAGATCAAACAATACTGGCCCTCTTGATTCTGGCCCTTGTCTCCGTTGGTATCGCCGTGTTTCTTTGTATATGGACAGTTCGGAAAATTAACCGGCCTTTGGGCTCTTCCATTGAGTCCATTGATTGCGGTGCAGTACAAGTAGCGGATGCTTCAGGCCAAGTGTCGGCAAGCAGTCAGTCATTGGCAGAAGGCGCAAGTGAACAGGCTTCTTCCATTGAAGAAACTTCTGCTTCACTGCAGGAAATTTCATCGATGACCAGTCAAAATGCCACCAATGCCCAAGAGGCTAACAGTCTTATGGTGGATGCCCAGACCATTATTTCAAGCTCTACAGAGTCCATGGCTGAACTTACTTCGACCATGGAGGGAATTACCCAGGCAAGTCAGGAAACCCAGAAAATTGTTAAAACTATTGATGAGATTGCCTTCCAGACCAACCTGTTGGCATTAAATGCCGCGGTTGAGGCCGCCAGAGCCGGTGAGGCTGGAGCGGGTTTTGCCGTTGTTGCCGACGAGGTTCGGAATCTCGCCATGCGGGCTGCCACTGCTGCTAAAGACACCACGCAGCTTATCGATAGCTCGGCAAGTAAGATTGAAGAAGGATCTGGTCTGGTTGGAAAATGTAGTGAGGATTTTACTGAGGTTGCTGAGCAAGCTCAAAAAGTTGCAGCATTGGTTTCAGAAATTTCCACTGCTGCCCAGGAACAGGCACAGGGTATTGGTCAGGTAAGCACGGCTGTTGCGGAGATGGAACGGGTTACCCAGGGTAATGCCGCCACTGCCGAACAATCTGCTGCTGCATCTGAAGAGTTGAGTGCTCAATCTACTGAAATGCGCGCCACCGTAGGCGAGATGAAAAAACTCGTGGGTGATGTAAGTGGATTCAAGACGGTTGGAGCGGCTTCAAAAGAAAGCAGCCAACCAGCACCGAGGTTGGAGAGACCACCATCTATGCGATCATCCAAACCGGCTTCAAGGCCGGCTCCAGCAGCTCCTCCACACCAGGCTTTGCCTGCGCAGGGAGGAGGGTCAGGAATTGAAGGCGCAGCTCCAGAAGATGTTATTCCTTTTGGGGATGATGAGTTTGAAGACTTTTAGTAAATTCAACAGTACCTCATTGTCACCTATTTCGAAGTCTCGTAGATAAGCGAAGACTTCGAGTGTCCTTAGGTGCACTGTTGAGCTCTTGCAACTTTATATCTATTGGATTTTTATTCAAGGCCGCCCATTAGGGCGGCCTTTTTTTTATATTCTGTTGCTTGATTTTTTTTTAATGAAGGGATAAAAACAGAGCCCGATTTTATATTTGATTTATTAAGCAGCTTTTTGGGGAGTTGCTCACATTTTGTTTTTACCTGTGCAAATTAAAGCAAGGTTAAAGAGGTGATTAGCATGACAGATGATTCGACACAATTTATTCCCTTTGATGTGGCGCAAAAAATTGTTGGCGCGGTCCAGGAAGAAGAGCACATAGAGGAGAGGGATCGTCGTATTTTAACAGTATACGATGTTGATAATCGAGAGCTTTGCTGGTTTGACCATGATGAGATAATGGCTGAAGTCGAGCCAAAGACGAAAGAAGCCGCCGTGGAACATATCCTCCATCATATCCCCAAATGGGCAGTGGAAGCAGTTCTTAACTCAATGGAATTAGAGAATAAAGATTAATATCTAGGCCACATTTTTACTACAGAACTCCCGGTGGCATGGGTGGGATGGTTGTATTCCCCAGGCAATACCCACCGTCCAGTCTTAAGGTACTCCCGGTCATATACGGTGCGTCTTCAATGAGATAGAGGACCGCTTTAATAATATCTTCAATCTTGCCAGTTCGTTGCAATGGAATATTCTGGAGCAAGGCAGCTTTTTCTTTTGCAGAAAGGATGCCCCAGCCCCGTGTTTGTTCGGCGTGTCTTGTTTCGAATATTCCAAGCATCAGCTCGTTTACCCGAACCTGTGGTGCCCCTAGCCTGGCCCATGTCTCAATGAAGGATGAAATGCCGCGGTTTGCAGCCGCATAGCCATCATTAAAAAGAAGACCAGCAGGGCCTGAACGGCCAACAATACCAGCAATTGAAGAGAGCACCACAACTGCTCCTTGGCCCGAATCTTTTAAAAGCGGTAGGGCATTGTCAAAAACAAACCACTTCGCTTTCAAGGTGGTTTCCATTTCCAAGTCCCATTGTTCACTGGTGTATGGGCCATGCACCACTGGCATTCCACCACGTTCAATATTATTGATGAGAATATTGAGGGTACCGAATTGATCTCTCACTCGGTTGATGAGGTTTTTGATTTGGTCAGGATCTCTCAGGTCAACGTGGATCGATACATGTTCAGAACCAAGGGATGCCAGCTCCTGCTCCATTTCCTGGGCAGCTTCCGGCCAGTCATAATGGGTGAGAATAACTTTTGCGCCTTTTTGAGCTAAAGCAAAACCGATGGCTTTGCCAATCCCTTTTGCAGCGCCTAAAACGAGTGCGGTTTTTCCTTTAATGTCCATGGAAATGCGTGTTGGGTCAGACACCTGTGTCGGCGCTGAGTTTTAAGAGTAATTGACGTCCGGGGCGGATAAGGTCACTTTCCAGTTTATTCCATTGGCGAATATCTGCCGGAGTAATGTCGAATTTTTTGGCAATTTTCCAAAGGCTATCACCACCTCGAACTTTATAGTAGGTATTTTTAATCACCGGGATCTTGGCAACTGAATGCACTGGGCGTGTTTTTTTGCTGTCAGCCAGCACGGCCATGGAGTCAGAGGAGATTGAAGGTGTTTGTTTTACATGCACAGGTGGTGGTCCTGGAGAAATGGCGGCAGTCTGGTTGAGGTTATCCTTGAGATATAATGCCAGCTGATCTCCTTGGCGAATATTGGCCAAATTAGAAATGTCGTTCCAGGCAGCGATGAGGTGCATGGGCACATGGTATTTACGTGCAATACCTGAAAGTGTTTCGCCGGGGTTGATTTTGTGTAGAACCAGGTTATCCATTGAGGCAGTGGCAGGTCCGGCCCATGCTTGACCTATTTTTCTATCAACCAGTGTGTATACTGTGGTTTGATAAGGAATGCGCAACCGTTTTCCTTTAGTGAGTTCGGCTCTTCGCAGGTCATTCGCTTTCAGTAAAGTGGTTTTGTTTAAATTGTAACGTCGACAAATACTGGAAAGTGTTTCGCCGTTTCTTACTTTGTGGGTTTTGTAATCCGTCACTACCGTTGCTTTCACCCTGGCAAGGTTGGCAGTTGTCATCTCACCTTTCCCTTGTGGTACTTTTACCGTGTAATAGGGAGAATCAGGAGGCGTTATTGCACGCCGCAGTTGACGGTTTAGATTGTGAATATCTTCAAAAGGGGTGCCTGAAGCTACTGCAAGGGCACGCAATGACGTCCAGCGCGGCACGGAAACGGTGTCATAAGCGAGAGGAGGCTCATATACGATATTGTCAAAACCGTATTCAGCCGGATTTCTGGCAATAATGATGGCAGCGATAAGTTTCGGGACATACCGCTTGGTTTCGAGCTTCAGGTAGCGTCTCTCGGCCAGTTTCCAGAAGTCATTGGTATGGTATTTTTTAATAGCCCGTTGAATTTTACCTTCACCGGCATTGTATCCTGCAACTGCAAGCGGCCACGATTCAAAACGTTCATAGAGGTCTTTAAGGTAGGCAATTGCCGCTCTGGTTGATTTCTCTGGATCTCGGCGTTCATCAACATATTTATTGGCTTTTAGTCCGTAACGAAGACCGGTAGCTCGGATGAATTGCCAGGGGCCAACAGCCCGTGCTCTTGAGTAAGCAGTGAGGCTGAAGCCACTCTCAATCATGGGCAGGTACGCCAGATCCAAAGGCAGGCCAGCTTTTTCAAGTTCCTGTTCAATAAACGGGACATATCGACCTGATCGGGCAAGCCAACGGCTAAAACTTTTTCGTTGCTTGTTGGAAAAAAAATCTAAATAAAACTCAACTTGACGATTAATAGTAATCGGGAAGTCATAGGTGACTTCTTCTTTTTGGGCAACTATTTCTTCCTGATCTACGTCCCAAGAACCCAGGGCTTTGAGGGCAGCAATTTCTTGATCCATGACAGCATCAGGCTCAGGAACAGTTTTTTCTTCAGTGAGGGCACTGACCCTAATGCTCTCGTCAACAAAGGGTTGGGAGGCCTCAGCAACAGTTATTGTTTCTTCTGGAAGTATCGAGGTTGATTGAGAATTGGACACAACAACCTGTTCATTGGAACTAACTGAACTGAGTGAGGAACAAGAACAAAGGGCGGGCAAGGCAAGAAAGCCGACAAAAGCGGCGTGGAAATTTTTTTTGTTAAACATGAAATTCTATTGGTTCAAAGTCAGGGAAATTGGCCAGGGGCATACATTGCCCACTCTCATAATTTTAACATAGATGTATTTTTTTTGCCATCTTCCGGCTCAAAGGCAAAGAAAATGAAGGAACGCCTTGTGTTGATCTCGTTTTTCGGGAAAAATAGATAAGTTTGTCAATCATGCCTAAAATAAAAAGAGGCGGATGTGCGTTTTGTTGTAACTATTTGAAATTACTAGGGGGCATCTGGAGCCTTTTCATTTTTTAGCCGCTCATCCGTTTGACCCATTCATTTCTTAATGGGTGTGAGTTTAATTACAGGAAAAGGTCTTTGTAAATTTAATGTTAAGAAAATTGATCAACATAGGGCTCGCCTTTCTTTTTTTGGCATCAGTGACATGTGCCGGCGCCCTTGCCTGGCTGGTTGTTTTTGCTCCTGGAGACCAGATCAAGCAGGGAAATATTGAAAAACTTCTCGCTGTTGAAAGCCCAGTCTATTTTAGTGATGGGGAGCGCAAACTTGGTGTTTTTTTTGAGAAAGCCCACCGACAGTACACGCCCTTTAGTCAAATCCCAGAAAAATTTGTCCAGGCCATTGTGGCAGCAGAAGACAATAACTTTTTTTCCCACCATGGTGTTGATCTCAAAGGATTAAGCCGTGCTTTTTGGGCCAATCTTAAAGCGGGTCGGGTTGTTCAGGGCGGTAGCACCATTACCCAGCAGACGGCAAAAAACTTATTTAAGCGGCAAAGCAGATCTGTGGTTGAAAAGGTCAAGGAAATGTTATTTGCCCTCCGTCTAGAATACCATTATCCAAAAGAAAAAATTTTAGAGTTCTACATCAATCAATTTTATGTCAGTGGCAACGGACGTGGACTTGGTGTAGCTGCGCGTTATTATTTTGATAGACCAGTCGAGGAATTAACTCTTCTGGAATGTGCCTTTATCGCCGGCAGTGTGAAAAAACCTAATGCCTATAATCCCTTTATAAAAAAGGATGAAGAGGCAGTGCGTACCGCCAGGCAGAAGGCCAAGGTGAGAACCGGGTATGTTTTGCTGCGTTTGAAAAGTCTCGGGGTGATCAATAAAACTGAATACGATGATTTGCGGAGCCAGGAAATACCCTTTCAACAGGGGGAAACGTATTTTTCAATAAGTACTGTGATGGACCTGGTTAAAGAAGCCATGGCTGAGCCTGCGGTGCAGGACGCTTTTTTACGTCATGGTATAGAAAATATCGCCACTTCTGGCATCAGTGTATACACAACAGTGGAAAAAGATATGCAGGATGCAGCACTTGTTGGCCTGCGCAAAGAATTATCCCGTCTAGATACCAGGTTGGATGGATATGAATCTGAAGAGGTTCAAAAAACATTAGCAAAATTGAAATTTGGCAACAGGCGAAACCTTAAGGTGGGTGGATTTTTAATAGGCCGAATTACCTCCATTGAAACCGGATCACATCCTACTGTGCACGTGACGTTTGAAAAACACGATCCTACCGGTCCTGCCCGAGGTGTGATTGCTAAAAAAGGCTTAAACAACTTGCTCGTTCCTTTGGTGCGCTATGAGCGAAATAGGTGGAGTGAACCACGTGCTTCTGACATGGGCATGCTTTTAAGTCGTTTGCAGGTTGGCGAATTAGTATATGTCGGTGTCCGTAGTGTGAAAGAGGATGGGGGGTATTGGTTGGATCTGGAAAAATATCCCAATTTACAAGGGGCCGTTTTGGCGTTTAAAGAGGGGCGTGTAAAGGCCATGGTTGGGGGGGCTGAAAATCGATTCTTCAACCGTGCTGCATATGGGCGTCGGCCAATGGGATCCGTTATCAAGCCTTTGGTCTATTGTGCGGCGATGCAGCTTGGTTGGAGTTCGGTGGATTTATTGCATAATGAGAGGAATGTTTTTGTTTATCAAAACAAGCCGTATTTCCCACGCCCGGATCATCATAGCCCAAACGCTCTTGTGAGTATGAATTGGGCCGGAGTAAAGTCAGAAAACTTAGCAACGATTTGGCTCTTATATCATCTTTGCGATCACCTACCAGCTGGCAATTTTAAAGAAGTGGTAAATGAGCTTGGTTTGGGCAGATTGCCAAATGAGTCGTATGGGCGATTTAAAGAACGGATCCGCGATAAATACGGCATATTAGTGAATAAACAGTCCCTTTTAGCTGCCGCATACCAGCAAGCGGTGGTTGAAATGGAGCCTGATTTGATTTTTTCTGGGAAGTTGGATGAATTTGAGGTGCTGCGGACCAGTCATTACGGGGTTGGTTTTGACAGGTACCTTGCTGATAATGAGGCCGGTTTGGCAGAAAACCTCACCGATGAAGAGAAAAGTCGGAAAATGGGCAAAGAGGCTCGCATCAGGGAAGCCATCTTGGGGAAGAATTTTCTGCGCTTACAAGAAATGAGCAATGAACTGGCAACCATGCAACAGCAAATAGTTCATGTGCCCCCACCACTCATCACTCGATTGTATCGGTTTGGCCAAAATGGCCGTGTAGCCTATTTTTCTTTTTCACCACCAGGACAGGAGTGGCGACCAATATCTGCCCAGGAAGCTGCAAATTTGGCAGATTTTGCTGGTCAAACATTTTGGGACGATATCTATCTCGATGGGCATATATCCAATTCAACCGTTGCTTTATTGGCGAGTACCCTTGAGCGTGAATATAAAAAACTCAGTGAATTGCCGCCATACAGTGATGAAGTGTTGCATAATGTACCTGATTATCGAGTGATGGTTTCCCTGCATTATATCATTGGATTATGTAGAGAACTGGGCATTACTAGTAAATTGGATCCTGTTTTGTCTTTTCCTTTGGGATCCAATGTTATTTCTCTTCTTGAGGTCGTTAAGGCGTATGAGGGAATGGTGGGAACAGGCGTGTATGTCCCACGTGATCAAGCAGAATCTAATGTGTCTTCAATAATTATCGATCGAATAGAAGACAGCCAGGGAAGGATTATTTTTCAGCCCACCCTAAAAAAACTGCAGGCGGTGGACCCACGTGCCAAGGTAATGGTGGGAGATATCCTGAGAAATGTAGTAAAGTTTGGTACGGGGCGCTTGTCAGATCAAAAAGTCCGATTACATTCGGATTCTCCAGAAAGAGAACGGCAACTTGCAGAACTCAACCTGCGTGTTCCGGTGATGGGGAAAACCGGAACAGCCAACCGCTTTACAAATGCATCTTTTGCTGGAGTAGTGCCGGGATTAAGTCAGGATGGACAATCCTTTTCTGTTGATGAAGGGTATGTAGTCGCAGCTTATGTAGGCTATGATGATAATAAACCAATGGTTCGTGGGAGTAGCAGGATAGGTGGCTCCAGTGGAGCTTTACCCGTATGGAATCGATTGGCAAATGATATTTTGCAGCAAAAGCAATTTGCTGATACGTTGGATTTGGTTGATTTTTCTTTTTCAAATTTATCGCAAGTCCCCTTACGCTTTCCAAATCTCGGTCAAATAGAAATCGAGGTGAATCCCGCCCGTGGAGGGCGAGTACAAATAGGTGCAGGACCAAGGAAGAGACATGTGTCTTCTCATGATGAAAAAGAAGAGAAAACCTGGTTTCTGGCCGGCAGGAGAAAGCAGGCAACTATTTTGGCATTTGGGGAAGTGACGGCAGAGGGAACAGTAAAGCCGGATCGTCAATTTAAGCCCTACTGGCGTGTGATGAAAAAGGTTAATGAACAACGTCATTCAATAGAGAGTGGTAATTAAAATAACAATTATTTTTGTAGGTTTTTTATAGTGATACTTAAGATTTTAAATTCCAGACTGTCTCTTTTTTCTTTCATTGTTTTGGTTTTTATTTGTTCTTCCTGTGCGCCTCGGATTCAAAAAATAAATCGACCACCGCAGGATACGCTCCCGCTACAACCTGGTAACGTTGTCATTGATGATGTGTCTCTTGATGATGCGGAAAACAATCTCCCATCTATCCAGGATACGGAAGAGACTTTTGCGGATGAGTCAAGCAGCAGGAAAAAGTCTACCCTTGGCATTGGAACCATGGAGTACCGGACGAGAAGCTATGCCAAAAGGCGTGAAAAATGGCAGGACTTGGAGCGGCAAATGGTTGCTCTTGAATTTCAAGGAAGACCCCGAGCCTGGTACAGATGCCTGCATGAGGTTATTTCGCTTTCCGGTCAATATGCAGAGGTGCTTGATGGGCAAGAAGCAGGTCATGTTTTTGAGCACTCAGATGTGTTGAGACAGGACATTTTATACCTTGAGAGCGGGTGTGATGCAGTGCGAAAAATTGGTAGGGATGCCCTGGGCGAATGGCTCGATTATAAAGTGTTTCAGGACCAGGATGATCAACCACCCATCGGGCAGCTTTCCGGTGGTAAAATGACCAGTATGGAGCTGTCCCGTGAATTGCTTGCAAGTTTACCAGAACATCGTTTGGAACCTGAGGTGCGTCGTTCATATGCCCTAGGATTACTACAGGCAGGCCAGTTGGAAGCTGCAACAAATCTACTGGATGGCATGAAGGGAGTCGCTCTTTTAAGTGATGACTCCATATTATTAGGGCGAAAAGTTGCTGATCTGTTATTGGCTACAGGGCGTGTTGAAGACGCTGTTAAGCGCTATGAAACATTGGAGGGATTCTTTTCCACTTTGCATGGAGCAGATCGTTGGGTTACAGAACAACTCGCTTTGTTGCGAAGTGAAATGGTTCAATCTGAGTTTTTCCCCGTTTTTTTAACCATCATGCGTTCATATTTACTTTTTGATGGTCACACAATTCCTGCAGGAATGGAAGAGGGGGTGGCTCGTCTGGAGCAAGATGCACCCAAAAGTCCCATTGCAGTTCGGGGGCGTCAACTCTTCGCAATGGTGGAGGAAAAGGTACTGTCATGGGTCGACTCACAATTGGTCGTGGCTGATGATCTTGTGGAAAAAATGGAATTTGAGGCAGCCCTTGAGGTACTGCAGGGAGTCCAAAATTTAAAAGGCCTTGGTGATGTGCCTGAAGAAATGATCCGTGATGCCATTGCCAAAGTACAGTTGGCTCAATCATTGGAAATTGAAACCCAACGCATGTTGCAGGAGCAAGAGTTGGCAATTCAATGGGAAGATGCATTAACTCTTCTTGATTTAAAACAATTTGATGAAGCGATTACGATTTTTTCCAATCTTTTAGACACTGGATATCAGGGCCAGGCTGAGGAGAAAATCGCTGAGGCTTCTAACATGGCTGCAAAACAATTGAGGAGGCAAGCCTCTTCACTGTTTGTGGAGGCCCGAAAAGCTGTTGACCCAGAGCGAAAACGTATTCTCCTTGCCGAATCGCTCGACCTGTTAAGGACCATTGAGGTGCGCTATCCAAAAGCTGAGATTTTGGAAAAGGTCAGGCAGAACTTGAGCTACCTTGAGGAATATATTGGCCGGTTTGACCCGTCTTTGTTGGAAATTTCTGGTAAGGTGCAAAATACCTCGGAAGAGGCTCTGGTGCTTGAGGTCGAAGAAGAAATTCTTCAATAAACAGTAAGGTTCTTGTTGAGCCAGATCCTTGCAAAGCTCAATGAGAGGTAGCTTAGTAATTTTATATATCCGGCAGGTAATGCTCTTGGAAGAATGCCCCGTTGGTTGACATGAGACAATTTGCTGCAATGTAGCATGCCACTCAGTTTGAGGTATTAATGGGAATATGTCAAAATTGCTTGCCAAAACAGGGGTTTTCTGGGTACAAAAGAAAGAAAAAATATTCTTATTTTACTGGAAGACAGTTAGCCTCTGGTCAATTGTTTCCCTTTTGGTTAAAGAAATAACGGGCAGGGCGCCTAATATGCTTTTCTTTTCTGATCAGCTTAAGGAGCTAGTCGATGGCTGAGACAAAGACATTGGCCGAAATTCTCGATGAAATGGCTATTAAGATCCTTGCGATCGAGCCAGGAGACTTGTCCGTAGTTGGCGAGTTGATTACCCTGGTTGAAGAATTATGCGGTAGTCCCGATACTGCGGGGCTGCCTTTTTTATTGCCGATGGGGAAAGCTTTTAATGATGTCCTTGGTAAAATTATCATGGGGGACATGGATGATTCCGCTGATAGTTTTAATAAACTAGGTGAATGCATTGGCAATATGCAGGAGGTGGCCAGAAAAGGCGAAAAGGTTGCTGATACGGTTCCAAACCAATTTCAAGCTACGATGAAGGCTATGGGGCAGGATGTAAGCCTTGTTGCTGGAGATACTGCATCACAGGAGGATGAAGTTGCTCCAGTCGCTGAAGAATCAGTTTCTGAGCCAGCAGCAGCTGCACCACCAGCATCCGCCGATGCCGGTGCTATCCCTGATTTCCTTAAAGATACTGATTTGTTGGGTGGCTTCATCGAAGAGGCCTTTGAGCACCTGGAGTCAATCGAGGTCAACATTCTTGACCTTGAGCAAAGCCCTGATGATAAAGAGATAATCAATAATATTTTTCGTCCTTTCCACACTATTAAAGGTGTCTCAGGTTTTTTAAACCTCATGGACATCAATAAGCTGGCCCATGCCACAGAAAACTTATTGGATGATGTCCGCAATGATAAACGGGAGATGGATGCCGATGTTATTGATGTTGTTCTTGAGGTTGGAGATTTCCTCCGTACCATGGTTGAGAACATCAAGGAAGTATTGGAGAATGGACCGGATTGTTATCAAAAATTTGACATTTCAGCTCATATTTCCAAAGTAGTAGGGGTGCAAGGGGGAGATGCTCCTGTTGTTGAGGCTCCTCCTGCAGAGCCAGCAGCGGCGGTTCCAAAAGAAGAACCACCAGCGACAGCCGCCCAGGCCGCAGTAGCTCCACCAGAGCCAGTACCAGCCAGTCCTGCCCCGGCTACACCTGCTCCTGCAGCAGCTGGAAAAGTAAAAATGCCTGCTCCTGGCAAGCCCGACAAACCGAAGGCTGGTGGAGGGGCACCTGCTGTTCAGAAAAAAATCACTGCCACCATCAAAGTAGACATTGAAAAACTGGATAACTTGGTCAACGCAGTCGGTGAGCTGGTTATCATGCAAGTTATGGTGAAGCAGAATCCATTGGTCTCTAGTATTTCAGATCCCAAATTAACCCGTGATCTTGCTCAGTTAGAGCGTATTACCACCGAACTCCAGAAAACAGCCATGGCTATGCGGATGGTTCCCATTCGCCAAACCTTTCAAAAAATGACCCGCCTGGTTCGCGATTTATCAAAGAAATCTGGTAAACGGGTCGATCTTATCATGCACGGTGAGGAAACAGAAATTGATCGAAATATGGTCGAGTCAATTTATGATCCTCTTGTGCACATGATCCGAAACTCGGTTGATCATGGTGTACAGACCCCTGATGTGAGGGAGGCGGCCGGTAAACATGCAAAGGGCAAGGTAGTCCTGAGTGCATATCAGAAAGGGAGCGCAATTGTCATTGAAATTGAAGATGACGGTTCTGGATTGAATACTGAAAAAATCCGTACTAAAGGAATTGAACGAGGTCTTATTTCTCAAGATGATCAGTTGACCGACCATGAAATAAATAACCTCATTTTTCTCCCCGGTTTTTCAACCGCTGACAAAATCACAGATGTGTCTGGCCGAGGGGTCGGTATGGACGTGGTGAAAAAGGGCGTTGAAAAGTTGCGGGGAAAAGTAGAAGTAATCAGTACTCCAGGTGTTGGTTCACAATTTGTAATCAAACTTCCTCTCACTCTGGCAATAATCGATGGTATTGTTGTACGGGTTGGAGAGGAGAGATATATTATCCCAACAATTGCTATTCAAGAATCCATCAAACCCAATCGGGACCATTACAACACCGTACACGGCCAAGGGGAAACCCTTATGGTTCGGGGGACACTCATCCCAATTATTCGACTTTATGAAGTATTTGGTGTCGACACTACCCAAACAGATCCCTGTGAGAGTATTGTGGTAGTGATTGAGAGTGAATGGGGGAAAAGAGCACTCATGGTGGACGAGTTGCTTGGTAAGCAGGAAGTGGTCATCAAGAGTCTTGGTGGCTTGATGAAAGATGTGAAAGGGGTCGCAGGTGGAACTATTCTGGGTGATGGCCGGGTTGGTTTGATTCTTGACTTGGCAGGATTAGTTCAAGCAACGGGTACTTAAATTTACAGTTGGTTAACTGTTTCGTCACAATTCATTAGGGTGGCAAAGAGTTTCGTTCGTGGAGGAGGCAGTTCATGGAAGAAGCAAAAAAGGATGCCGGTGGAGAGAGCGGGAAAAGCGTAAAGGTTCTGGAGGGGAAATATCTCACCTTTGCCTTGGGCAATGAGGAATATGGCGTGGGTATTCTTAATGTCCGTGAAATCATCGGCCTGATGGAAATAACTGCAGTGCCTCATACCCAACCCCATGTTAAAGGCGTCATCAATCTACGTGGTCGAGTTATTCCTGTATTGGATCTGCGACTGAAATTTGGCATGGAAATCCAGGAATATGATGAAAGGACTTGTATTATTGTTGTTGAAATTGAAGGTTCTTCAGGATCGATACAGGTGGGTATGCTTGTAGATTCAGTGTCTGAAGTATTGAATGTTGCCAAAGATGAAATTGAACCTCCTCCAGCCTTTGGCACCCATTTGCATGCTGACTATATATTGGGAATGGCCAAAGTGAAAGGCGATGTAAAGATCCTTCTTGATGCAGATCGTGTTGTTGGAGAAGGGGTTATTAGGGAACTGGAAGAGAATTAAAGGTATTTTTTTAATTAGCCACTTCCATGTAATCGGAGGCTTGAACAGCAATAATGCAACAATCGGAAACACCGCTGATCCGCCTTCCAAAGCTCACTGAAGGACAGTTCAATAAATTCAGTGCGTTGATTTATGAAAAAACCGGCATCTACTTAAAAGCTGAAAAAAAAGAACTTCTCAATGCACGCCTTGGAAAACGTTTGCGTGCTTGCCGGATCAATTCTTTCAAGGAGTACTACGAATTTGTTATAAACGAGCGCAGTGGTAACGAATTAGTACTGCTGATTGATTCCGTCTCTACAAATTTTACCAATTTTTTCCGCGAGCAGGCCCATTTTAATTTTTTGAGCGGCCAGATTCTGCCAGCGTGGGCGAAGGGTTTACCCTCCGGTAAACGAGAGCTGACAATATGGTCTTCAGCATGTTCGTCTGGTGAAGAACCGTACACCATTGCAATGGTAATTGAGGAATTTTTAGCTCGCAATCCACAGGTGACCTGGTCATATAAGATCATTGCCAGTGATATATCAACGCGGGTTTTGGGAAAAGCAGAAAAAGGCGTTTATAACCACGAGAATATTTCCAAGGTGCCTGCACCGCTGGTAAAGAAATATTTTCAAAAAGGAGTAGGGCAAGCAAAAGGATTTTACAAAGTTAAAAAAGAATTGCGGCAAAAAATTCAATTTAAACGGGTAAATTTAATGGAAGATTTTCCTTGGGGCAACCCACTGGATGTTATTTTTTGTCGTAATGTAATGATCTATTTTAATTCTGAAACTCAGCAGGATTTAGTCCAGAAGTTTTATGGGGCATTAATAAAAGGTGGTTATCTTTTTATTGGACATTCAGAGAGTATAGCCAGGTTAAAGCATGATTTTTCACAGGTTGCAGCCACAGCGTATACTAAGTAGGCGAAAAGGAATTTATTGAAGGGGCATTAGGAAAACGGAATTTATGAAAGTAATTGTCGGCATTTCAGACATGGTGGTCAGTAAAAATCCGCAAGATACATTGATTACCTACTCTTTGGGTTCATGTATTGGAGTGGTGGTCTACGACCCCGAGGCTAAAGTGGGTGGATTGCTGCATTATATGCTGCCTGATGCAAGTATAGATAAGCAAAAGGCTGTGGCAAAACCCTATATGTTTGCCACTACTGGTATCCCAAAATTGTTCAAGGAAGCATACCGGCTTGGGGCATCTAAAAATAGATTGATTGTAAAAGTGGTAGGTGGATCTCAAGTAATGGATTCAGCTGGCATTTTTAATATAGGTAAGCGAAATTATTTAGTTCTAAGAGAAATGTTCTGGAAAAACAAAGTAATGATAGCCAAAGAAGATGTCGGTGGGACAGTAAACCGCACAATAAGCATCGATCTGAATACAGGCGTGACTACTTTAAAGGTCTCTGGCCGGGGAGAGTCTACGATATGAGTAGGTTGGATGAAATTCTCTTAATGGTCAAGAATGTTCCTCCATTTCCAAAGGTGGCTCGACAGGTCATGGAAATGCTGGGCGATCCTAATATTACAGCCCACCAGTTGGCTGAAGTAATCCAGTTTGACCAAAATATCACGGTAAATGTTTTGAAGATTTGTAATGCCTCGTATTTTGGTTTGCCTCGAAAGATTTCCTCATTGGATGAGGGGTTGGTCGTTATTGGCCATGATATCTTGAAAGATATCATTATTACAAGCAGTAGCGCTCTTTTCTATAAGGGGAACGCCGGTGATGGTTATTGCTTGGAAGAAGGCGAGTTGTGGAAGCATTCGGTGGCAGGCGGCATCATGGCAAAAATGTTGGTGCCTTATTTTAAAGGTGTCGATCCGGGATCCGCGTATACTGCGGGTTTGTTGCACGATATTGGAAAACGTTTTCTCAGTCGGTTTGTTGCCAGCGATTTTGAGAAAATCATGGAAAAAACTGCCAAAGAGGGGTGTGCTTTTACTGAGGCTGAGAAAGAGTACCTGGGATTAACACATGCTGAACTTGGCGGTCTTATTCTCAAGAAATGGGGGTTCCCCGAGGATATGGTGAAAGCTGTAAGCGAGCATCATAATCCAGAAGCATTGAAAATGGAGCCCTTAACAGCCTTGGTCTGTTTTGCCAATGTTATTGTGATTTCCATGGGAGTCGGAGGCGGGGCAGACGGTTTGGCGACAAAATTGAGTGGAGAAGATTTACAGAAATTTGGTATGTCAGAAATCGTAATTGAGCAGATAATGGCCAACCTGCTTGCCGAAATGGGCAAGGCAGAAGAGCTGTTTGCCGTGTAAATAGGATGTGGTGCATTGATAGGCCTGGTTTATGGAGGCTGATTTTTTCGATTGGTAACGGAGTGAAAGGGAATTGTTATGGCCTTCAACATTATGGTGGTAGATGACTCCGAGACCATGCGCTCGGTAATTAAAAAAGTGGTCTTCATGTCCGGTATCGCAGTTGGGGATTTTCATGAAGCCGGCCACGGCAAAGAGGCGCTGGAAGTACTCGATAAGGCCTGGGTCGATGTAATTCTTTCGGATATAAATATGCCGGAAATGAACGGTATTGAATTTCTTCAAGCCATTAAAAAGAATGATGTATTGAGCCATATTCCAGTGATTTTTATTACCACCGAGGCAAGTCAAGCTCGGATGGATGAGGCAACAAAGCATGGTGCAGCTGGTTATGTGAAAAAGCCATTCATGCCCGAGACCATCAAGACAGTGCTGCTGGATGTTCTTGAGAAAGCCTATGCCAAAAGATTCTTGGAAAATGTAGAAGAAGATGATGGTGGCTTTGAGGAAGAAATGGATTTTTAACTGATGCTGGAGATTGATTATGGCAATTGAAATAAAACCAACTCTGTTGTCTACAGTCGAGGAAGTGTTTGAAACGATGTTTTTTTCTTATCTCGACTTGGTGGACGATGTCAAGAGTCTGTCCAATATAGAGCAAAATGTTTATATACAAGCCTCTATTAGTCTCTCAGGTAAAGTGAATGGCGACGTGCATTTCTATTTTCCCGAATCTTTGGCTAATAATATAACCCTCAATTTTTTGGGGATTCCTGAAGATGAGTTGGATGAAAGGAAAACTGCAGATGTACTTGGCGAAACAGCAAATACGTCAATAGGAAGTCTTCTTGGCAAACTGGACCCTGAATCAGTCACTGCTACTTTAGGGATCCCAGAGGTGCATAGTCCAGCTGGATTGACCCTGTCATCCGTGGCTGAGCAGCCTAATATTATGGCGTTTTCAACCCAGCACGGCCTTCTCCTGTTGGATTATGGCGTAATTGTGGAATGTTTTGCAGAATAGAAATGGCTCTAGAGCTATTCGATATTTCTTGATGAAAAAAGTATCTTTGCAAGGGATGTAAGATAAGATGGCAAAAATTCGCGTTTTAGTAGTTGATGATTCCGCTGTTGTCCGCAAGGTCTTTAGCGAAGAATTGTCCAGCGAAATGGATATCGAAGTTGTCGGCACGGCGCCTGATCCCTATGTGGCGCGTGATAAGATAGTGCAATTGCGTCCAGATGTTATCACACTAGATGTTGAGATGCCCCGCATGGATGGGCTGACATTCTTACGTAAATTGATGAAGTATTTCCCAATTCCAGTCATTATTGTCAGTTCCCTGACAACAGAGGGTGGCGCCCTGGCCATGGAGGCATTAGATTCCGGTGCTGTAGATGTCATGGCAAAACCTGGCGCTGCGTATTCTGTTGGTGATATGAGCGTCCAGTTAGCTGATAAGATCCGGGGCGCGGCCCGGGTCGATATGGCGCAGCGTGCTAAAATAATTCAGGCGCAGGCAAGTAAGCAAGGACAAAAAAAATCACTGGCCTTAACCAAAACCACCAATAAGATAATTGCCTTTGGTGCCTCCACAGGTGGAACCGAAGCATTGGGAGCTGTATTAACCGAATTACCGGCCGGCATGCCTGGTATTGTGATCGTGCAGCATATGCCGGCCAATTTTACGAAAAGTTTTGCAGAACGGCTAGATGCTATTTGCCGTATTAAAGTAAAGGAAGCGGCGGATGGCGACACCATACAACCGGGTGTGGCACTCTTAGCCCCTGGGAATTTTCACATGATGGTCAGACGGAGTGGAGCACGTTTTTATGTGAGCGTGAAAACCGGGCCACTTGTTTGTCATCAGCGACCTGCGGTGGATGTCATGTTCGACTCTGTGGCTGATTTTGTTGGAGCCAGTGCTGTTGGGGTAATCCTCACTGGTATGGGTAAAGACGGTGCGGCTGGCATGGAGAAAATGAAAAAGGCTGGTTCCGTTAACATCGCTCAGGACGAAAAAAGCTGTGTTGTTTTTGGTATGCCCCGAGAGGCTATTGCTACTGGCTGTGTCGATCATGTTGTGCCATTGCAAGAGGTGGCACAAAACATTATGAACGTGCTGTAATTTTTTTGGTCCTCCCTGGTGCCACTCTCTGTTGTATGTCCTCCCTGTGGAAACTACATTATCTTGTGGTGTGGCGGTTTTTGATTTTAAAAGAGGCCTAGCTTCAATGAGATGGGAAACAACCGTCAACCCTTTCTCTTGCTATTATCCTTTTTTTTGTTTATATTTCAAGGAGATCCGTGGTTTTGGGTAAATTACCAATTGTGATATTGAACAATCTTTGTGACTTCAATATTTTTTTTATGAGTGCATCATGAATCGTTGTCTGGTTTTTTTAAGCCGTACAGTTATTTTTAGTCTAAGTCTTGCTGTTTTCTTTTGCTTTCCTGATTTTGTAGAAGCTACTACACGATACCCAATTCTTTCTTCAATTCATAAACACAGGCCAGGGAATAGAAGTGATATCCATAATGTATCTGGCAGCAAGTCTACGGTTGTGCATTGCCGTTCTGCAAGACCTGCAAAAGTAAAACCAGCTAAATCAGTACATCGAAAAAGTCCAGTTACAGCAAATGCATCTTTACGGAAAAAATTATCGTCAAAAAGTGCGATAGTTATGGATGCCGATACCGGTCGGGTTTTGTATTCCCATGCCTTGGGAAGGACCGGGCAGCCTGCCAGCACCATAAAAATCCTCACTGGACTTATTTCATTAAAAGCTTTGAATAATGATGACTGGGTGTATGTTAGTCGCCGCGCTGCAAGCATGCCACGATCTAAGGTATATTTGCGTTCTGGAAAATCCTATCGGGCAAATGATTTGATTAATTCGGTGTTGCTTGCCTCTGCCAATGATGCAAGCGTTGCTTTGGCCGAAAAAGTTGCTGGGAGTGAAAAAGTTTTTGCCAAGCTCATGACTTATAAGGCAAACAAGCTTGGTGCAAAAGCAACAGTCTGTAAAAACGCCACCGGTTTGACTGCCAGAGGGCAGAAATCTACGGTTAAAGATTTGGCTGTTTTGTTTAAGGCCGCCATGGATAACCAGGAATTTGCTTCCCGCATGTCCAAGACGAAGGCAAGTACAAGTTTTGGCAAAGTTCTGAGGAATCATAACAAGGCTCTCTGGAGAGTTAATGGCACTGAAGGTGGTAAGACAGGGTATACCAGGGCAGCTAGGCAGACATACGTGGGTAAATTTAGTCGGCCTGAAGGTGATCTCCTTGTTGCCATAATGGGCAGCGAGACCATGTGGGATGATATCAGTCGATTGGTTGAGCACGGCTTTACAAAAAAGCGTCAACAAAAAGCATATACAGCAATGATTGAACCAATTGATATGAGATTGGCTCGTCTCCCAAAAGGCGTTCTAGATAATTCATCTGGTTTGCAGGTGTTAACGTCAAATAAAAAAATTTCCAGAATGTAGTTTTCTCTGATTTGTCATCGTTTCTAAAAGTTGAAAGTGATTTTATAAGGCTGCCAGCAAAACGGTAGTGTCTTGTAAGGAACATTTTGTAAGCATGGTCCAGAAAAAAAATAAAGACCTACTGCGTTCTTTCCTCCAGGGCCAAACAGCCTCACAAAGTTCGGTAGATTTGAAGCCAGGTAAGCTCGCCCAACAATTGAGGGCGGAGCCGATTTACCGATCATCAGATGTATTTTTCGTCTCACCGTCTCCTCTTCTTCATCAGATTCGTATCAATGCACTTCTTGATGGTAAAAAGCTTGTTATGCCAACCCCTGGTTTAAAAGAAGGTTTTGTTCTTTACTTGCCCTATAAGTTATCTTTTCGTGACTTAAGTTATGCTGTAACTTCAAAAGGTATAGGGAAATTCGGTGAGCGTGTCGATGAGGACGACTATGGAAGCCTGGGTATAGATATGTTACTTACCGATGCTGTGGCGGTGGATCAAGATGGAAATCGACTTGGTGACGGCCTTGGTTATTTTGATCTTGCCTGTGCAGTTTTAGAAGAAACAGACGCATTATGCCAAGGCAAAAATATTCTAGCAGTTGGGGCATCGCATCAGCTAATCCCAGAAAAGATAGAGTGCGAAGCTTGGGATGTGCAAATGGATGCTTTTCTCAGCGAAAAAGGACTAACTCATTTTCATCAAGACACTCGAAAAATAACCTTGTTTTGGGATCAGTTGTCCGACAAACGTATAAAAAAAATTGCCCCACTCTGGAAGCTCAATTGCAGGCGTAAATCCGATTAGGTCTTCATTAATAATGATCTGTTACATGGGTGAGAAGTAGGTCTGAATATATATTGTCTGTGTTACAATCATGTCAGGTTAGATAGTGTTCATATTTGCGCGAGTGTTTGTTTTCCTGATGTTTTGGCATTCATTGCGTGTGGGAAGAAATTCAATTTTGGCATCAAAGCTGTATTAAATAACAGCTTGATTTATTAAATAGATTATTT
The DNA here is from genome assembly GCA_964443295.1 of uncultured Desulfobulbia bacterium. Taxonomy (GTDB): domain Bacteria; phylum Desulfobacterota; class Desulfobulbia; order Desulfobulbales; family CG2-30-60-27; genus CAYUCH01. The sequence continues at coordinate 980 of CAYUCH010000001.1, read as the reverse complement.
GCGATCGTATTTTGAGGTATACACCGGCGTTTTTTGTCACCAAACATATTTTGAATCATAAAGTTCTTTTCTCCGTTGTTTGTCTGCATTTTCCCTGTCTTAAAAGGTATTTTTTGGGTGTGATTTAGGTCTTTGCCTGTCAAAAATGACAGGTAGCAAGATTGGTAATCTACCGGTACTGACATGATAAACACCAGCTGTAATTTTCCTTTTCAAGGAGGTTTGTCATGTTACAAGTGGCCAAGTTTGAAGGGTACTCTGATATCTGTTTTTTTGAGCAAGGTCTTGTAATTAAAAATTTAAACTCCACTCGGGATAAAGAGGTCGCATACCGCTTGAGACATAAGGTGTTTGCAGAAGAACTTGGATGGGTTGCAGAGCAAGATGATTGTATGGAAATAGATGAGTATGACAGAGAAATGGTATTTTTTGGTGTTATGGACAAGCAAGGAGAAGTATTGGGCTATCTCCGAGTTGCCTTACCGGAACATAAGTTCATGCTTGACCGGGAGTTTTCTGTTGTACTAAATGGGAAAGATTTCCAGAGATCAGAGCAACTCATTGAAATAACAAGACTTTGCGTGATGCCAAAAGCAAGAAAAATGCAGGTATCAACATCGGGAGGAAATCAGTTCATTTCTTCATTATTATTTAAAGGGATTTATCATTGGTGTTTGGCCAACAACATTCACTCGTGTTGTATGGTAGTTGAGTATAAAATATTTAGATTGCTCCGCATGCGTGGTTTCCCATGCGAGCAGGTAGGTAGTCCATATAAAATGCCAGATGGTGTTATGGCTGTCGCAGCATCATTTCCATGGAGAAAATTTGAGCAAATTCACCATGAAAGGCAGTCATCATTTATTCAGTGGTTTGCTTCTATGGATCTTGCGGCCTAAGAGAATTGCCTATACTTCTATGATCCCTGCGAATTCCAGACGATCCCGACCACCCATTCCATTTGATTCCGGCCACTGATT